>NZ_NEJR01000007.1:0-242850 GCF_002113165.1 Pseudomonas sp. B19(2017)
GGCAATTGGTCGTTCACGCCCGGTACGCCGCTGGCCAACGGCACGGTGATCAACGCCGTGGCCCAGGACCCGGCCGGCAATACCAGCGGGCCGACCAGCGTCACCGTCGACGCCGTCGCGCCACCTGCACCGATCCTCAACCCAAGCAACGGGGCGGTGATCAGTGGTACCGCTGAAGCCGGGGCCAAGGTGGTCCTTACCGACGGCAGCGGCAACCCGATCGGCGAAACGACCGCCGATGGCAGTGGCAACTGGGCCTTCACGCCTGCGACCCCGCTGGCCAACGGCACGGTGATCAACGCCGTGGCCCAGGACGCCGCCGGCAATACCAGCGGGCCGACCAGCGCTACCGTTGATGCCGTCGCGCCGCCTGCGCCGATTCTCAACCCGAGCAATGGGGTAGTGGTCAGTGGTACCGCCGAAGCCGGGGCCAAGGTGATCCTCACCGACGGCAGCGGCAACCCGATCGGGGAGACGACCGCCGATGGCAGCGGCAACTGGGCCTTCACCCCCGGTACGCCGTTGGCCAACGGTACGGTGGTCAATGCCGTGGCCCAGGACGCGGCCGGCAACACCAGCTCGCCAGTGGTCAGCACTACGGTGGATACGGTCGCCCCTGGCCAGCCGACGGTTGACCCAAGCAACGGCACCGAGATAAGCGGTACCGCCGAAGCCGGCGCCAGGGTGATCCTCACTGACGGCAGCGGCAACCCCATCGGTCAGACTACTGCCGATGGCAGCGGCAACTGGGCCTTCACGCCTTCGACCCCGCTGGCCAATGGCACGGTGATCAACGCCGTGGCCCAGGACCCGGCCGGCAATACCAGCGGGCCGACCAGCGTCACCGTCGACGCCGTCGCGCCACCTGCACCGATCCTCAACCCAAGCAACGGGGCGGTGATCAGTGGTACCGCTGAAGCCGGGGCCAAGGTGATTCTTACCGACGGCAGCGGCAACCCGATCGGCGAAACGACCGCCGACGGCAGTGGCAACTGGGCCTTCACGCCTGCGACCCCGCTGGCGAACGGCACGGTGGTCAACGCCGTGGCCGAGGACGCCGCCGGCAATACCAGTGGCCCGGCCAGTACCACGGTCGACTCGGTGGCACCATCGGCGCCACTGCTGAGCATCAGTAGCGACGGTGCGCTGCTTACCGGTACCGCCGAGCCGAACAGCCAGGTGCGTATTGTGATCGATGGCGATACCGCCAACCCGATCACGGTGAATGTCGACGGTAGCGGCAACTTCAGCCTGCCGCTCGCACCGCCGCTGATCACCGGCGAGCTGATCGCCGGGGTCGCAGTGGACGCTGCGGGCAACGTCAGCGGGCCAGCGACGATCAACGCGCCGGACCTGGCACCGCCGACCATCAGCGTGCCAGAAGCCGCCGATACCTGGATCAACGCTGCCGAGATCAGCGATGGCATCCAGGTCGACGTGACGATACGCCCGACCATGCAGGTCGGCCAGGTGATCACCGTCGCCTTCGCCGGGCAGAACGGCTACGAGACGCAGGCGACGCACACCATCACCGCTGGCGATATCCTGGCCGGCAGTGTCACCGTGTCCATTCCCCCTGGCGATGGCATGGGGCCGTTCCCGGAGGGCGCCTCTACCGTCACCGCAGACATCAATGGTGGAGCTGCGTCGAGCCCGGTGCCGTTCACTGTCGACACCATCCCGCCTGCGACCCCGGTGCTGTCGCTGGTGGGCAGCATCCTGACCATCTCCACGGATCCGGGAACCGAACTGACGGTCGAAGTGGACATCGGCGGCGTCACCGCCACCGCCACGGTGACTGCCGACAACAGCGGGCTGGCCTCGCTGAATCTGCTTACCGATCTGGACATCGACCTTACCCTGGACCAGTTGCTCAATGCCCAAGTCTCCGTGACCGGTGAGGACCCGGCCGGCAACCCGAGCAATGTGGCGACCATCGGTGTCGGCAGCAGCATCGAGCAGCCCGTTACCATCGGCAACTTCGGGGTCGACGTCAGCCTCAACCCGCTGAACCCGCGGTTCGGTTTCAGTGGCACCACCGAACCGGACTCCAGCGTGGTGATCCGGGTCATCACCCCGGCGCTGAACGTCGAGCTGCTGCCGATCGCGGCGGACAGCTCTGGCAACTTCTCGCTGAACCTGCTGAGCCCGACCGTCCTCACCCAGTTGGGGTTGAACATCACCGATATCCTTAACCTCGGTTCGCAGATCTCGTTCAACATCGTCGCTACCGATACCAACGGCAACGACAGCTCGGCATACGGCATCACCCTGACCCCGAACGGGCTGTCAGTGAACATTGGCCAGATCGACGTCACCGGCACCTCGGGGGACGATGTCATGTCCGGGGCGAGCGGCAGTTCGGAGCACATCAATGGAGGCGATGGCAACGACCTGATCTTCAACGTGGGGACCGGTGATCACGTGGTGGCCGGCAACGGCAACGACGCCGTCCAGATCACCGCGACCGACTTCGTCAGCATCGATGGCGGCGCGGGCTTCGACACGTTGGTCCTGGCCGACGGCATCGACCTCGACTACAACGCCGTCGGCGTCGGCACGCTCTCCAACATCGAGCGTATCGACCTCGGCCGGGGTGACTCGGGGAGTGTGCTGACCCTGACCGCAGCGGAGGTCGACGCCATCACCGATGCCAACAACGTGCTGCAGATTACCGGCGAGAGCAACGACACCCTCAACGTGGCGGGTGCCGTGAACACCGGGACCACCCAGCAGCTCAACGGCATTACCTACGATGTCTACAGCTTTGGCAGCAGTACCCTGCTGATCGAGGACAACACGGTACAGGTTGTGGTCTGATGCGCGGCCTGTCCGTGCTCAAGGGAAGGCGCCGTGGCGCGGGAGCCCTTTGGCTCCTGTGCTTCGGGCTGCCGTTGTCCACTTCGGCAATTCCTCTCGACCAGGCGGTGCGGGAGGGGTTGGCGATCCACCCGCAGGTGCGTTCGGCGATGGCCGAGGCGGACCGTGCGGGCACCGAGGTAGAGATCGCCAAGGGTGGTTACTACCCCTCCGTCACGATGTCCGGAGGGCCGCAGGAGTTCGACGTTGGTGAGGTCGTCTACGACCTCACCGTATCGCAGATGCTGTATGACTGGGGAAGGGTGACAAGCAAGGTCGACAGCGCCAGCGCAACCCGGCGCAAGCTGTCCGAGGCGGTGCTGGTGGCGCGCGACGATGCGGCGCTGGATATCGTCGAGACCTACCTCGACGTGCTTGCCTCGGAGCGCCGGGTGGAGACGGTGCGCCAGCACATCCAGCGTCTGGACCGCATCCGCGAGATGACCCAGGCGCGCGGCAGTGATGGCTACGCCGACCGTAGCGAACTGGACCGCGCCAACCTGGAACTGGCACGCGCCCAGGAACAACTGTCGCTGGAGAAGGGCAACCTGCAGGACGCGCGCAACCAGTACGCGATCCTGGTTGGCCAGGACCCCTCCGAACTGGTGGAGCCCGAGCCGATGTCGCTGCAGCGCTACCTGGCTGCCAGCGACGTGGCACGGGTGATCCGTGAATCGCCGTTGCAGCGCAAGGCACTGGAGGACGCCAATGTCGCCGAGGCGCAAGTCCGCGAGGCCAAGGCTTCGTTGCTGCCGCAGTTGAACCTGGAGGCCTCCGCGTTGCGCCGGGAGATCGGCGGTCGCCCGGAAAGCGACTCGGTGATGTCGCTGCGCTTTCGCATGGACACCTTCCAGGGGCTTTCCAATTTCCGCCGGCCGACCGCTGCGCAACAGCGCCTGGAGTCGGCGCAATGGACGGCCGATGCGATGCAGCGTGATATCCGCCGGCAGTTGCAGACGCTGTTCGACAACGGTGACACGCTGCGTTGGCGGGAGCAGTCGCTTAGCCAGCAGGTGACGGAGGCGGAACAGGTCGGCGAGCTGTACCGCGAGCAGTTCGAGGTCGGCCGGCGTGACGTGATCGACTTGCTCAATGTGCAGCGCGAGCGTTTCGAGGCCGAGCGGCAATTGATCAATCTGCACATCGAACGCAAGCGTATCGAGTACCGGGCGGCCGCGCAGGTCGGTCTGTTGGGGGCTCTACTGGAGAATCGGTTGAATCATGGAAGTTGAACAAGCCCCAGATAACGTTTTGCCCCTGAACCACGACGACCCGCTGCGCCAGGGCCTGCTGCTGCTGTGCCGGCAACTGGGCCGGCCGCTGGGCGACGCCGAGCTGGTCGATGGCCTGGCGCTGGAGCACGGACGCCTGCCGCTGCGGCTGGTCGTGCGCGCGCTGCGCCGTGCCGACCTCACTGCCAGGGTCGCGGAGCTGCCATTGCGGCACATGGACGCCTACCTGCTGCCGGCCCTGCTGCTGCTCGGCGATGGCCGCAGCCTGCTGCTGGTTGGCGTCGAAGGCGAGCAGTGCGAGGTACTGGTGCCGCAGAGCGACGGTGGCCGTGAATGCATGGCGTTACCCGCGCTGGAGGCGCTTTACAGCGGCACGGCGGTGTTCGCCAAATGCCGCTATCAACCCGACGGCCGGGTCGGCGACTACGCCAGCAGCTTGCCGGAGCATTGGTTCTTCGGGCCGCTCAAGCGGCTCTGGCGCTCCTATGTGGAAGTCACGGCGGCTGCCCTGGTGGCCAACGTCCTCGCGGTCGCTTCGGCGCTGTTCGCCATGCAGGTGTACGACCGCGTGGTGCCCAACGCGGCCTTCGATACCCTGTGGATACTCGCCAGCGGCGTGGCCTTGGCAATCATTGTCGACGGGGTGTTGCGGATCCTTCGCGGGCACCTGCTCAACGTACTTGGCAAGCGCCTCGACCTGCAGCTGTCGAGCCTGCTGTTCGCTCGCGTGCTGAGCACCCGGATTGCCGCCAAACCGGCGTCGATGGGGGCGTTCAGCACCCAGGTGAGGGAATTCGAGTCGGTCCGTGAGTTCTTCACTTCGTCCAGCGCCGCGCTGATCAGCGACCTGCCGTTCGTGGCCATCTTCCTGTTGCTCATCGCCGTGATCGGTGGCCATGTGGTCTGGGTTCCGCTGGTGGCCTGCGTGTTGATGCTGCTGCCGGGGTTGCTGACCCAGCGCGTGCTGGGGCACCTGTCGCGGCAGAACCTGCGCGAGGGGGCGATGAAGAACAGCGTGCTGCTGGAAGCCTTCGAACACCTGGAGACGGTGAAGGCCGCGCGTGCCGAAGGCCGTTGCCGCCAGCAGTGGGAGACACTCACGGGGGAACTGGCCGGTACCGCGATGAAGACCCACGCCTTGGCCTCGACCCTCAGCTACTCGGCCAGTATCGTCCAGCAGCTGTGCTACGTCGGGGTGGTGGTGTTCGGCGTCTACCGCATAAGCGACGGGGCGATGACCGTCGGTGCCCTGGTGGCCTGTTCGATCCTTGCCTCGCGGGCCATCGCCCCCTTGTCCCAGGCGGCCGCCATCCTCGGCCGCTGGCAGCACACCAAGGTGGCACTGGAGGGCCTCGACCAGCTGATGTCGGCCGAACAGGAGCGTCCCGTCGGCAAGCGCTTCGTGCACCGCGAGCGGCTCCATGGGCATTACCGCCTGGAGGGGCTGCGGCTGGCCCACGGCGACAGCTCGCCGGTGGTCGATGTGCAGGCGCTGAGCATCCAGGCCGGCGAGCGGGTGGCGCTGCTCGGCGGCAATGGAGCGGGCAAATCGACCCTGCTGCGGCTGCTCAGTGGCTTGCTCGACGCGCAATCCGGCCGGCTGTTGCTGGACGATATTGCCCTGAGCCAGCTCGACCCGGCCGACCGCCAGCGCGGCATCGGCTACTTGCCACAGGACGTGGCGCTGTTCCACGGCAGCCTGCGCGAAAACCTCAACCTGGCGAACGCTGCGTTGAGCGACGAGGAATTGCTGGAAGCCCTCGACGGCGTGGGGCTGGGCACTTTCGTGCGCGCTCACCCGTTGGGCCTGGACATGCCGATCCAGGGCAACGCAAGCCTCTCCGGCGGCCAGCGTCAGGCGGTCGGGCTAGCCCGGGTACTGTTGCAGGACCCGCCGATCCTGTTGCTCGACGAGCCGACGGCGGCCTTCGACCAGAACAGCGAGAAACAGGTGATCGACTACCTGCAGAAGTGGCTGGGCCGGCGCACACTGATCATTACCACCCACAAGAAAAGCGTGCTGGCGCTGGTGGACCGTGCAGTGGTGCTGCGCAATGGCCAGGTGATCATGGACGGCCCGCTGAATCAGGTGGTGCTGGGCAACCAGGTGCAGGCGCCACAGGTCGCCGAGGGAGCGGGTCATGGCTGCTGAAAATTACTCTGTACAGCTGCGCCGGCAGTTGGCCGATCCCTTGCTGGCGACCACTCACCCGGTCTACCGTCCGCTGCTCTGGACCCTGCTCGGCAGTGTCTTGCTGTTCGTCGCCTGGGCCGCCTGGGCGGAACTCGATGAGGTGACGCGCGGCGACGGGCGCGTGGTGCCGTTCAGCCGCATTCAGAAAATCCAGAGCCTGGAAGGCGGCATTCTCGACCGCCTGCTGGTGCAGGAAGGCGACCTGGTGGAGGTCGGGCAGCCGCTGCTGCGCCTTGACGAGACGCGCTTTCTCACCAATTTCCAGGAGTCGGCCAACCAGGCCGGCGTGCTGCGGGCGGCCATCGCCCGGCTGGAAGCCGAGGTGCTGGGCAAGGCGGCCATCGAGTTCCCGCCCGACATCGATCCGCAGGGGCCGCTGGCGCGCTCCGAGCGCGAGCTGTTCAAGTCGCGACGGGACAAGTTGCTCGAAGGTAGCCAGGCGATCCAGAGACAGATCAGCCTGGCCCAGAGCCAGCTCGACCTGGTCCGCCCGCTGGTGGCCAAGCGTGCGGTGAGCCAGATGGAGGCGCTGCGGTTGAGCCAGGACATCGCTACCCTCAACGGCAAGCTGACCGAGCTGAAGAGCAGTTACTTCCAGGACGCCTACACCGAGCGCTCACAGCGCAAGGCCGACCTCAGTGCGCTGGAGCCGATTGTGCAGCAGCGCCAGGACCAGTTGCGCCGTACCGGAATCGTTTCGCCCGTGCGTGGGCGGGTCAACACCGTGCTGATAAACACCCGTGGCGGGGTGATCCAGCCCGGCGAGGCGATCATGGAAGTGATTCCGGTGGAGGACCGCCTGCTGGTAGAGGCCAGGATCAAGCCGCGTGACGTGGCCTTCCTGGTGCCGGGCATGCCGGCCAAAGTGAAGATCACCGCCTACGACTTCAGCATCTATGGCGACCTCAAGGGCACCTTGGAGCAGATCAGCGCCGACACCATCGAGGAGGACACGCCCCATGGCAAGGAGTCGTACTACCAGGTGCTGATCCGCACTGACGGTAGCCAGCTCAAGCGCGGCGAGGAGGTGCTGCCGATCATTCCCGGCATGGTTGCCGAGGTGGACATACTCAGCGGCAAGCGCAGCGTCCTCAATTACTTGCTGCGCCCGCTGATCAAAGCCCGTCTCTACTGACCCCGACCAGGCGTTTGGAACGGGAATTGCTGCGTTGCTGAAAACCTGTGCATTTTGGGGATACGGCCATGCTTCCGGAAGATCTGTACGTCATGTTCCTCTTCGCCGTTGCCGTACTGGCCCTCGATGTTGCAGCCATCGTGCTGTATCGGGGGGCCAAGCCGTGACCCCGGGTTTCGGGGGCTTTCACCCTGAACCGGGTTTTGTTCTACAGTGCAGGGAGGTCACTGTGTAAGGAAACAGATATGGCAAAGCATCGGTGGGCAGTTGTCGCTATTTCGATCGCACTGTCAGTGGGCCCTGCGCTCACTTATGGCGACCCGGGTAACGGTAAAGGGCAGGGCCATGGCAAGGGGCAAGGGCAGGGGCAGCATGGCCAAGGGCACGGTAGCGCATATGGTGGGCCGTCGATTAACCGTGGCGATGTGCTTGGCATTCTGGATGGGCACCGCAATTACTGGAGCGCGGGGGCGGCCTTGCCCCCCGGCATTCAGAAGAACCTGGCCCGTGGCAAACCTTTGCCGCCGGGTATCGCCAAGAAGCTGGATGGCAGGCTGCTGGGGCAGCTCCCTCATTATGATGGCTATGAATGGATGTAGGCGGGTGCCGATCTGATCCTGGTAGCAGTTGCTACGGGGATCATCTACGAGGTGTTGAACGGCGCGCTGGATTGACCTCAGGAGCGGTTGTCAGCAAGCGCCTCAGCTGGCTTGCTGGCAATTGCTCCGCAAGGCGCTCCTCCGGCCTAGCGCTGACTACCGTCAGCTGCGCCACCCCCTTGCCGCCCGGTGCCTTCCGAGCCACTGCCATCCACGCCCGGCAAATCCCGGTTGTCATTCTGTTCCGCCGGCGGGCTGTCGGGGTCGTTGCCCTGTATGCGCGGGTCGGTGTTCCGGGGCACGGGTTTTTCGATCGGGTTGAGAGTGCTGTCTACGCCAGGCTTGGGCGCCGGGCTGTGCGGGTCGTCAGGGTAGGTGGGGCCGGTGCCGGCGGCCAGGGCCAATGGCGCGGCGAGCAGGGTAACCAGCAGGATGCTTGAGCGGGGCATGGCAGGCTCCTTCGCTTCGGGTAGGGCTGATACTTCCTTTCGGCCCTACCCGAAACTTCAAGGTGCCATTGCCCCGATCAACGGTTACACCACCAGTGAAAGCAACATGATGAAGATGATGCCGACGATCGACAGGATGGTTTCCATCATGCTCCAGGTCTTGAAGGTTTCGGCCACGGTCATGTTGAAGTATTGCTTCACCAGCCAGAAGCCGGCGTCGTTCACATGGGAAAGGATCAACGAGCCGGCGCCGGTGGCCAGCACCAGCAACTCGCGGTTAACCCCCGGTACCAGGTCGATGACCGGTGCGACGATGCCCGCGCCGGTAATGGTGGCGACCGTGGCGGAACCGGTGGCGATGCGGATAACCGCCGCTACCAGCCAGGCCAGCATGATCGGCGAAATTTCCGCCTGCACTGCCATTTGCCCGATCACGTTGCCCACGCCGGTGTCTACCAGCATCTGCTTGAAGCCGCCGCCGGCACCTACGATCAGCACGATCGCGGCGGTCGGCGCCAGGCTTTGGTCGAGCATCTTCATGATCTGCTGGCGGTTGAAGCCACGGGCCGCGCCGAAGGTGTAGAAAGCCAGCAGCAGGGCGGCGAGCAGGGCGGTGATGGGGTGGCCGATCAGGTCCATCCACTGGCGCACGATGTGCTCGGCAGGCAGCACCACGTCGGCGAAGGTCTTCAGCAGCATCAACACCACCGGCAGCAGCACGGTGACCAGGGTGATGGTGAAGCTGGGCAGGTTGCCCTGGTCGGACTCCTTGGCGATCTGGTCCATCAGTTCCTGGGACGGGCTGCCCGGGATGTAGCGGGAAATGAAGTTACCGAACAGCGGGCCGGCGATAATGGCAGTAGGCAGCGCCACGATCAGGCCATAGAAGATGGTCTTGCCGATGTCGGCATGGAAGATGCCGATCGCCAGCAGCGGGCCCGGGTGCGGGGGGACCAGGCCGTGCACCACCGACAGGCCGGCCAGCAGGGGGATGCCGATCTTGATCAGCGACACGCCCGAGCGCCGGGCAACGATGAACACCAGCGGAATCAACAGCACGAAGCCGATCTCGAAGAACAGCGGGATGCCCACCAGGAAGGCGGCGAACATCATCGCCCAGTGCACGTTCTTCTTGCCGAACGCGCGGATGAGGGTTTGCGCGATCTGGTCAGCCCCCCCGGAGTCGGCCATCAGCTTGCCGAGCATGGTGCCCAGGGCGAGCACGATGCCGACGAAGCCGAGAACACCGCCAAAACCGTCCTGGAACGATTTCATGACCTTGGCCACCGGCATGCCGGAGGTCAGGCCGAGGAAGCCGGCCGCGATGGTCAGGGCGACGAAGGGGTGGACCTTGAAGTGGGTGATCAGCAGGATCAGCCCGACGATGGTAACCAGCGCGTCGAGCAGCAGGAAGGTATCAGTAGCCAGTCCGAACATGGTTTGAAGGCCTCGGTCTTATCGTTGTTTTGGCGTAACTTTTTTTTTGCAACTTTGCGCACGTTTATGGGGCAGGGTAGCGCTGTCTTTGGTGAGCCAAGGAAAGCCGCCGGGGTCAGGCGGTTCGTGCCAGGCCTCGCTCACCGCGGCCCTTTAGCCAGCTGTCCACCGCTTCGGCAAGTGCTTCGATGGGCTGTGTGGCATCAAGCGCCAGGGTCAGGGGCTCGCCGTGTGGCGGTTCCAGGGCAGCGAACTGGCTGTCGATCAGGCTCGCCGGCATGAAATGCCCGGGGCGGGCCAGCACGCGTTGTTCGGCTTCGGCGGGCGACAGTTCGAGGAATACGAACACCAGCCCCGGCACGGCATCACGCAGGGTGTCGCGGTAGCGGCGCTTGAGGGCCGAACAGGTCAGGATCGGACGTTCCCCGGCCGCGGTGGTGGCTTGCAGTTCCTGGCCAAGACGCACCAGCCAGCCGGCACGGTCGCTGTCGTCCAAAGGGATGCCAGCGCTCATCTTGCGGATGTTTTCGGCAGGGTGGAAAGCGTCGCCTTCGATCAGGCGGCCGCCGCTTCGGGCGGCGATGGCAGCACCGATGCAGCTTTTGCCGCAACCGGCCACGCCCATCACCACGATGGCGGACAGGGGAGAATTCATCAGTACCTCCTGCGGGTGAGATAGCGCTGTCTCGTCATGGACGAGCAGTCACTTCCCCCGGTGTTATTGGTCTTGTCCTTACGCAGTATGGACGCTTGGCGGCGAGCGCGTGGCGGCTGCTACCAAAGATTACATTGCCTGCGTCCTGAGACAGCGCTACCTTAGTGGCCGTTCCCTTTCCTTGCAAGTAGTAAAATTACAACACCCATGTCCCGCACCGGCTCCCGCACCACAGGTCGTCCCACCCTGGCAGAAGTTGCCAGGCTTTCCGGGGTTTCCCCGATTACCGCCTCGCGCGCCCTGCGTGGGGTCAGTACGGTTGCACCGGAACTGGTGGAAAAGGTCGTTGCGGCTGCAGCGAGCCTGGGGTATGTGGCCAACCCGGCGGCCCGTGCGCTGGCTTCGGCACGTAGCCAGTCGGTAGTGGTTCTGATCCCGTCGCTGTCCAACCAGCTGTTCATCGACACGCTGGAGGCCATTCACGAGGTCATGCGCCCACGAGGGCTCGAGGTGCTGATCGGCAACTATCATTACGACCTTGCTGAAGAAGAGAACCTGATCCGCAACTACCTGGCCTACCAGCCTTGCGGCATGCTGCTGACCGGTTTCGAGCGCAGTGAGGCATCGCGGCAGATGCTGGCGGCTAGCGGCGTGCCCTGCGTGCACATGATGGAACTCAATGGCGAGGCCGGGGCGCTTTCGGTCGGTTTCTCGCAACAGCAGGCCGGCCGCGCTGCGGCTCGCCACCTGATCGAGCGCGGGCGCAAACGCCTGGCGTTCATTGCCGCCCAGCTCGACCCGCGAGTGATGCAGCGTGCCGAAGGGTTCCGCCAGGCGTTGGCCGAGGCCGGCTTGCAGGCGGCCGAGCTGGAGGTGCTGGCGCCGGAGCCTTCTTCCATAGCCTTGGGTAGCGCACTGTTCAGTCAGCTGCTGCAGCAGGCACCGGATGTCGACGGCATTTTCTTCTGCAACGACGACCTGGCCCAGGGCGCAGTGCTGCAGGCATTGCGCCAAGGGGTGGAGGTGCCGCGGCAGGTGGCGATGGTCGGTTTCAACGACCTGCCGGCTTCGGCGCACATGGTGCCGCGGTTGACCTCGATTCGCACGCCTCGGGCTGCCGTTGGGCGCGGCGCGGCGCAGGCGCTGCTGGCGCTGCTCGATGGCAAGCGGGTGCCGAATGCGCAGCAGGATTTGGGTTTCGAGTTGATGGTGCGGGAGAGCTCCTGAGTACGCCTTGAGTGATAGGGTGGATTTGAAATCGAGCGCCGCGCGGCAGGCGCCACAAAGACCACGTCGCACGCCAGGCGATCTATGCTCATGACACCGCGCATAACAGGAGCCCGGCGTCATGTTCGATTTCCACCGCAAGTCCGATCTGGTCGAGATCCAGCGCAGTCATGAGGCCTTGGCCAGCTTGCAGGCGAAGCTAGCGGCAATCAGCCGCTCCATGGCCATGATCGAATTCGCTCCCGACGGCACGATCCTCGATGCCAACGAGCGCTTCTGCCAAGCGATGGGCTACAGCGCCGACGAATTGCGTGGCAAGCACCACCGGCTGTTCTGCGACCCCGCCTACGCCAAAAGCGCCGAATACCGGCAACTTTGGCATGAACTGGGGCAGGGCAAGGCCATCAGCGGTACTTTCGAGCGCGTCGACAAGGCCGGCCGTGAAGTCTGGCTGGAAGCCAGCTACATGCCGGTACTGAATGAACAGCATCGGGTCAGCAGCGTGATCAAGGTAGCTTCCGACATCAGTCAGCGGGTGATGCAGGAGCACGAGAGCGAAAGCCTGCTCAAAGCTATCAGCCGTTCCATGGCGGTGATCGAATTCACCCCGCAGGGCCGGGTGATCAAGGCCAACCAGAACTTCCTCGATACCATGGGCTATCGCCTGGACGAGGTGGTTGGCCGCCATCACGGGCTGTTCTGCCTGGCGCACGAGCGCGAATCGGCCGAGTACCGCGAGTTCTGGGCTTCGCTCAATCGTGGCGAATACCATTCGCACCGTTTCGAGCGCATCGACAAACATGGCCGGATGGTCTACCTGGAGGCTTCCTACAACCCGATCTTCGACAGCAAGGGCCGCTTGTACAAAGTGGTGAAGTTCGCCAGCGACATCACCCGCCAGGTCAGCACCCAGCAAAGCGCCGCCGATGCTGCCCATGCCAGTTCGGTACAGACCGATGCCTGCGCACGCAAAGGTACCGAGGTGGTGCAGCAGGCGGTTCAGGTGATCGAGCAGATTTCCCATGAGCTCAACGACGCTGCACGCAGCATCGATGCGGTGAACAGGCAGTCGGATGTGATCGGGCAGATCGTGCTGACCATCCGTGGCATTGCCGACCAGACCAACCTGCTGGCTTTGAACGCGGCCATCGAGGCGGCCCGCGCCGGCGAACACGGGCGTGGTTTTGCCGTGGTGGCTGACGAGGTGCGCAGCTTGGCAGCTCGAACCAGCAAGGCCACCCTGGAAATCGTCGACGTGGTACGGCAGAACCACGATCTGTCGCTAGTGGCCGTGGCCAGCATGCAGTCAAGCCTGAAGCGCACCGGCCATGGCGTGGCGCTGGCCAACGAGGCTGGGACGGTGATCATGGAGATCCAGCAGGGTTCACGGCACGTGGTGGATGCCATCAGCCAGATCAGTTCGACGCTGCAATTGCATTGAGTGTATCGCCCAGCTCCTCCAGCAGGGCCTCCAGGCTGGCTTGTAATTGCAGGCGCAAGTCAGCTGTCGGCAGGCCTTGGCCATGAGCCTGCTCGATGGCTTCGCAATCCGTGACCAGTGCACGCATCTTGAGCATTTTCGCCCCTCCCTTGATCCGGTGAGCCAGTGCGCGCACGGTCTCGCCGGGGGCGTCTGCTGCAAGTGCGCGCAAGCTGGCGAGGTCTTCGCTGATACTCTGTGTCAGCTGTTCCAGCAAATGCCGAATCAGTTGTTCGTCGTCCTGGGTCAGGTGGCGCAGTTCGCCCAGGTCGAACCCGCTGCCGATACGCACCGGTGGCTGTTGCCGGGCACGGGCCTGCGGTAGCCGGGCCTTGAGCGTGTGCAGGCCAATCGGTTTGAACAGGCATTCGTCCATGCCGCTGGCCAGGCAGCGGGCACGTTCCTCGGCCTGGGCATTGGCGGTCACGCCAAGAATCCGGCATGCCGCCAGGCCGCGTTCGGCTTCGAGGTTGCGGATGCGACGGGTCAGTTCGTGGCCGTCCATGACCGGCATGCTGCAATCGGTTATTACCAGGTCAAAGCGCGCTGCCTGCCAGTGCGCCAGCGCGATTTCGCCGTTTTCCGCCAACGTCACGCGGTGCCCCAAGGTTTGCAGTTGCCGCTCCAGCAGCAGCAGGTTGGCCGGGTAGTCGTCGACCACCAGTATGTTCATCGGGCCGCTGGTGGTTTCCAGCGTCGGGGCGTGCTGCTGGACCTGCAGCGGTGCTGCGCAGGCGGGCAGTTGCAGGCTGACCTGCACTTTGGTGCCAACACCTTCGACGCTCTGCAAGCTCAAGTTGCCGCCCATCAACTCGGCCAGGGTTCGGCTGATGACCAGGCCCAGGCCTGCGCCTTGGCGTGCCCGGGGGCCGTCGGCCTGGACGAATGCATTGAACAGCCGGGCCTGGTCGGCCGGGCTGATGCCGATGCCGGTGTCTCGCACAGTCAGTTCCACGGCCAGCTGGTCGTTGTCGGCGGCCGTGGGCAGCAGCAGGCTGGCTTGGACTTCGCCGCGATCGGTGAACTTGATGGCGTTGCTGATCAGGTTGGACAAGACCTGCTTGAGCCGCAGCGGATCAGCCAGCACCCAGACCGGCGCAGCGGGCAGTTCGCTGTGCAAATGCAGGCCTTTGGCCCTTGCGTTGCCTTCGAACACCCGCACGCTGGCACGTACCAGTTCGACCAGGTTGGTGGGTACCGGCTGCAGGGTAATGTGCCCTGATTCGATGCGGGAAATGTCGAGAATATCGCCAATCAGTTCGAGCAGGCCGATGGCCGAATCATGAGCGGTCTGCAGGGTCTGGGTGTCACAACGGCCGCCGCGGCTGTCTTCCAGGGCCAGCTCCAGCAGGCCGATCACGGCATTCATCGGGGTACGGATTTCATGGCTCATGGTGGCCAGGAAGGTGCTTTTGGTCTGGCTGGCCTGTTCGGCGTCGTCCTTGGCCTGGCGCAGTTGTTCGAGCAGGCCGCGGCTTAGCGCCAGCTGCGCTTGCAGCGCATGCTGGGCCTCGGTGCGCTGGTTGATCAGCTTGCGCAGGTAACTGTTCCAGAACACCACCCCGGCCAGCAGCAAGGCCGACAATACCAGCACTTGCAGGGCCAGGGTGCGGTAGTCGCGCCAGGGGCTGTCGCTGACCAGGGTGCTGGTGCGCCAGCGGTTGATCAGCTGGTCCAGCTCTTCGGGTGGAATGCTCAGTAGCGCCTTGTCGAGGATGGCCTGCAACTGGGGCTGGTCCGCGGCCACGGCGAAGGCGGCGATGGCCGGGTCGTCGTCGAGCACACTGGCGATGCGCAGGCGGTCCTTGAACACATGGCTGATGTAGTAGGCAGCATTGATATGACTGCTCAGAGCGACGTCGGCGGTACCGTTGGCCACGGCTTCCATAAGGCCGAGCGGGTTGTCCACCTCGACCACCCTGGCCTGCGGGTAGCGCTGTTGCAGCAGGGCCCGTTGCGGCGAGCCGCGCACCAGGGCGATGCGCTGGCCATCCAGCGCCTTGGCCTGCGCCGGTGATGCGTTGTCGCCGCGGGTTACCAGCACCCGCGGGCTGACCAGGTAGGGGCGGGTATAGCGCAGTTGTTTCGAACGGTCCGTGCCGTAGCCCAATGCGCCGATCATCTGCGCATCGCCGTGTGCCACGCGCTCGACCATTGCCTGTGCAGACGGGCTTTCGACCGGCTTGAAATGCAGCCCTGTGCGCAGCGAGATCTGCTTGAGCAGGTCGAGGGTAATGCCGCTGGGGCGGTGCTGGGCATCGTTGAAGGTCAGCGGCGCCAGTGAGGTGTTGACCAGTACGTCGATGGTGGGGTTGGCAGCGATCCAGGCTTCTTCTTCTGCGGTCAGGGCGGCGAGATGGCGCTGCAGCAGCAGGCTGGTGTTGCCACTGCTCCAGCGGCGCAGAATGTTCAGGCGCTCGCTTTCGCTGATGCGTGCCAGCGCCTTGTCGATCAATTGGTGCAGGCGCGGGTTGTCACTGGCCATGGCAAAGGCAAATGCCCCCGGGGCGACCTGGCAGAAATGGTCGATCTTCAGTGTCCCTTGGTAACTCTTGCCAATCGCGAAGTCGGTACTGATGGCATCGCCCAGGTAGGCGTCGGCTTCGCCCAGTTCGACGGCGGCCAAGCCGGCCAGGGTCGAGCGATACAGGCTTAATTGCGCCTTGGGGTACAGGGTGCGGACGTTACTGGCTGGCAGGTAATGATCGACCATGGCCAACCGCAGGCCGGCGAGGTCGGGCGTGTTCTTCAGGCTGCGACCCTCGCGGGTGACTATCACCGGCAGGTCGTCGGCATAGGCAGCACTGAGGCTCAGCTGGGCATCCGCGGCCTCGAAGGCGTTGGAACTACCCAGCAGGTCGATACGGCCCTCGCGCAGGGCGGCGATGGCTTCGTGGCGGCTGTCGTAGCGTCGTACCTCGATGGGGATGCCCAGCTGTTCGGCGATAATACCTGCGTAATCGGCGCTCAGACCTTCGTAGTCGCGCGGGCTGACATTGATTTCGAGCGGTGGGTAGTCGGGCCGCGAACTGCCCAGCACCAGGTGCTGGCGTTGCTGTAGCCATTGCCGCTCTTGTTGGGTCAGCGCAAGGGGGGCGGCGGCGCTGACCGATCGGGCCAGCAACTGGCGGGGTTCGCTGTTGGCCAGCAGTGCGCCGGAACCGGCCAGGCCGATGGCCAGGAGGGCGCTTGCCAGCAGGCGCTTCATCGCGGCCAAGTGCTCAGTAGACGCTGTTGCGCTTGGCCAGGTCGACCATTTCAACCAGCGATTCGGTCTTGAGCTTTTCCATGATGCGGCCCCGGTAGGTGCTGATGGTCTTGGCACTGAGGTTCATGCAGGTGCCGATATTCTTGTTGTTCTCGCCCCGCGCCAGCCGCCGCAGCACCTCCATTTCCCGGTTGGACAGGCTGGCCAGGCGCACCGGTTCGCTTTCCAGCGAGTTGCTGTTGACCGACATTTGCGGGAAGGTCGAGTAGCCCTTGACCAGGGCCTTGAGGGCAAACAGCAACGCCTCGTGGTCTTCTTCCTTGGTGACGAAAGCGCCGATGCCGGCATCCAGGCAGCGCCGCACATACAGGTCGGTGGCCTGGCCGGTCAGTACCATGATCTTGGGGACCGGCTCCAGGCATTGCAGGCGCTTGATCACTTCCATGCCATCCAGGCCGGGCAGGCCGATGTCGAGAATGACCACGTCCGGGCGCAGTTCGCGGGCCACCTGCGCCACCTCGCTGCCATTGCCGACCTCGCCGATGACATGAAAGCGCTCGCGCTCGAGCAGTAGGCGCAGGGACAGCCGGACGATGGGGTGGTCGTCGACGATCAGCACGGTTGTCATGAGGAAAACTCCTGTCGGGGTGTGGTCCGCTTCCTTGATCACTCAGGAATACGTCTGCAAGTGGGTTATCGGAAGCGCTGCACGATACGACCATTCCCTAAATTTGGTAATGCCGAGTATAGAAGTGTTGAAAGTCCACGCGGTATTTGTTGAAAAATCCTACAAGTAGCGGGAAAGACATCACCCTGTCAAAGCGGCAATGTCTTTTTTGAGGTCGCTCAAGCGCAGGCAGAGTGAGATTTGGTCACGCGCTGGGTCGAGGCGGGGTTGTTGGCCAGTGCCCGGCCGACCCGTGTCGGGCGTGCTACCAACTGGCCGGTGCAGTTCGGGCAGCGGCCCTGGAAACGGGTTTCGGCGCAGGTACGGCAGAAGGTGCATTCGAAGGAGCAGATCAGCGCGTCGGGGCTGTCACCCGGCAGGTCGGTATCGCAGCACTCGCAGTTGGGGCGTAGGTCCAGCATGGGCATGACTCCTGTTTGCAGGTGGGAACCTGGAGTCTGCTACGCCCGCGGCGAACCTGGCAATGCTCAGTCGCCAGGGCGATACAGGTGGGCGTGCCCTGCGCGGTACAAGGCCGATTCGGCAAACGATGTGTCGCCCAGTACATGGCCCACGAGGATCAGCGCGGTGCGCCGGAAGTCCTTGGCCGTGACGCGCTCGACGATATCGCCGAGGGTGCCGCGCACCCAGTCCTGATCCGGCCAGGTGGCGCGATGCACCACCGCCACCGGGCAGTGTGCGCCGTAGTGTGGCAACAGTTCATCGACGATACGCGACAGGTGCTTGACCCCCAGGTGAATCGCCAGGGTGCTGCCGTGGCGCGCCAGGTCGCCCAGTTGTTCGCCGGGCGGCATTGGCGAACTGTCGCCATAGCGGGTGAGGATGACGGTCTGCGCGACCTGCGGCAGGGTCAGTTCGCAGCCGAGCAGGGCGGCGCTGGCCGCCGTGGCAGTGACCCCGGGGATGATCTGGTAAGCGATGCCCAGCGCCTGCAGGTGACGGATCTGCTCACCGATGGCGCCGTACAGGCTGGGGTCGCCACTGTGTACCCGCGCCACATCCTGGCCTCGCTCATGCGCGCTGCGCATGGCGGCAATGATCTGTTCCAGGTGCAGTTCGGCACTGTTGATCACGGTCTCGGCCTGATGGCCCTCGAGCACGGCGGCCGGCACCAGCGAACCGGCATAGATGATCACCGGGCACTGGCGAATCAGCCGTTGGCCCTTGACCGTGATCAGTTCCGGGTCGCCGGGGCCGGCACCGATGAAGTAGACCGTCATGGAATGTCCTTGCAGGAAAGAGGAGGGTGAAACGTTCAACGGGCCAGGGCGAGGGTAGCCGGGCCCAGTACCTGGCGCGTCAGCAGCAACCTGGCCGTGCCCAACCGCTGGCTGGCGAGTGCCAGTGCCGCACTCTCGGCCACGCCCCAGCAGCCGCTGTGGGCATAGGCTGTGGCGGAACAGTGGCTGAGTTGGTGTGCGTAGGGTTGCAACTGCGCGCAATCGTACAACACCAAGGGCACGTCGAGGCGCTTGGCCAGCTGCTGCAAACCGGGTTCGTCGGCCTTCAGGCTGATGCTGGCGATACCGTTGAGGTCGGCCAACGCCAGGCCCTGATCGTCCAGGGCCTGGCGTAGCAAGGTTTCCAGCGTATCCACCGGGCAACCCTGACGGCAGCCGAAACCGGCGTAGAAGGCTGGCATCAGGCCTGGCTGGAGCGTCGGAACAGCCAGGCGCTGAGCAGGCCCAGGGCCAGCCAGAAGGCGGCGTTGGTCAGCCAGGAGGCGACTTTGAACTGGGCTTCCAGTGCTGCGGGGGCCAGGCTCTCGTGCACCTCGGGTTGCGGTGCACCGATCACATGGGGCATGACCAGCAGTACGGCGCCCAGTGCCTTCAGCAACCCGTGGCGAGCGAACACCAGCAGCGCCAGGCCCAGCGCAGTGGCACTGGCGGTGCCGATCCACCAGGCCTGGCGTTGTCCCAGGTCGGCGGCTGCAGTACCTGGCAGTTCAGGCGGCAGGCCCAGGGTCGGGGCCAGGCAGAACACGGCGAAACCCGCCAGGCCCCACAGTGCACCCGTGCCGGCACGCTTTGGTTCGCGCAGGTTGTAGAGGGCGGTGAGGATCAGGGCGAAGCCGACCGCCACCACCAGGTTGCCGCCGGTGGTGGACAGTACCCGTTGCCAGCCGTCTTCCGGTGACCAGGCTTCGGCGCTGTGTTCATGGCCGGCCACTGCGACAGCATGTTCGTGCTGGGCGGAGGGGGCCGCGGACTCGTAGGTTTCAGCCTCGAGAATCAGCGGGGTGACCCAGAAGCTTTGCAGCAGGGTCAGCAGCAAGGCCGCCAGCAGCCCACTGAAGCCCGCGGTACGGGCAATGCGTGTGATCATCGGGCGTACTCAGTGGCAGGGGAAGGCGGCGCTGTGGCGGGTGTCGTGGGCGGCGTTGTGCACGGCCTCGATGTGCGAGAAACCAGCGAAGTACACCAGGCACAGGCCCAGCAGGCTGGCGCCGACGGCGATGACGACACGCTGGCTGAGGGTGGTGGGGGTAGTAAGGCTGTGTTGCTTGGCACTGGTGACGGGCATGACGCGTTCCTCTGCTTTTTGTGGGCAATGGGCAAGCGCGGCAGCCCCGAGCGTGGCGGCTCAGGGGAATGCAACAGCGCCCGCCCACCGCGGGGTGTTCATGAACGACAGGCCGGTCTCCGGGCTTGCGAGGAGGAGCCAGGCTCCTGGAAGGCGTCACCTTCCCATGCCCGATGACCGGGCACAGTGGTACAGACGCTTCGCTCGCTTACCGTTGCGGGGGCAGCACCGGCCTTGTCCGGCCCTGCTGGAGGGCCTGCAACGCACCGGTTTCCCGTTTCACCCCCATCGGGGGCACCTGAACGCGAGGCATAAGGAGAGCATGGGGGCGGGCTTGGCGTCAATTGCCGTGATGGTAGGGCTTTGGCTTTGCAGTGCCGGGAGCATCCACCCACTCACCCGCGAGCAAACGCCGCCAGCTTGTCCCCATCCAGCCGGTAGCGCACCCACTCATCCTGCGCTTCGGCGCCCAACTTCTCATAGAAGCCAATCGCCGGCTCGTTCCAGTCCAGCACACTCCATTCCAGGCGCCCGCATTTGTTTGCCACCGCCTCGCGGGCAATGTGTTGCAGCAACTGTCGCCCGGCGCCGTCGCCGCGTTGCTCAGGGGTGATGTACAGGTCTTCCAGGTAGATACCGTTGCGGCCTAGCCAGGTCGAGTAGCTATAGAAATACACGGCAAAACCGATTGCCCGGCCATCGCGCTCGCAAATCAGGCTGTGCACGGTGCTGCCCTCGCCGAACAGGCTGTGCTCGATATCGGCAACGCTCGCTATCACCTCGTGGCGGGCACGTTCGTACTCTGCCAGCTCGGTGATGAAGGCCAGGATCTGCTCGGCATCGGCGCGTACGGCAGGGCGAATGGTGAGGCTCATGGTGACGGCTTCCTTGGTCGGGTTGTAGCGGTACAGCAATGTGTATCTATGCAATATAGTGGAACTGTACCGGTCGCACAGGAGGGCGACTCCGTTAGTGTGACAGGACCTGTCAAGAAAGTGGAATGCCTGCCATGCTTGCCTCTGCCGACCTGCTGACCGCCTTCGTGCTGTTTGCCTTCGTATCTTCCATCACACCTGGCCCCAACAACACCATGCTGCTGGCCTCGGGGGTGAACTTCGGTGTGCGTCGCTCGATCCCCCATGCCATGGGTATCAGCGTCGGTTTCATGGTGATGGTGCTGGCCGTAGGCCTGGGCCTGGGCGAGGTGTTCAAGGCCTGGCCAGCGCTGTATACGGTACTGCGCTACACCGGCGCCATCTACCTGCTGTACCTGGCCTGGAAGATCGCCACCTCCGGGCCGGTCGGCACAGCCTCGTCCAGGGCCCGCAAACCGCTGGGCTTCTGGGGGGCGGCGGCATTCCAGTGGGTCAACCCGAAGGCTTGGGTGATGGCGGTAGGGGCGATAACCACCTACACACCGGCGCAAGGCTATGTGACCAACGTGATTGTCATTGCCGCCTTGTTCGCCTTGGTCAACCTGCCCAGCGTGGGGGTTTGGGTAATGTTTGGCAGCGCCCTGCGCAACCTGTTGCAGAATCCGCGCTGGCTGATGCTGTTCAATGTCCTGATGGCCTTGCTGCTGGTGATTTCACTGTACCCGCTGCTATTTGTAGAATCGGCGTTTTCCTGACCTCGCGAGTACAGTAGCCGATGCAGTTGATCCCCTGGTCTCACGAATGCGCCGAAGGCTTCACGCTGCGTGGCTGGCGAACCCCGGCCAGTGGCAAGCCGCTGCTGCACTTTCTGCACGGCAACGGCTTCTGCTGCCTGGCCTACCAGCCGTTGCTGATGCGCCTGGGCGAGCACTTCGACCTGTGGCTCAGCGATGTCCAGGGGCATGGTGACAGTGACCACGGCGGGGTGTTTCGTGGCTGGAACCGCACCGCTGCGCTGGCAGTGGACGCTTTCGCAGCCGGGCGAGGCGAGTATGGCGACGTGCCGCGCTTTGCCGTGGGGCACAGCTTCGGTGGCGTACTGACCGGCCTGATCCTGGCTAGTGAACCGCAACTGTTCACGCGTGCCGTGCTGCTTGACCCGGTACTGTTCAGCCGACGCATGCTGGGAGTGATGGGGGTTGCAGCGCTGGTCGGCTTGCATCGGCGCCATGCGTTGGCGCGCAAGGCCGCCAGCCGTCGCAGCCACTGGCCTGACCGTGAGGCGGCCCTGGCTTCGCTGCAGGGGCGGGGGATCTTCAAGGGGTGGACCGATGCGGCGCTGCACGCCTACATCGAGCACGCTATCGGTGACTGTGGCGAAGCGGTGGTGCTCAAGTGCCGACCAAGCCGTGAAGTGGAAATCTTCAGTTCGTTCCCCAAGCGCATGTGGGCGAGCCTGACGGCGATCCGCACGCCTACACGGGTGCTGTATGGCGAACATACCTATCCCTTCGTGCCCCATTCGGTGAACCGCCTGGCGGCGCTCAACCCTGACGTGACCGCGCAGCAGGTCCCCGGAGGGCACTGCTTCATGCAGGAAGACCCGGCCATGGCTGCGGAGTGGGTGCTTGGTTTCTTGTTGAGATAATTGTTCCATTGATGGGACGATGAATGCCAAACCAGCCAGCTACCGCGTGATTGGCATCATTGATAAGGTTATCCCAACCAAGAGAGGAGCCTTCTCATGAAAACGATTCTGGGTATTCATCGCAGCCCTCACGCCCACTGGGTAGGTGATGGTTTCCCGGTGCGCAGCCTGTTCACCTACGACAACCTGGCCAGCAAGATCAGCCCGTTCCTGCTGTTGGACTATGCCGGTCCTTATGACTTCACACCAACCAGCGCGCGGCGTGGGGTTGGCCAGCACCCGCACCGCGGCTTCGAAACCGTGACCATCGTTTACCAGGGCGAGCTGGAGCACCGGGACTCCACTGGCGCGGGTGGCTTGATCGGCCCCGGTGACGTGCAATGGATGACAGCCGCCAATGGCATCATCCATGAAGAGTTTCATTCCCCAGGCTTCGCCCGCACTGGCGGTACGCTGGAGATGGTACAGCTGTGGGTCAACCTGCCGGCGCGGGACAAGCGCGCCGCGGCTGGCTACCAGACGCTGCTGGCCGAGGAGATCCCGGTGGTGGCGTTGGACCGTGAGGGCGGTAGCCTGCGGGTGATTGCCGGTGACTATCGTGGCCACGCTGGCCCGGCACGGACCTTTACCGCCATGGATGTCTGGGATCTGCGCCTGAATGCCGGTGCAGCCTTGCAACTGCCGGTGGCCGCCGGGCGCAATGCGGCGCTTGTGGTGTTGCGTGGCAATGTGCGAATCAACGGCGAGCGCGAAGCCGGCCCATCCAGCCTGGTGCTGCTTGACCGGGGCGGCGTGGATGTTGCTGTCGAAGCGCTGGAAGGTGCCAGCCTGCTGTTGCTCAGCGGCGAACCGATCGACGAGCCGATAGTGGGTTATGGCCCGTTCGTGATGAACAGCCAGGCAGAAATTGCCGAGTCGTTCGACGACTTCCATGCCGGGCGGTTCGGGCAGATGCACGATGCACGGGACGGCGCTGCGCATTGATCCTGATTGATTGAATGGCTTGTCCGGCCCTATCGCCGGCAAGCCAGCTCCCACAGGTATTGCACATGGCTTGGGATCAATGCGGTCGAGGTGGGAGCTGGCTTGCCGGCGATAGGGCCGGTACAGGCATTACATTTGCTGGCATGATGCACCCATGCCCAAGCTCACCCCCATGCACGCCGTGCGCCGATCATTGCCCACCCCCGGGCGCCACATCCTGTGGCTGCGTTACCGTGCCCCTTACCATTGGCCCTCGACCCTGGCCTTCCTCGCTGCCCGTTGCATCCCCGGTATCGAGACCTGCCTCGACGGCACCTACCGCCGTACCCTGGTGACTGCCGGCCGCCATGCCGTCTTGCACGCTACCCCTTCGCGCAGCCAGTACCTGCGGGTCTGCCTTGAAGGCGTCCCGGCTCACGCGCTACCCGGCCTGACAGCCAGGCTGAGGCGGGTCTTCGACCTTGATGCCGACCCCGCGCGCATCACTGCCGATCTGTCCCGCGACCCGCTGATGGCTCGCCTGCTGCAGGAGCGCCCAGGCCTGCGCGTGCCACAAGGCTGGGACCCGTGCGAGCAGGCCGTGCGCACTGTGCTGGGTCAGCAGGTCAGTGTGGCCGGGGCCATGACCCTGACCGGCCGCCTGGTGCAACGCCACGGCGTGGCCTTGCGCTGGCCCGTACCCGGCCTGAGCCATGTGTTTCCGGCTCTGCCGGTACTGGCGGCTGCGCAGTTCGATGGCCTGGGCATGCCGCAGGCGCGCGCAGCCACCCTGGGCAGGCTGGCCAGCGCACTGCTGGCCGAGCCCGGGCTGCTACGCAGCGGGCAGATGCTGGAGGAACTGCAGCGCAACCTGTGCCAACTCAAGGGGATCGGCCCTTGGAGCGCGCAGTACCTGGCGCTGCGCCAGGCCGGTGCGGCCGATGCCTTGCCGCTGGGCGATGTGGCGCTGGTCAAGGCATTGCGTCTGCTCGAAGGCGATGGCGCCCAACTGGCGCAACGCGCCTTGGCCTGGCGACCCTGGCGGGCCTATGCGGCCCAGCACCTGTGGGCATCGCTGGGGCCTGCCGGGACCACTCGTCGTTAAAACTGCCATTGCGTTCGAACCCTGCACCCGGGCAAGCAATCTTCCACTAAGGTGCTAGAGGATTCCCTGCCCGATAATTGCCCCGGCGTATGAACGCCTGCCGCGGCATGCGCAATATCAATTGGCACCCCGCCTGACAAAGGCGTACTCACACAACAGGCCATCGCACAGAGAGGGTCGTACCATGTCGTTGATAGGAGTTTCGATGCTAGAAATGCGGCAGATGATCGAGCAGGCCTGCCTGCCCGACCGTTGTGAAGTCAGCTGCCCGGACGGCGCCAACCTGACCATCCGCCTGGGGCAGGGCCAGAGTCTCGATGAGGGCGTGACCCTGAGCGGGGTCCCGCTGCAAAGCCTCAACAGTTGCCGCGACCTGGTCAACCTGGTGGGGCAGCTGCACGCGCTGCGTACCAGCCACCCGGCGCCACTCAAGGCGATTGCCTGAGCGCGCCCGCTGCGCCCCGGTCAGCCGAGGTTGGCCGGGCGCACATATTCCGGCATCAGGCCGTTGAACCAGAACAGGATCATCGCCACCAGGATGGTCACCAGCAGCAGTAACCCCACCCCCCACACACAGGTCGCGAACAGCATGGCCTGCTCCTTCTTCAGCCGCAGGAAAGTCTGCAACCCGCCATATAGCAACACGCTGGCATACGCCGAGGCTGCCAGCAGTGCCGCCAGTGCCAGCCAGCGGACCGGCAGCAGGCCGGCCACCCCGGCGAAGAACCATGGCGTGGCGCAGTAGGCGGCAAAGCCGATGCACTGGTTGAGGCTGGGCTGCGCATCGAAACCGCGCGACATCCAGCGGATCATCGTGCCCATCAGCATTACCCCGGCCACCGTGGTGACGTAGAGCAAGCCTGCCAGCTGCGCAGCGCTGCCCATACTCAGGCGTACCCGTTCTTCGGCCGCCAGGCTCCAGCCGAAGGTGGTGGTGCCGACGAACAGGCACATGGCGGGGATCAGTGCCAAGGCCAGCAAGCGCGGCAGATATTGCTGCGGGTGGTCTTCCTCGGCTCGGCGGATTTCCAGCCAGGCGTCGGCGGGGTGGGTGAAGAGTTTGAGCAACGGACTGTTCATTGACGTTCTCCGCGTTCTCCGGAGGGCGTGGGCCCTTTTGCTATGGAGACGTGCTGCGCCAGGTGGGTTCAGTCGGGTTGATCGCCGTTGATCGTGTTACAGCAGTTCCAGCAACAGGTTCAGGCCGCCATCACCGCACTTGCCTTGGTCGCGGACCACGCCGTGGTAGCTGCGCCCGTCCCAGACGAAAGCCACGCTGTGAGCCCGGTCGACCTTGTCGGGCAGCGGCGGGCAGATGTGCAGGCGCAGGCCCGGGCGGCCTTGCAGGTTGAGTGCGGCGAGCTGGCATTGGCACTCCACGCTTTGAGCCACCGGGCCGAACAGGGTATCGCGTACGTAATCGAGCTGTACGGAGGCATTGGGTGCGCGGCAGGGCATTTTCATGGGTGCACGCCTCCGCTGTGAGGGGGCGGGGAACAGGGCTGGCAGGGCATGGCGGGCTCCAGGCTGAAGAGGGCGTGGGTTATCGTTTGAAGCTTGCCCGGCCAAGATGTTCAACGTGTTTCATGTGCGTTCATCCTGTTTGCGCAGGGGACCGGCCTCAGGCCATTCAGCCACCAGCCCTGCGCAAGGTCAGGTTGATCCGCCGTTCACCCAGGCGCGGATGCACGCCGGGCTTGATCGGCAACACGCCGTGAAAGCGCAAGCGGTCTTCGCCGCCCCAGACCAGCACATCGCCATGGCTCAGCGGGATGCGCCGGGTCTTGTCGGCGCGCTGCAGGCCACCGAACAGGAACACCGCCGGCAGGCCCAGCGACACCGACACGATGGGCTGGCCGAAGTCCTGCTCGTCGCGGTCCTGGTGCAGGCTCAGGCGGGTGCCCGGGAGGTAGTGGTTCACCAGGCAGGCATCCGGCACAAAACCGTCGAACCCGGCCATGGCCGCAGCGCGGGCTGCCAGGTCAAGCAACACCGGTGGCAGGGCGGGCCAGGGTTTGCCGCTGAGTGGGTCGCAGGGGCTGTAGCGGTAGCCGTGTTCATCACTGACCCAGCCCAGCGTGCCACAGTTGGTCAGGCCGACTGCCATGCGCAGGCCACCCGGCGTGTGCATGTGCCGGAACGGCGCGGCGCGTAGTACCGGGCGCAGGGCGTCGAGCAATGCCTCGATTTCGACCAGGGCAAAGCCTGGCAGCAGCACGGTGTGGCTGGCCAGGCGTTGCGGCTGGGCGCCGAACAGGTCAAGGTCGGACTGGATCATGGGTCAGGCATCGGTTGGGGTGTAGACCATTGTAATGCGCTTGGCAGGCCAGGCCTATTCGCGGGCATGCCCGCTCCCACCTCGACCGCGCTGCCTTCAGGCCTGTGTAGTACCTGTGGGAGCGGGCGTGCCCGCGAACCGGTCGGCAAGAAAAAGGAGTTGTGACGGGAATAAAAAGGAACCGCGGCACCAGGGAGAGGAGCACCGCGGTTCAAGGGGGGAGCGATCTACTGCTGAGTCACCGTGGCCAGGTTCGCGCTGCCGAGCTGGCTGATGGTGGCGGTTTGGTTGGTACCACTTTGGTCGACGTACGCCTGGTTGCCCTGGCCGCCCTGGGTCACGTAGGCGATGTTCATGCTGTCAGCCTGCTTGATGGTGGCTTCGTTGCCGCCACCGTACAGCTGGTTGGTGTAGCTCTGGTTGCTGTAGCCGGATTGGTCCAGGGTGATGGCGTTGCCGTTGCCCTGGCTGTTGCCGTAGGCATAGTTGTCGGTACCACGCTGGTCGGCGACCAGAATGTTGTCGGTACCGTTCTGCTCGAAGTACAGCTCGTTGTTCATGTCGGCCTGTTTTGTCTGCATCTGGTTGCCGGTGCCTTTCTGGGTCAGCGTGGCCAACTGGTTGTCACCGTTCTGGGTCAGGTTGACGCCGTTGCCATTGCCGTTCTGGTTGATGGTGGCGTTCTGGTTGGTGCCGAACTGGCCGCCCATCTTGGCGCCTTTCCAGTTGCTGGCGGTGATATTGTTGCCATTGCCCTTGGTGTTGATGGTCAGGTTGAGGTTTTCACCGTTCTGGTAGGTGAAATGCAGGTTGTTGCTACCGGTCTGGGTGATGGTGGTGGTCGAGTGGTTGGTCTCGAACTGGTCCGACCAGCTGGCGTTGGCCGTGCCCTGTTGCGACAGGCTGACCTTGTTGTTCATGCCGAAACTCTGGTCGATATAGCCTTCGTTCATCTGCCCGGACTGGGTCACGGCTGCCTGGCTGCCGGTCTGGGTGTCCTGCCACACTTCCACCGAGTTGCCGCCACCGTACTGGCCAATGCCGATGGTGCCGCCGTTACCGTCACGCTGGTCACCATACGCCCAGTTGCCCTGGCCATCCTGGTAGACCTGGATATCGCCATCAATATGGTTCAGGTGCTCGGCGGCGGCATAATTGTCCTGGCCGGTCTGGTTGATGTTGCTGCGGTTGTTGCTGCCGCCGAAGGTCTGCTCGATGAAGGCTTCGTTGCGCTGGCCGGATTGCCAGGTGGTGGCCTTGCTGCCCTCCTGGCTGTCCTGCCACACGGTCGAGGTGTTCTCGGCGCCTTGCTGGGTTTGCAGCGATTGATTGCCCAGGCCCAGCGACTGGCTGGCAAAGGCATCGTTGTAGCTGCCGCCGGCGTGTTGGGTGATCTGGCTGCCGTTCTCGAACAGTTGCTCGGCGTAGCCGGCGTTGTACTGGCCGGTGGCGCTCTGCCGGATATCGCTGGTGCTCTCGGCCTGCATCGCCATGTGGTTGTGGCCCTTGCCGGTCTGGGCCTGGGTGGCCGAGGCGTATGGCGCCAGGGTCTGGCTGACTTCGGCGATGTTTTCCTTGCCGTCCTGGGTCTGGGACGAGGTGCTGTCAGCAGCCATGGCCTGACCTGCAAGGGCCAGGACGATAGCGGCACTTAACGGAGCGAGCTTGTACATGGGGGTGCCTCCAGGTCTATCGGTATTGGGTGATCTGAACGTGCTGACCGTTGCCGGCCTGAGTCACGGAGCTGTTGAGGCCCGTGCCGGACTGCACGATGCTGGCGCTGTTGTCGTTGCCGATCTGCTCGATGGCCGCGCTATTGCTGCTGCCGCTTTGGCGGATCGACGCGCTGTTGCCATTTCCCTGTTGGCTGATGATGGCCATCAGGTCACTGCCTTCCTGCAAGATGTACGCTTCCTGCGCGCCACCGGCCTGGACGATGCGGCCCAGCAGGGCCTGGCCGTTCTGGTCGAGGACTGCGCGGTTGCCCGTGCCTTGCTGCCCGATCACCGCAGCCTGGCCGGCGCCGGCCGGCAGCAGGCGAATGATCACCGGGTCGCCGAGGTCGTTGCCGGGCGCGAGGTCGGCATTGTCCAGCAGGTCCTCGGCCCAGCAGGCCTGGCCCGCCAGGGCCAGGCCGAGCAGCAGGGGGTACAGGCGTTTCATTGCACCCTCCGGCCTTTACTGCACGGTTACGTTGACGGTGCGTGTGGTGCCCTGGCTGGTGGTGATCGTCGCCGTCGGTGCCGCAGTCGGGACGATCGTGGTGCTATTGCTCACCGCCAGGCGCCAGCGGCCGGTCAGCGCTACCGTGGCGGTGCCAAGGGTCTGCACGCCGGTAGTGGTGGTAACCCGCACGGTGACGGTGTTGCCGGTGGTGACCGACGAGGTACCGCTGAGGTCCCAGTTGTAACGGTTGTTGGAGCGTGCCGTGACCGTGGCCGCCGTGACCGCGAAGGTTTCGGCGGCGGGCCGTGGCGACACGTTGACGGTGACGGTGCCGGGGTTGGACAGCGCCCCCAGCGAGTCACGGGCCTGGTAGGTGAAGGTGGTGGTGAAGGCGGTGGTCACCGTGGCCGGAGGGGTGTAGGTCACCGTGGTGCCGTCGGTGCTGACTGTGCCCCGACCGGTAGCCGGCTGGGTGAGGGAAGTAGCGGGAACAGTCAGCGGCACGTTGCCTTCCGGATCGGTGTCGTTGGCCAGCACGTTGATGGTCAATGGCACGCCCAGGGTGGCGACGGTTTCCGGATTGGCGGTTGGTGCCCGGTTGGGCGCTACGTTGATGGTGACAGTAGCCGGTTCCGACTTCAGGCCCTTGGCGTCCACCGCCCGGTAGCTGAAGGTGGCCACCACGGGTTGCGTGGCCCCGGCTGGCGGGGTGTAGGTGACCGAGGTGGTGCCGTTCATCACCACGCCGCCAAGGCCGGTACCGGGCTGGGTCAGGTCGCTGATGGTCAGCGGCACGTTGCCGTCCGGGTCGCTGTCGTTCTGCAGGAGGTTGAGGGTGATCGGGATGCCGACGCTGGTGCTGCCGATATCGGCCTGGGCCAGTGGTGGCTGGTTGGCTGCCTCGACCGGCGCGTTGCCTACCACCACCACCGGTTCGACATCGCTGCCGCCACGTGCCGACTTGACCGTGATGGTGGCCGGTGGCTGCGGCACGTCGTTGACGGTCAGGCTCTGCAGCGTGCCTGCCTTGGACAGGCGACCGTAGCCCTGGGCGAGCAAATCGGGGATCGCCACTTCATCACTGGAACTGGCCTCGATCAGCAGGCGCTTGTTGGCCCAGTCGTAACGTGCCGTGCTGACCTTGACTACGTCGGTGAGCTTGCTCGACAGCGCGGTCGGCTGGGTACCGCCGGCACTGTTGCTGGCGGTGACCACCACCACTGCGGGCGGTGCGTCCTGGCCGAACTGCTGGTGGAAGAACAGCCCGTTGTTGTCGGCGGTGAGGGTGAACTGGCACGGCGAAGGCGGGGTGCCGACCAGGGCAATGCCATTGCGCATGCACAGGCTGGCTGCGCTGGGCGCCTTGGCGAACACTTCCGTGCGGGTGCCGCTGGCGTTGCGCGAGTAGGTGGCGCGTTCCAGGGTGACCGGTGTTTGTGCGCGTGGATCCAGCACCTTGCCCGAGACAGTGAAGGCGTTGGTCTGGATGGTGCCAGCGGGGCCTTCGATGCGCACGAAGTTGGTACTGAAGGGGCTTCCGGTCACCGCTTCGGTGATATTGGGGTCGCCGATGTAGGTTTCGGCGGCACCCGTATCGGGGTTGACCTCGGTATAGGGCCCGCCAACCCCTTTCAGCCAAGGGCCGATTGCCCCCGCCAGCGCTCCGCGGAAGTTGCCTGGCGCGCCGATGCCGATGTCGCGGGTAATGTTGATTGCCCGTCGGCCTGGCGTAGTGACGTTGACCGTCTCTACACCATAGGGGTGGGTGATGGTGTAGGTGCCGGCAGTGGGCACCGACACGCGGATACGGATGCGGGCGAAGCTCTGTTGGTCCCCATCCACCGGGTTTTCGGCAGCAAAGGCTGCTTCCACGCCAGCGACGTAGACTTCCAGTTCGTAGCCACTGTTACCCACGGCCGGGATGGAGGTTTCGGCCAGGAACCAGAACATTTCCGGTGGCCAGTTGTCGGGAAATACCAGCGGCAGGGTGTCGTCGTAGATACCCGGTTCGGGTAGCAGGGTGCACATGTAGGCTGGTGTGCCGGGGGCGCCTGCGGCCCGCGAACTGACGGCACGTGACTGGCACAGCTCCAGGGACTGGTCGAGGCTGTCCTTGTACCACATCGGGTAGCCACCGGTGGCGAAGGTGTAGGGCCCCGGGTCGACATCAGAGAGCGCGGCAAAGGCTGCGCTGGTTACGGTAAGGGAGAATCCGGCGGCCAACAGCGCACGGCGCGACCAAGTATTCATGCTGCCTCCTTGAAGGCTGAGCCTTTGTCTGTTCATGGCACCAGCACCACGTCTTCGGTGTCGCTACCGCCATTGGCACTGGTGACCTGCACCTTGGCCGGCGGGATGGGCGAGAGAGTGGTGTTCAGCGTCTTCACCGCGCCGTTGCCGCTCAGGTTGCCGATCAACGTGCCGTTGCCGGTGTGCGCGGTAAGTACCGGCGGCGTGGTTTCGTCGCTGGTGCTGGCCACCAGGGTCAGCTCGCCGGTAGACAGGCGGTACCGGGCCTGGGTGATGGTGACCAGGTCGGTCAGTGGCACGTTGGCGCTGGTCAGGCTGCTGGTGGGAATCGCCACACTGTTGTCGGCGGTGAGCGTCAGGATCGTTCCGGCAGCCGGGTCGAGCACCGACTGGGCATACCAGGCACCCGTGCCGTTGGCCTCGGTGAGGTTCAGGTTGGGGGTCTGGCTGGTCAGGGCGACGCTGGCCGGTGGTGGTGGGGCCATGACGAAGATGTCCTGCTGGGCGCGCAGGTCGCCGTTTTCGGTATGCCGCGAGTAGGTACTGCGTTGCGGCATCAACGGGGTTGGCAAGGCCACCGTAGAAAGCTTGCCGGAGATCGCGAACAGCTCGGTGCGCAGGTCGATGCCGCCGGGGCCTTCGATGCGTACATAGTTGGTGTTGAACGGGCTGCCGGTCACCCGTTCTTCCAGGTTCGGGTCGCCGATGAATCGCTCGCTGCCTTCGGTGTAGGGCCCGTTGACGCTGCGCAGGAACGGCCCAACGTCGCCTTTGAGCGCGCCGGTAAAGTCGCCTGCACCGCCAATACCGATATCACGGGTCATGTTGATCGCCCGGCGCCCCCCGGCGGGTACGTCGAACACTTCGACGCCATAGGGGTGGGTAATCACGTAGGTGCCGGCGGTGGGAACATCGACCCGGATACGCACCCGGGCGAAGCTGACCTGATCGCCATCGACAGGGTCCCCAGAGCCGAACGCGGCCTCTATCGCCGTGCCATAGCCCAGGTCGATACCGCGCGCCGCATCCACGATGGTGGCGTCGGCGGTGAACCAGAACGCCTCATCGGGGAAGTTGCCGGGGAAGGTGATGGGTTGAGTATCGTCGAACACGCCAGGGGTGGGCAGCAGGGTGCACATGTACGACGGTGCTCCGGGTGCGCCAGGGACACGCGAGCTGACCGCCTTGGTCAGGCACAAATCGAGAGTGCGACCGTGACTGTCCTGGTACCAAGCGGGGAAATTGCCGTTGGCGGGGACATAGGCGCCGGGGTCGACAGCATTCAAGGCAGCCTGCGCCGGGAGCTGGAGCATGCCGGCGAAAATCGCCATTGCCAGCGGGTGGGGTATCGGTCGGTGCATGAGTCATTTCCTCCTGCAAACGGGCCCATGGACTTGGGGCGTCTGGCAGGAGATCGGCAATAGGCGTGCCAAGCCGAAAAAAACATGCTGTAGCCCTTGCAGGGCAAGGGATCCAATTCTTTTGCAAGGGTGCTCGCAGGCGTTTGCCGTTGGGCGCCGTGTCCCCAAGGTTGGGGAGTGGGGCAGGGTCGTACCTCCCCAATCATGACACTTGCGTGAACGCGGCCCTCGCTCGTGGATGTCCATGTAACCGCCAGGGCGCAGGCTGGCCCAACGTCCAGGCAGCCCTTCCAGTTCAGGTCTGAAACCGGTTTCAAAACATTTCTGAACGCGCTAGATTATCCGGCTGTTTTGTTGATGGCCTATCAAGACCACTGCCCCATATTGAAAATCAGATGGCGCTTTTCAAGGCCGCATACAGCCGATGAGGATTCGCAATGCCTGAGCATGCCCCAGACAACCCGCGCAGGGATTTTCTGCGCAAGACCTTGACCTTGATCCCTGTGGTAACCGTGGCCAGCACTGGCCTTGGCGTGGGCGCTGGTCAGCTGCTTGCGGCCCCGCAACATGAACCGAAAGTGCCGGCCACGCCGCCAGCGGGCAACTACCAGCCGACCTTCTTCACTGCCGAGGAGTGGGCCTTTGTGCAGGCAGCCGTCTCGCGCATTATCCCGGCCGACGAGCTTGGCCCTGGCGCACTTGAAGCCGGCGCTGCCGAATTCATCGACCGGCAGATGAACACCCCTTATGCAACCGGCGCGCAGTGGTACATGCAAGGCCCGTTCAAGGCCGACGCCGCGCCCGAACTGGGTTACCAGCTGCAACTCAGCCCGCAACAGATCTACCGCCTGGGCATCGCCGCCGTGGACGGCTGGTGCAAGGCCAACTCCGGGCAAGTTTTTGCTGCGCAAGATAGCGCTACCCGGGACCATGTTCTCAGCAAGGTCGAAGCTGGCGAGCTGGTTTTCGACACCGTGCCGGCCAAGCTGTTCTTCAGCTTGCTGGTGCAGAACACCCGTGAAGGATTCTTCTGTGACCCGATCCATGGCGGTAACAAAGGCATGGTCGGCTGGACCCAGATCGGTTTCCCCGGCGCCCGCGCCGATTTCATGGATTGGGTCGAGCGCAACGAGCCTTACCCGTTTCCGGCTGTTTCGATCCGTGGCGAGAGGGCCTGAGGCATGGCGAGCGTGATGAAGAAAGTGGACGCGGTAATCGTGGGCTTCGGCTGGGCCGGCGCGATCATGGCCAAGGAGCTGACCGAGGCCGGGCTGCAAGTGGTGGCCCTGGAGCGAGGGCCTATGCAGGACACCTACCCGGAAGGCAGCTACCCGCAGGTGATCGACGAACTGACCTACAGCGTGCGCAAGAAGCTGTTCGTAGACGTGTCGAAGGAAACCGTCACCATCCGCCACGGCATGAACGACGTGGCACTGCCCAATCGCCAGCTCGGTGCCTTCCTGCCGGGTAAAGGTGTAGGTGGCGCAGGGCTGCACTGGTCGGGCGTGCACTTCCGGGTGGACCCGATGGAGTTGCGCATGCGCAGCCACTACGAAGAACGCTACGGGCGCAAGTTCATCCCTGAAGACATGACGATCCAGGACTTCGGGGTCAGCTACGAAGAACTGGAACCGCACTTCGACTTTGCCGAAAAGGTATTCGGTACTTCTGGCCAGGCCTGGACTGTCAACGGCCAGGTCGTTGGCGAAGGGAAGGGCGGCAACCCCTATGCGCCGGACCGTTCCAGCCCGTTCCCGCTGCCTTCGCAGAAAAACGTGGTGTCGGCCAGGCTGTTTGAAAAGGCGGCGGCCAGCCTGGGCTACAAGCCTTACAACCTGCCCTCGGCCAACACCTCCGGCGCGTACACCAACCCGTATGGGGCGCAGATGGGGCCTTGCAACTTCTGCGGTTTCTGCAGCGGCTACGTGTGCTACATGTACTCCAAGGCCTCGCCCAACGTGAACATCCTGCCGGCGCTGCGCCAGGTGCCGAACTTCGAATTGCGGCCCAACGCCCATGTGCTGCGGGTGAACCTGGACGACAGCAAGCGCAAGGCCACCGGGGTGACCTACATCGATGCCCAGGGGCGGGAAGTGGAGCAGCCGGCGGACCTGGTGATCCTGGCGGCGTTCCAGTTCAACAACGTGCGCCTGATGCTGCTGTCGGGCATCGGCAAACCGTACGACCCCGTCAAGAACGAAGGCGTGGTGGGGCGTAACTTTGCCTACCAGAACATGGGTACGGTCAAGGCGTTCTTCGACAAGGACACCTACACCAACAACTTCATCGGCGCCGGTGGCAACGGTATTGCCATCGATGATTTCAACGCCGACAACTTCGACCATGGCCCGCACGGCTTCGTCGGTGGCTCGCCCATGTGGGTGAACCAGGCCGGCACACGGCCGATTGCCGGCGGCGCTACCCCTCCCGGCACGCCGGCCTGGGGCAGCGCCTGGAAGAAGGCCACCGCCGATTACTACACCCACCAGGTGTCGATGGACGCCCATGGTGCCCACCAGTCCTACCGCGGCAACTACCTGGACCTTGACCCGACCTACCGCGACGCCTACGGCCAGCCGCTGCTGCGCATGACCTTCGACTGGCAGGAAAACGACATCAGGATGAACCAGTTCATGGTCGACAAGCTCAGCAAAATCGCCTTGGCGATGAACCCCAAGACCATTGCCGTGCTGGGCAAGAAGGTCAAGGACCACTTCAACACCGCCAGCTACCAGACCACTCACCTGAACGGCGGCGCGATCATGGGCACCGATCCGAAAACCAGTGCGTTGAACCGCTACCTGCAAAGTTGGGACGTGCACAACGTGTTCGTCCCGGGCGCCTCGGCGTTTCCGCAAGGCTTGGGTTACAACCCGACCGGGCTGGTGGCTGCGCTGACCTACTGGTCGGCCCGCGCCATCCGCGAGCAGTACCTGAAAAACCCTGGCCCGCTGGTTCAGGCTTGAGGAGCGATGCGCATGAAGACAATGTTGATCGCAACCTTGCTGGGTGCCAGCCTGGCTGCCCAGGCTGCATCGAATGACGATGCGCAGGTGCGCCAGGGCGAGTACCTGGCCCGCGCCGGCGACTGTGTCGCCTGCCATACCGCCAAGGGCGGCAAGCCGTTCGCCGGCGGGCTGCCGATGGAAACACCGATCGGCACGGTGTACTCCACCAACATCACTCCGGCGGCCAGTGGTATTGGCCAGTACAGCTTCGAAGACTTCGACCAGGCGGTGCGCAGGGGCATCGGCAAGGACGGCAGCACCCTTTATCCCGCCATGCCATACCCGTCCTATGCGCGCGTCAGCGAGCAGGATATGCAGGCGCTGTATGCCTACTTCATGAAAGGCGTGGAACCGGTCGAGCAACCGAACAAGGCCAGCGACATCCCCTGGCCACTGAGCATGCGCTGGCCGCTGGCGATCTGGCGCGGGTTGTTCGCCCCAGAGGCCAAGCCTTGGCAGGCATCGGCGGCGGCCGACCCGGTTGTCAACCGTGGTGCCTACCTGGTCGAGGGCCTGGGGCACTGTGGTGCGTGCCATACGCCCCGGGCGCTGACCATGCAGGAAAAGGCACTCAGCCCACAGGATGGCGAGCAGTTCCTGGCCGGCAGTGCACCGCTGGAAGGCTGGATTGCCAAGAACCTGCGTGGTGACCACAAGGACGGCCTGGGTAGCTGGAGCGAGGAGCAGCTGGTGCAGTTTCTCAAGACTGGCCGTAGCGACCGCAGCGCCGTGTTCGGTGGCATGAGCGACGTAGTCGAGCACAGCATGCAACACCTGAGCGATGCCGACCTGACCGCTATCGCCCGCTACCTGAAGACGCTACCACCGAGTAACCCTGACGACCGCCCGCACGTGTACGACAAACAGGTTGCGGATGCGCTGTGGAAGGGCGACGACAGCAAGCCCGGGGCGGCGGTGTACATCGACAACTGCGCGGCCTGCCACCGTACCGATGGCCAGGGCTATACCCGCGTGTTCCCGGCCCTGGCTGGCAACCCGGTGGTGCAGACGGCGGACGCCACATCGCTGATCCACGTGGTGTTGGCGGGGGGCACGGTGCCGGCGACGCACGCGGCGCCGTCGAACTTCACCATGCCGGCCTTCGGCTGGCGCCTGAGTGACCAGGAGGTTGCCGAGGTGGTGAACTTCATCCGCACCAGTTGGGGTAACCAGGGCAGCGCCGTTACGGCTGGTGATGTGAAAGCCCTTCGCTGACCCAATCCCTGTGGGAGCGGGCGTGCCCGCGAAGCAGGCGACGCGGTGAATGGCACCGGCTTCGCCGGTGTTCGCGGGCGTGCCCGCTCCCACAAAGTTCCTCAGTTATATTTCCTTTAATATCAATTTGTTGTCAGGTGCTCTTCATCCTGTATAACACCTTTTTGTAGCAGAGCCGACCAACGGCAGGTTGACTAACAGGTGCGATTTTGCTGTATTGAAACCGGTTTCATCGCTATCACAACAATCATAAGGACAGCCCATGACCGACGCGCCTGCCCATGCCCGCGAACGGGTCACCATCAGCGAAGTAGCGCGTGTCGCTGGTGTATCCAAGGCCACCGTCTCGCGTTACATCGGTGGCGACCGCCAGTTGCTCGCCGACGCCACCGCCAAGCGCCTGGAGGAGGTCATCGAGCGCCTCGGTTACCGCCCCAACCAGATGGCCCGTGGCCTGAAACGCGGCCAGACGCGCCTGATCGGCATGCTGGTGGCCGATATCCTCAACCCCTATTCGGTCGCCGTGATGCATGGCGTGGAAACTGCCTGCCGCCAGCACGGCTACAGCCTGGTGGTATGCAACACCAACCGCGACGACGAGCAGGAGCGTCACCACCTCGTAGCCCTGCAGTCGTACAACGTCGAAGGGCTGATCGTGAACACGCTCGGCCATCACCCCGGCGAATTGCTCAACCTGCAGCGCGACATCCCCATGGTGCTGGTCGACCGCCAGTTGCCCGAACTGAATGTCGACCTGGTGGGCCTGGACAATGCCGACGCGGTCGAGCAGGCCCTCGACCACCTGCAGGCGCAAGGCTACCGCGACATCCTGGCGGTAACCGAGCCCCTTGATGGCACCAGTTCGCGCCTTGAGCGGGTGCAGGCGTTCGGCACGTCGATCAGCCGTCGCCCCGGCATGCGCCAGCAGGTGCTGGAAACCGGCGCCGGCCTGGATGACCAGCTGGCTTCGTTCCTCGCCGGCAGGGGCCATGGCCCGCAGGCCATCTTCACCTTCAACGGTGTCGCCACCCTGGCCGTGACCCGGGCCCTGCATGAGGCAGGGCACAATCTGTTCGCCGACGTCGGGCTGATCGCCCTCGACGACCTCGACTGGTACCCCTTGGTCGGCAATGGCATCACTGCACTGGCCCAGCCCACCGAGCGCATCGGCGTGGCCGCATTCGAAAGCCTGCTTGGTCGCCTGCGCGGCGACAGCGGGGCAGCCCGGCGCATCGACTTCAAGGCCGCGCTGATCATCCGAGGTTCAACCCAGCCACAGTAATCAGAGGCAGGCATCTGCGTGCCTGCTGCCGACAAAAAATGAAACCGGTTTCATAAGGACAACAACAATGCATTCGAACCCCGTTTCCATCAGCCTCTCCAGCTACGGTGCCGACTTCGTCCGGCAACGTGGCCAGGAGCAGTTCATTGACCTGCTGGCTGCCGCCGGCGTCACTCGCGTGGAACTGCGCGAAGAACTGTTCACCCGTGCGCCGGATACTGCAGCGCTGGCCGCGGCCATTGCCGCACTGGGCCTGGAGTGCCTGTATTCCACGCCCCTCGAACTGTGGACCGCACAAGGTGTGCCGGACCCGCAATTGGTGCACAAGCTGGAAATCGCCCGCGCCCTTGGCGCGGTAGCGCTCAAAGTGTCCCTGGGCCACTTCCAGGCGAGCTGTGACGTCGCGGCCTTGGCGACGCTGTTGCCGGTGCACGGGCCGTTGCTGCTGGTTGAGAACGACCAGACCGCGCAAGGTGGGCGCATTGCCCCCCTGCAGCAGTTTTTCCAGCGCGCCGATGCGCTCGGGCTGACGGTGGGCATGACCTTCGATATCGGTAACTGGCAGTGGCAGGGCGAGCCTGCCCGGCATGCCGCGCGCCAGCTTGGCCACTGGGTGCGCTATGTGCATTGCAAGGCTGTGCAGCGCCGGGCCGATGGGCGCCTGGTTGCCGTGCCGCCAGAGGCCTCGGACCTGCAGGCATGGGCCGAGCTGATGGCCGAGTTCACCCCTGGCGTGGTACGCGCTGTCGAGTACCCGCTGGTGAGCGACGATCTGCTGGCGCTGACCCGCGCCCAGGTGCGCGATCTGGCGGCGCTGGGGCAGGGCGTATCGAGTGGGGTGCTGAGCCATGCATGAGCATGACGTGTTGTGTTTCGGCGAGACCATGGCCATGTTCGTCGCCGAGCAGGCCGGTGACCTGGCCAGTGTCGGTCAGTTCGGCAAGCGTATCGCCGGCGCCGACAGCAACGTGGCCATCGGCCTGGCGCGGCTGGGCTTCAAGGTCCGCTGGCTGAGCCGGGTGGGCGACGATTCGCTGGGCCGTTTCGTGCTCGACAGCCTGCGCCGCGAAGGCCTGGACTGCTCCGGTGTCGAGGTGGATGCCAGCTACCCCACCGGCTTCCAGCTCAAGGCCCGCTGCGATGACGGCAGCGACCCGGCGGTGGAGTACTTCCGCCGTGGTTCGGCAGCCAGCCGACTGTCGCCGGCGCTGCTGCGCCCAGGCTTTGTGCAGGCCCGCCATTTGCACGCCACCGGCATCCCGCCGGCGCTGTCGGACGGTTGCCGGGCGTTGTCCCATGCGTTGATGGATGCCATGCGTGCCGCCGGTCGCACCATCTCGTTCGACCCCAACCTGCGCCCCTCGCTGTGGCCTGACCACAGCAGCATGGTGCGAGAAATCAATGCCCTGGCAGTAAAGGCCGACTGGGTTCTGCCCGGTCTGGAAGAGGGCCGCCTGCTGAGCGGCCAGCACACCCCTGCAGACATCGCCGCGTTCTACCTCGACCAAGGGGCGGAACTGGTGGTGATCAAGCTGGGCGACGCCGGTGCCTACTTCCGCAGCGCCAAGGGCGAAGGCCAGGTTGCGCCAGTGCCGGTCAGCCAGGTGGTGGACACCGTTGGTGCCGGCGATGCCTTTGCTGTCGGCGTGCTCAGTGCGCTGCTGGAGGGCCGCCCCGTAGCCGAGGCAGTGGCGCGTGGCAACTGGTGCGGCAGCCGCGCCGTGCAGTCGCGTGGCGACATGGAAGGGCTGCCGCTGCGCCAAGAGCTGCAAGCCCACGACCTGCGCAGAAGCGCCTGAACACTTGACCCGAAACACCTGTTGCAACAAAAACAACAAGCTCAGGAGAAACGAACCATGCAAAGCCAAAGCCTGGCACCTCGCCGCTGGTGGTATATCATCCCGATCGTGTTCTTCACCTATAGCCTGGCGTACCTGGACCGCGCCAACTACGGGTTCGCCGCCGCCTCCGGCATGGCTGAAGACCTGCACATCACCCCAGCACTGTCTTCTCTGCTGGGGGCGCTGTTCTTTCTTGGTTACTTCTTCTTCCAGGTGCCGGGCGCCATCTACGCCGAAAAGCGCAGCGTGAAGAAGCTGATCTTTGTCTGCCTGATTCTCTGGGGTGGCCTTGCCACGCTCACCGGTGTGGTCAGCAACGTCTACATGCTGATCGGCATCCGCTTCCTGCTCGGGGTGGTGGAGGCGGCGGTGATGCCGGCCATGCTGGTTTATCTGTGCCACTGGTTCACCCGCGCCGAGCGTTCGCGCGCCAATACCTTCCTGATCCTCGGCAACCCGGTGACCATCCTGTGGATGTCGGTGGTGTCGGGTTACCTCGTCAAGCATTACGACTGGCGCTGGATGTTCATCATCGAAGGCCTGCCTGCGGTGATCTGGGCGTTCTTCTGGTGGCGCCTGGTGGATGACCGCCCGGCCCAGGTGAACTGGCTGAGTGCGCAGGAAAAGGCCGACCTGGAGCAGGCGCTGGCTGCAGAGCAGCAAGGCATCAAGCCGATGAAGAATTACCGCGAGGCGTTCCGCTCGCCGCAGGTGATCATCCTTGCGCTGCAGTACTTCTGCTGGAGCATCGGTGTGTATGGCTTCGTGCTGTGGTTGCCGTCGATCCTCAAGCAGGCGGCCAACCTCGACATCGTGCAGGCCGGCTGGCTGTCGTCGGTACCTTACCTGGCGGCGGTGCTGGCCATGGTCGGTGTGTCGTGGGCGTCCGACCGCCTGCAGAAGCGCAAGCGCTTCGTCTGGCCGCCACTGCTGATCGCCGCCGTGGCGTTCTATGGCTCCTACGCCCTGGGCAGCGAGCACTTCTGGCTATCGTACGCGTTGCTGGTGGTCGCCGGCGCCTGCATGTACGCCCCCTATGGCCCGTTCTTCGCGATCGTGCCCGAAATCCTGCCGGCCAACGTCGCCGGTGGTGCCATGGCGCTGATCAACAGCATGGGTGCGCTGGGCTCGTTCGGTGGCTCGTGGCTGGTGGGCTACCTCAATGGCGTCACGGGCGGGCCCGGTGCCTCCTACCTGTTCATGTGCGGTGCGCTGCTGGCCGCCGTTGCGCTTACTGCCGCACTCAATACTTCCCAGACATCTGGCCGGGCCAGGCGCAACAACTCGCGTCTGGCCATGAACCATTAGGAATCTGTGCAATGAAAAAGCGAATCGTGCTGTACAAACGCCTGTCTGACGACTTGATGGCACGCCTGCAAGAGCGCGTCGAGGTGACTTGGGTGGATACCTCAGGGCCCGATGGCCTGGCGCGCCTGCGCGACGCCTTGCCGGGTGCGCACGGGCTGCTGGGGGCCAGCCTGCGCCTGGACGCCAGCCTGCTCGACCTGGCGCCGCAACTGGAAGTGGTGTCCAGCGTTTCGGTCGGCGTGGACAACTACGACATCGCCGAACTAGGCCGGCGTGGCGTGATGTTGACCAACACGCCCGACGTGCTGACCGAAACCACCGCCGACACGGGCTTTGCCTTGATCCTGGCCACCGCCAGGCGGGTTGTGGAACTGGCGAACTGGGTGCGAGAAGGCCACTGGCAGGCCAACCTCGGCCCAGCGCATTTCGGCTGCGATGTGCACGGCAAGACGCTGGGCATCGTCGGTATGGGCCGCATTGGCGAGGCCTTGGCCCGGCGCGCTGCGGCGGGCTTCGGCATGCGGGTGCTGTATCACAGTCAGCGTGCCAAGCCTGCGGTGGAGGCGCGCTATGCCGCGCGTCAATGCAGCCTCGATGAACTGTTGCAGCAGGCGGATTTCGTTTGCCTGACGGTACCGCTGAGTGCCAGCACCGAAGGTCTGATCGGCGCGCGGGAGCTGGCGCTGATGAAGCCGCAGGCAATCCTGGTGAACATTTCCCGCGGGCGCGTGGTGGACGAGCCGGCGCTGATCGAAGCGTTGCGTGCCCGGCGCATACGCGGCGCCGGCCTGGATGTGTTCGCGCAGGAGCCGTTGTCGGCGCAGTCGCCGTTGCTGCAACTGGACAACGTGGTGGCGACCCCGCATATCGGCTCGGCAACCGAAGAAACCCGCCAGGCCATGGCGCGCTGTGCGGTGGACAACCTGCTCAGTGCGCTGGCCGGCGAGCGCCCGGCCAACCTGGTGAATGGCTGACGCCCGCTCCAACAGGTCCGGCACATTCCTTCAGCTGGCGGGGTCCCTGTGGGAGCGGGCATGCCCGCGAAGCAGGCGGCGCGGTGGATGGCACCGGCTGCGCCGGTGTTCGCGGGCGCGCCCGCTCCCACAGGGTCACTGCTGATTCAATGAATCATTGCCCCGGAGTCAATGCGATTCTGAGCGCTGCGCCTGCGCAGCAGCCTCTACCGGCTCCAGCGGCGGGTGCTCCTGCGCCGCATGCATCAGGTCTTCGGTCACCCGCAGTTCGGCACCGGTCGGCGAGAAGGTGGTCGACGCGGTGAACGGGGCCGGGTGCTCTGCCGCCGGGCGCTTGCCACGGCGCCACATGAAGAAGCACACCATGGCCAGGTTGACCACGGCAAAGGCCCAGAACAACCCGGCCTCGCCAAACTCGGTCATCATCGGCGAAATCGCCACCGGCGCCATGGCCGAACCCAGCGAGTTGATCAGCAGCAGGCCCTGGATCATCGGCACCAGCGCATCGGACGGCGCTCGGTCGGCCGCATGGCTGACCGCCACCGGGTACAGGGTAAAGACCCCACCGCCCAGCAGGAACAGCATGGCCGGCAGCAGGATCGAGTCCGACGGCAGGAATACCGTAACCAGTGACAGCAGCACGCACAGCGCGGCCAGGGCGATCAGCACATCCTGGCGGTCCTTGCGGTCAGACCAGCGCCCGACCGGGTATTGCAGCAACATCGCCCCCAGAATCACCCAGGCCATCATGTTGCCGACCTCACCCACATCCAGGCCGATGCGCTGCAGGTACAGCGGCAGCAGGGCATAGATGCCGGCAATGGCCACGCCCGAACCAAAGCAACCGACCAGTCCTGACGGTGCCACGCCCAGCAGCTGGCGCGGCTTGAGCGGTTCGACCTGGTCCAGCAGCGGTGATACCCGCGGCAGGATCACGATGGGCAGGACCGACAGGGCGGCGAGCACGCCGGCCAGCATGAACGGTGCGGTGTCACCCATGTGGGTGATTTCGCCAAGGCCGGCCTGGGCGATCACCCCGGCGCCGTAGAAGGCGATCATGTACAGCGCTAGCAGGCGGCCGCGGATCTTGGCGTCGCCGGCCAGCAGCAGCCAGCTTTCGATCACCAGGAACACGCCCACCGCCGCCCAGCCGTTGATCAGGCGCAGCAGCGACCACCAGGTGACGTCGTAGAACAGGCCTTGCAGCAGGATGGTCACGGCGATCAGCGAGGCGAAGCTGGTGTAGGCGCGGATATGGCCGATGCGCAGGATCAGCCGGTCGTTGAAAATGGCACCCAGGGTCAGGCCGATGAAATAGGTCGAGGAGACCACGCCGATGGTGGTGGCCGACTCGCCGGCTGCGCCCAGGCGCAGGGTGGTAAGGGAAGACATGAAGCCGTTGCCCAGGGCAATGATGAACAGCCCGAGCAGGGGCGCCAGCGCCATGGCCAGCAAACGCGGAGACATAGGTACCTCTGGTTGGATGAGCGGATGAGCGCCTTTTCGGACGCGCACACCTGCTCGACCCTGACGGGGCCGAGGGCTGCACGGATGTGCCTGGGCTGGATGCGACGCTGCCGGTTGCCACCGTTCAAGGCGACAGGCGAAAAGGAAGCGCGATTCTACGGGCTTGTGCGGCTTTGCCCAAGGGGCATGGGTGTGCGACGAGACGCCGCAGCCTGCGGCATAATACCGGGCCCACTTCCAAGGAAGGCCACCATGTTCGCTTCGCTGTTCGCCGTGCTGGCGCCGGTTTTCATCGTCGCCGGCATCGGCTATGCCTGGGCCCGCAAGGGTCTGGACTACCCCACCGAATTCATCGCTCGGGTGGTGATGACCGTCGGCACCCCGTCGCTGGTACTGTCTACGCTCAGCCGCACCGAACTGGACCCGAACGCCTTCACCAGCATGGCCATGGCCTGCCTGCTGTGCACCTTGGGCATGGCCCTGGCCGGCTTGCTGGTGTGTCGCGCTTCGGGCATGCACTGGCGGGTGCTGTTGCCGGCCTTCATGTTCCCCAATACCGGCAACATGGGCCTGCCGATCAGCCTGTATGCCTTTGGCGAACACGGCCTGGCCCTGGCCGTGGCGTTCTTCCTGACCCTGTCGATCGTGCAGTTCACACTCGGCATGGCAATCTCCGGTACTGCCGCATCGCTCAAGGCACTGCTGCGCAACCCCATCGTGATCAGCCTGGCCGGCGCCATGCCGATCATTTTTCTTGATTTCCAACTGCCGCGCTGGCTGGCCAATACTGCAGACCTGCTGGGCGGCATGACCATTCCGCTGATGTTGCTGACATTGGGTGTGTCGCTGGCCAGCATCCGCCTGCGCCATGTGGGCAGGGGCATGCTGCTGGGCGGTTTGCGCATCGGCCTGGGGGCTGCCGTGGGCTGGGCAGTAGGCGCGGCGCTGGGCATGGCCAGCCTGGAGCGCGCAGTGCTGGTGGTGCAGTCGGCAATGCCGGTGGCGGTGTTCAACTACCTGATGGCGGTGCGCGCCAATCGCGAGCCGGAGCAGGTGGCGAACCTGGTGATGTGTTCCACGGTGCTGTCGTTTGCCTGGTTGCCGGTGGTGCTGGCGTGGTGGATGTAAGTCTGTACCGGCCCTTTCGCGGGTAAACCCGCTCCCACAGGTACTGCGCAGGTCTCAAGGCCTGTGATGGACCTGTGGGAGCGGGTTTACCCGCGAAGAGGCCGACACGGCAAACGGCTATTTCTCCTGCAACCGCCACCCCTGGCTGGTCAGCACCATCGTCCTGGTTTCCTTGAGTGGCATTTCATTGCTGGCCACCGCCTTGCCCAGTTCCGCGACGCTGGCTTTCACTTGTTCATTGGCAGCCCAAGCGGGTAACCCGGTGATCTTGTAGGCATAGGTCACATTCGACATCTTCTGCCCGGTCACCTCGCTCGGCTCACTGAACTGCTCGATCGCGGTGACCTGAGCCTTGCCGAAGCACAGCCCGCTATCTGCCTTGTAGTACTTTCGGCCTTCGTCGGTGAGGTCATAGGCGTAGTAGATGTCCGTGCGTGCCGCTTGCCACAGGCGGGCGGGCACCTCGGTGCGCGAAATCTCCTTTTCACTGACCACGCCTACCTGGGCCAAGGCATGCAATGCCTTGTTGGTGCCATGGAGGTCGAAATCCTGGGTTCTGGTGGGGAATGAACTGGTGATGAAGCAGTACGGGTATTGGCTATCGAGGTAGGCCTGGGCGGCCTTGTGGAAACTGGCCTCGCTGGTGTCCTCGCTGTTCGAGCAACCGGCCAGGGTGGCCAACAGCGCCAGCGGCAGGGTCTTCCTGTACATGGTGACACTTCCTTGAGTGACGAAGGCAAACGGGTCGTGCGCGATTAGAACCTACGGGCCAGAGCGGTGCAATCATGGCAAGACGGCATCTCTGCATGTGCTTCGCTGGCCTCTTTGCGGGTATTGCACAGTTTTGAAGACTTGTGGTGAACCTGCGGGAGCGGGTTTACCCGCGAAGAGGCCAGTGGCAACAACATCAATCCTGGCTGCGCGTATCGATACTGACCACCACCGACATCCCCGGCCGCAAGCGTTTGGCCTCTGGCTGGTCGGCATCCACGGTAATCCGCACCGGAATGCGCTGGGCAATCTTGACGAAGTTGCCGGTGGCATTATCCGCCTGCAGCAAGGCGAACTCGGAGCCGGTGGCCGGTGAAACCTGCTGCACGTGCCCATGCAGCTTCAGGTGGTTCAGCGCATCCACGGTAAAACTCACCGGCTGGCCTATCCGTACATTGGCCATCTGGGTTTCTTTCATGTTGGCAATCACCCACAGGGTGTCGGGTACCAGCGCCATCAGCTGCGCGCCGGAATTGACATAAGCCCCCAGGCGCGTACCGATCTGCCCCAGCTGGCCGTCGCGCGGGGCGGTGACGCGGGTGTTGTCGAGGTCGATGCGGGCCAGCTCCACGGCGGCCTTGGCGTTTTCCACCGAGGCCTCCAGCGCGGCCCGGTTGACCACCACGGTTTCGCGATCCTGGCGGGCGATTTCCAGGGCCGCCTTGGCCTGGGCCAGGCTGGCGACCGCCGCGGCCTCACTGGCGCGGGCCAGGTCCAGGTCGCGGCGTGACACCGAGCCATCGCTGACCAGCGCCTGGTTGCGGCTGAGGTCGGCCCTGGCCTTGGCTGCCTGGGCCGCGGCATCGTCGATGGCAGCCTGGCGCTGGGCAATGCTGGCCTCGGCACTTTTACGCTGCTGCAGGTTGTTGGCCAGGGCCGCCTGTTGTTGCTGCAGCTGGGCGATGGCCTGGGCCAGGCGTTGTTTGTAGATGCGGTCATCCAGTTGCACCAGCAGGTCGCCGGCCTTGACGAACTGGAAGTCATGCACCGGCACATCGACGATATAGCCGCTCAACTGCGGCCCGATGATGGTCACCTGGCCGCGTACCAGCGCGTTCTCGGTGCTTTCGATGGCACTGCTGAATGGCAGCAGACGCCAGGCGTACAACACCAGCAGGATGCCGGCCAGGGCCACGCAGGCGAAGCTGATCGACGACAGGATACGCACCCGCCGCGAACGCACCGGGCTGGTCGGCTCGCTGGGCGGCGTGGCGCCCTCCGGGGTTTCGGCAATGGCAGTGGTGGTCGTGGTGCGGGTGTCGTCGGTCATCGGGTGGGCGCGCCGAGGGTGGAGTCAGGGGAAATGGTTCGGCGTTTCGTGTGCCAGAGCCAGGTGCTTCGAATGCAGATCCAGACCATGGTCAGGATAGCGATGCTGCCGATCAGCACGAACACATCGTTGTAGGCCATGATATTCGCCTCGCGGGTGGCGGCACTGGCCAGCAGGCGCATGCCGGCTTCGCTGCGCAGGGCCGGGTCGGCGATGATGCCGCCGTAGCCGGCGCCGCCACTTTGCACACGCGCCGTGACCAACGGCTCCAGGTAGCTGAGGCGATCCATCAGGTGGCTGGAGTGGAATTTTTCCCGCCAGGTCTGGAAGGTGCCCAGCAGCGCCGCGCCAATCAGGCCGCCAAGGTTGTTGCAGATGCCGAACAGTACCGAAAAACTCACCAGGTTGCGCGGGTTGGCACGCACATGGCTGATGCCAAGGGCCATGGACGGGCCGAGGAAGAAGGTGCTGCCGAACGCCAGCAGGAACTGGCTGAGGTACATCTGCGCAGGGCGGGTGAGGTTGCTCGAACTGCTGTCCATGAAGGCGCCGGTGGCCATGGCCAGCAACGAGATGAGCAGCGGGATCACCAGGTGGTTGGGGTTGATGGTGAGGGCACTGCCGGCCAGGCCGGCCACTGCGCCAAGGAGCATGACCGCGTACAGCGTGCGCATCTGCTCGCTGCCCAGGTTCAGCGCCTGCAGGAAGCCGACCGCCCCGGTGGATTGCTCTGAGGTGACCATGCGGATCAGCACCACGCACAGCGCCAGGCGAATGATCGCGCCGCTGCCCAGCCAGCGGGTCATCAGCAACGGGTTCTGGCGGTTGTGCTCGATGGCCAGGCCGCTGAATACCAGCGCGATCGAGGCCGCCAGGGCCATGCCGATCCAGGGCGCCTCCAGCCACCAGTCGATTCGCCCGAGTGACAGCACGGCGCACAGCAGCGCGGTGCCGCTGGCCATCAGCGAGAAGGTGAGGAAGTCCAGCGGCTCGAAGGTCTTGAAGCGGTCACCGGGGGGGAGCTTGAGCATCAGCACGCAGCCCAGAGCGGCCAGTGCCAGGCCCAGTTCGAACAGGTACAGGCCGCGCCATTCGGCGATCTGCAGCAAGTCTTCGGAAAAGATCCGCGCCAGCGGCAGCGCCAGTTGCGAGGCGCCCAGGCCCAGCACCATCGCCTTCAGCCGCCATTGTGCCGGGAACGCCTGGATCATGTAGTAAAGCCCCAGCGAGCTGAGCGCGGCACCGACCATGCCATGGGCCGCACGTACGGCGATGGCCGAGTTCAGGTCGTTGACCAGCAGGTGGGCGAAGGTAACCAGGGCATAGAGCACCAGGAACACCTCGGTGAACGCGCGCAGGCCGAACTGCTGGCGGAACTTCACCAGCAGCAGGTTGATGGACACGTTGGTCATCACGTAGGCGGCCGGCAGCCAGGCCATCTCCGCCGTGGTTGCGCCCAGCGCACCTTGCAGGAACACAAGGTTGGCGGTGACCAGCGCGTTGCCCAGGCCACCAGTGATGGCCACCAGCAGCCCGACCACGCCGTAGGCCAGGCGTTTGGCGGGGGAGTGCAGGGGCGTGGAGGGGGAGCCCGGCAGGCTGGGTTTTTCGTGGGGGAGCCACTGGCGGGGGGCGTATTTGTCCATGGGGCAGACTGTACTTGAGGGTGCCGGGGGATGAAAACAGTCTATCTCCTGTGCCGGCCTCTTCGCGGGCTTGCCCGCTCCCACAGGTACTGCACAGCTTGCAAGACTGTGGTGAACCTGTGGGAGCGGGCAAGCCCGCGAAGAGGCCGGTGCAGGCGCTACAAGGCCTTGTCCAAAAACTGCGCAGTGCGGCTTTCAGCACACCTGGCCACCACCTGCGGCGTCCCGCAGACCACTACCTGCCCCCCGGCATCCCCGGCCCCCGGCCCGATGTCGATCACCCAGTCGCTCTGCGCCACCACTCGCATGTCATGCTCGACCACCACCACGCTATGCCCACCATCGACCAGGCGGTTGAGCTGGACCAGCAGCCGGTCGATGTCCTGCGGGTGCAAACCGTTGGTAGGCTCGTCCAGTACATACAACGTCGCCCCGCGGGCCATGCGTTGCAGCTCGGTGGCCAGCTTGATGCGCTGCGCCTCGCCGCCAGACAGTTCGGTGGCCGGCTGGCCCAGGCGCAGATAGCCCAGGCCGATGTCCTGCAGCACCTGCAGGCAGCGCCGCGCTGGTGGCTGTTCGGCGAATACCTGCAGGGCCTGGTCGACCGTCAATTGCAGCACTTCGGCAATGTTCATGCCTTGCCAGCTCACCGCCAGGGTGTCCGGGTTGTAACGGGCGCCATGGCAGGTCGGGCAGGGCGCATAGACGCTGGGCATGAACAGCAACTCGACGCTGACGAAGCCTTCGCCCTCGCAGTTTTCACAGCGGCCCTTGGCAACGTTGAAGGAAAAACGCCCGGCATCGAAGCCTTTTGCCTTGGCCTGCTCGGTGGCGGCGAACAGCTTGCGCACATGGTCGAACAGGCCGGTGTAGGTGGCCAGGTTGGAGCGTGGTGTACGGCCGATCGGCTTCTGGTCGACCTGCACCAGGCGCCTGATGCTGCCAAGGCCCGCGCTCACATGCCCGCTGCTGGCCTGTTCGGGTTCATCTTCCAGGCTCTGCTCTTCGGGCTCGTTGCGCTGCTCGGCATGGCCCAGGTGCGCACCCACCAGCTCCAGCAGGGCCTGGCTGACCAGGCTCGACTTGCCCGAGCCGGAAATACCGGTGACGGCGGTAAAGCAGCCCAGCGGGAATTCTGCACTGAGGTTGTTCAGGTTGTTGCGGCAGATGCCTTCGAGCTTCAGCCAGTCGTGGGCCTGGCGTGGTGTGCGGGTGGTCTGTGCCGCTGCACTGAACAGGTAGGCCCGGGTACTCGACTGCTCGACCTGGGCCAGGCCTTTGGGGGGCCCGCTGTAGAGGATGGTGCCGCCATGCTCGCCAGCTGCAGGCCCTACATCAACCAGCCAGTCGGCGCGGCGCATGGTGTCCAGGTCGTGCTCCACCACATACACCGAGTTGCCAGCCCGCTTCAGGCGCAGCAGCGCTTCGAACAGGGCTTCGCTGTCGGCCGGGTGCAAGCCTGCCGACGGCTCGTCGAGCACGTAGATCACGCCGAACAGTTGCGAGTTCAGCTGGGTGGCCAGGCGCAGGCGCTGTAGCTCGCCAGAGGACAGGGTCGGTGTGCTGCGCTCCAGGGCCAGGTAGCCCAGGCCCAGGTCCAGCAGGGTATCGATGCGTTCGAGCAGTTCATTGGCGATGCGTTGCGCCGCCAGGCGCTTTTCCAGAGTCAGGTCGTCCTGCTGTTGTGCCAGGTAGTCCGCTGCCGCCACCTTGCGCAATACCCCGGCCAGCGCCTGCAGCGACAGGTGCGACAGCTCGGCGATATCCAGGCCGGCGAAGGTCACTCCCAGCGCCTCGCGCTTCAGGCGCTTGCCGTGGCACAGCGGGCAGGGGCTGGGGCGCATGAACCGGGCGACGCGCTTGCGCATCTGGGCGCTTTGCGAGTGCATGAAGGTGTGCAGCACGTAACGCCGGGCACCCATGAACGTGCCCTGGTAGCTGGGCTCCTGCTTGCGCTTGAGGGCGGCGCGGGTCTGCGCCGGGGTCAGCCCGGCATACACCGGCGCAGTGGGGGTTTCTTCGGTAAACAGGATCCAGTCGCGCTGCGCCTGTGGCAGGTCGCGCCAGGGGATATCGACGTCGTAGCCTAGTGTCACCAGGATGTCGCGCAGGTTCTGCCCCTGCCAGGCCATGGGCCAGGCTGCCACAGCGCGCTCGCGGATGGTCAGCGAGGGGTCGGGGACCATGGTCGCTTCGTTCACTTCGTAGACCCGGCCCATGCCATGGCATTCCGGGCAGGCGCCCTGGGGCGTGTTGGGCGAGAAATCCTCGGCATACAGCATTGCCTGGCCGGCCGGGTAGTGGCCGGCGCGGGAGTAAAGCATGCGGATCGAGCTGGACAGAGTGGTCACGCTGCCCACCGAGGAACGTGCACTCGGCGTGCCGCGTTGCTGCTGCAGCGCCACCGCTGGCGGCAGGCCCTCGATGGCATCCACATCCGGCACGCCAACCTGGTCGATCAGGCGCCGGGCATAGGGCGCGACCGATTCGAAGTAGCGGCGCTGGGCTTCGGCGTAGAGGGTGGAGAAGGCCAGCGAGGACTTGCCCGAGCCGGACACGCCGGTGAACACCACAAGTGCGTCACGGGGGATATCGACATCGATGTTCTTCAGGTTGTGCTCGCGGGCGCCCCGCACACGAACGAAGCCGCTTGGGGTGGTTTGGCGTGGGGGCATGACGCAGTCCTTGGCTGTAGCTGAACAGTGCGCCCAAGGTAACAGCAATTGCAGCGCTCGTGCGTGGCAATGTTTCCCCTTGGCAAATCTGCGAGTTATCGAGACAGGTGCTTGTAGTTAGTGTGTTTTGGCGAACACGAACTACAGGAACTTGTAATCATGCAGACTTCGACATTACTGGCAACTGATCAGCAGTCATCAATCCAGGCGGGTAACAATTTCCCAATAAAACCCTATACACCCTATGGCTATCGGGTAATCCAAACCGGTCTCTTGTTGGCCTTTGCCGGAGAGTCAGGAGCATCGTTGCCGCGCTGTTACCTGTTGGGCAATGGCAAGCGTACGTATGACACCGTGTTGATGCGCTTCCATCGCCCGGACATATTCAGCCCGTTTGGTCGGGGAGGGCTTAATGCCTATGCCTATTGCAAGGGCGACCCGATAAACAATGTGGACCGTGACGGCCATTCACCCACGCGCATCATCGGGCAGTCAACAGGGCTTGTATGGGGATCGGTGGGCATGCTGTCGGCACTTAACAAGGCCTCCAGGACAATTGTCAAACGCTCGGTCGCCAAAGCCAAGGGCCTGCCAGTTCCCAAAGAATTCGATGCCTCGAGCCGAACCAACAATGCGATGATCTTTAACGGTGGCTTGTTCAGTACCCTGACTAAAGTGCCCGGCGTGGTGATGGCCTATGCATTTCCCACTGCCTCATTAGCCAGTGAAGCATTTACGGCATTTGGGTTGGGGGCGGCGTCTGTCGCGGGGGTGGGCAAGTTGCGGCAGTTGTATGGCGATGTCAGGTCGACCTATCGGGAAGCCCGCTTGCACAGGCTGCCACTGCGCAGACTGGCAGTAGAGTCCGTTAAAGAAGTTACCGGATGGAATCGACTACGTGGCCAGGAGTCGGCCATCCTCGAACCCCTGCCGGAAAAAGTATTGTTAGTGCGCATGGCTGAAAAAGTGTGACGGTCACCCTGGCAACCCACGTTTCGGTTCCACCGTGCGAAACCAGATTCGATTGTGCTTCATCGCTCCTCGCGTTTATCTGTCAGCCAAGCACGACCTGCCTCACCTGTCGTGACCTCAAGGCGAACAACAAGAACGGGAAACCACCCGCGCGAGGAGACTCTACATGTCCCGACATCAGCACATCCTGGCCTGGCTGAACGATGTGGCCAGCGACCTGCATGCAATCCGTCACGATATCCACGCTCACCCGGAACTGGGTTTCGAAGAAAGCCGCACTTCGGCGCTGGTCGCCCGTCTGCTCGAAGCATGGGGCTACGAGGTGCATACAGGTATCGGCAAGACCGGTGTGGTCGGCGTACTGCGCAACGGCAGCAGCTCACGCCGCCTGGGCCTGCGCGCCGACATGGACGCGCTGCCCATCCACGAGGCCACCGGTGTCGTCTACAGCAGCCAGCACCAGGGCTGCATGCACGCCTGCGGCCATGACGGGCATACCACCATGCTGCTGGGCGCCGCGCGCTATCTGGCGGCGACCCGGCAGTTCGATGGCACGCTGACGCTGATCTTCCAGCCGGCCGAGGAAGGTCAGGGCGGCGCCGAGGCGATGCTGGCCGATGGCCTGCTGGAGCGCTTCCCTTGCGATGCACTGTTCGGCATGCACAACATGCCCGGGCTGCCGGCAGGGCACCTGGGCTTTCGCGAGGGGCCGATGATGGCCTCGCAAGACCTGCTCACGGTGACCCTGGACGGGGTTGGCGGCCATGGCTCGATGCCGCACCTGACCGTCGACCCGCTGGTGGCGGCGGCCAGTGTGGTGATGGCGCTGCAAACCGTGGTGGCGCGCAATATCGATGCGCAGGAGGCGGCCGTGGTCACCGTCGGCGCCTTGCAGGCCGGCGAAGCCGCCAACGTGATCCCGCAGCAGGCGCTGCTGCGCCTGAGCCTGCGCGCGCTGAACGCCGAGGTCCGGGCGCAGACCCTGGAGCGGGTGCGGGCCATTATCGTCAGCCAGGCCGAGAGCTTTGGCTGCCGCGCTACCATTGAACACCGCCCGGCCTACCCGGTGTTGGTCAACCACGCCGCGGAAAACACCTTCGCCCGGCAGGTGGGGGTGGAGTTGCTCGGTGCCGAGGCCGTGGATGGCAATACCCGCAAGCTGATGGGCAGCGAAGACTTCGCCTGGATGCTGCAACGCTGCCCGGGCGCCTACCTGTTCATCGGCAACGGTGTAGCGCGGCCGATGGTGCACAACCCTGCCTACGACTTCAACGACGACATCCTGCTAACCGGCGCCGCCTACTGGGGCGCGCTGGCAGAGCGCTGGCTCGCGCCTGCCTGACCTTTTCTTTTGACGACTGCCGCTGGAACCCGGGCGCGACCGCGCCTGGGCGATCACCCAATCATTGTGTGGAGTGTTTCCTATGCAGACTTCGAGCACCGGCGTGTCACGTACCCGGCAAGTGGTCGCCGCCGTCATCGGCAACGCCCTGGAGTGGTATGACTTTATCGTGTACGGCTTTCTGGCCAGCATCATCGCCCGCCAGTTCTTCCCCTCCGACGACGAATACGCCTCGCTGCTGATGGCCCTGGCCACCTTCGGCGTCGGCTTTTTCATGCGCCCGGTGGGCGGCGTGCTGCTGGGCATGTATTCCGACCGCAAAGGCCGCAAGGCAGCGATGCAGATGATCATCCGGCTGATGACCGTGTCCATTGCCATGATCGCCTTTGCCCCCGACTACCTGGCCATCGGCATGGCCGCGCCGATGCTGATCGTGGTGGCGCGCATGCTGCAGGGTTTTGCCACCGGTGGCGAGTACGCCAGCGCCACGGCCTTCCTGGTGGAGAGCGCGCCGGCCCACCGCAAGGGCCTGTATGGCTCTTGGCAGCTGGTGGGGCAGTGCCTGGCGGTGTTCTCCGGGGCGGCGATGGTGGCCTTGGTCACCCACTTGTGCACGCCTGCGGCGCTGGACAGCTGGGGCTGGCGTATCCCGTTCGTGCTCGGCCTGCTGATCGGCCCGGTGGGGTTGTGGATTCGCAAGCACATGGAAGAACCCGAGGAGTTCATCGAGGCGCGACGCCAGGCCAAGGGCCAGTCGCCCAGCCTGTGGCAGGTGCTGCGTGAGCATCGGCGCAGCCTGTTGGTATCGATGGGCCTGGCCTGTGGCGCGACGGTGTCGTTCTACGTGGTGCTGGTGAACATGCCGACCTTCGCCCACAAGAACCTGGGGTTGCCGCTGGACCAGGTGCTGCTGGTGCAGATGCTTGCCGTGGGGCTGATGACGGTGGTGATTCCACTGTCCGGTGCATTGTCTGACCGGCTGGGGCGGCGACCGGTGCTGATGGCCTTCACCCTGGCGTTCTTCGTCATGGTCTATCCGTTGTATGTGTGGGTGGCTGCCGCGCCGTCGCTGGAGCGCCTGCTGGTGATGCAATTGCTGCTGTGCACCGCCATCGGTGGCTTCTTCGGACCGGCGCCCACGGCCCTGGCCGAGCAGTTCCCGGTCGAGGTGCGTTCTACCGGTGTATCGGTGGCCTATAACGTAGCGGTGATGGTGTTCGGCGGCTTCGCCCCGTTGATCGTCACCTGGCTGAGCAAGGTGCTCGGTACCCCGGTGGCGCCGTCGTTCTACGTGCTGTTTGCCTGCCTGCTGACACTGCTGGGTACCTATTGTCTGAAAGAAGCCCCACGCGCGGGCCAGCCTGCCGCTTTCAACCTTGGAGTGAAACCGTGATGCCGCTAGCCATCGACCCCATCGTTGCCCTCGATGCCGAGGCATTGTCCAGGGCCATCCATGCCCGCCAGATGTCGTGCCGGGAGGTGATGCAGGCCTATCTGGCGCATATCGAACGCTTCAACCCGCAGGTCAATGCGCTGGTGTCGCTGCGCCCGGCCGAGGTACTGCTGGCCGAGGCCGATGAGCGTGACCGCGAGCTGGCCCGCGGCCATTCGCGCGGCTGGATGCATGGCATGCCCCAGGCGATCAAGGACCTGGCTGCCACTGCCGGGCTGCGCACCACCCTGGGTTCGCCGCTGTTCGCCGAGCAGGTGCCCGAGCAGGACGCGATCAGCGTGGCGCGGGTAAGGGCTAGTGGAGCGCTGATCGTGGGCAAGAGCAATGTGCCGGAATTCGGCCTCGGCTCGCAGACCTACAACACCCTGTTCGGTACCACCACCAATGCCTACGACCCGGGCAAGGTGGCCGGGGGCAGCAGCGGCGGAGCGGCGGCAGCGCTGGCCATGCGCCTGCTGCCGGTTGCCGACGGCAGCGACATGATGGGCTCGCTGCGCAACCCGGCGGCGTTCAACAACGTGTATGGCCTGCGCCCGTCGCAGGGCCGGGTGCCCCATGGGCCGGCGCCGGAACTGTTCGTACAGCAGTTGGCCACCGAGGGGCCGATGGGCCGCAGCGTGGTGGATGTGGCGCGGCTGTTGTCGATCCAGGCGGGCTTCGATGCGCGGGCGCCGTTGTCACTGGGCGAGGGCCGATGTGATTTTGCCGCCGGGTTGCAGCGCGATTTCCGAGGCGTGCGGGTTGGCTGGCTGGGCGACTACGATGGCTACCTGGCGATGGATGACGGGGTACTGAGCCTGTGCGAAGCGGCCCTGGCGGACTTCGCGGAACTGGGTTGCCGGGTCGAGGCCTGCCAGCCGGCGTTCGACCTGGCGCGTTTGTGGCAATGCTGGTTGACCCACCGCCACTTCCTGGTGCACGGCAACCTCGGCGCGGCCTATGCCGACCCGGGCAGGCGGGCGCTGCTCAAGCCCGAGGCACAGTGGGAAGTGGAGGGTGGCCTGCAACTGGGTGCTACGGTGGTGTACCAGGCTTCAGTGGCCCGCAGCGACTGGTACCGTGCGCTGGGCAAGCTGTTCGAGCGTTACGATTTTCTGCTGCTGCCCTCGGCCCAGGTGTTCCCGTTCGATGCACGGCAACCTTGGCCAACGGTGGTCGGGGGGCGGACGATGGACACCTACCACCGCTGGATGGAAGTGGTGATAGGGCCGACCCTGGCCGGTTTGCCGAGCATCAGCGTACCGGTCGGTTTCAATGCTGCCGGGTTGCCGATGGGCCTGCAGATCATCGGCCCGGCCCAGGCCGACCATGCCGTGTTGCAGCTGGCCCATGCCCATGAACAACTCACCCGCTGGGTAGCGCGGCGCCCACCCCGGAGGCTGCAAGTGCCATGAAACTGCTGGGCAGGCGCGGATCTTGCTGGCTATCCTGACCATCCGGCTACAAGGAGGTCACACTCATGGGCATCACGGCAGACAGTGGCGGCGTGCGTTCGGTGGAGCGGGCGCTGGCCATTGTCGACCTGCTGGGCGAACACCAGGCGCTAGGCCTGGAAGAACTGCATTACCTGACGGCGCTGCCCAAGGCCACGGTATCGCGCATGCTCGCCACCTTGCAGGAGCAGGGCTGGGTTTACCGCGGCCTCAGTGACCGGCGTTATCGGCTGTGCGCGCGGCGCCTGTTCGGAGATCGCCAACTGCGTTTCAAGCGGCGCCTGGTGGAAAGCGCAGCGCCCATGTTGCTGGCATTGAGCGAGCGCACCGGGTTGGTGGCTGACCTGTCGTGTTTCGATGGCGAGCGGCTGGAGGTGATGGAGAGCGCCATTCCCCAGGTATTGCGCAAGCGCTACCCGCACACCTGTCAGATCGTCGGGCACCATGCCAGCCTGTTTCATTCGGCGATGGGGCGGGCATGCCTGGGTGAGCTGGCGGTCGATGAAGTGCAGCGTCTGGCGGCCCATGAGCGGGTGGGCGACGAGACGGTACTGCGCGATATCGAGGAGGACGCGAGCAAGGGATTCGGCCAGCGAACCGAAGGGCACTGGGAGTACCCGGTGCGTTTGCCGTTCCTTATCCGCGCGATTGCCCTGCCGGTGCATGCCGAAGGGCGTCTGGCCGGGAGCATTGCCTTGCACTGGCCGCTGGATCAGGCGCCGGTGGAGCGGGTGTTGAACCTGCACCTGAATAGCCTGGCGAGCACGGTGGGCGAGGTGCAGAGGGCCCTGGTGGTTTAGCGGGGACTTGTACTGGCCTCTTCGCGGGCTTGCCCGCTCCCACAGGGATGGTGCATTGCCTGAGACATGCTCGGTACCTGTGGGAGCGGGCAAGCCCGCGAAGAGGCCAGTGCAGCAAACAACAAAATTCAGCGCTCCAGGCTGTACATGCGGCACTCCGCCAGCAACGCCAGCAGGTTCGGCTCACGCTCCCGCGCCTTGAGGAACACCACGCCGATATGCTGCTGCAGGCGATATTGCGGCTTCAGGGCAATCAACCGGACCCGGTTTTCGTACACCGCCGCGATACGCCCGGGCAGCAGAGCAAAGCCCACGCCCGAGCTGACCATGCTCAGCAGGGTGAAGATATCGTTCACCTGCATGGCCACCTTGGGTTCGAAGCCGGCTTGCTGGAACACTCGTGCACCATCACGGTGGGTGGCAAAGCCCTGGGTCAGGGTGATGAAGGTGGAGTCGGCCAGGTCGGCCAGGTCCACCTCGGCCTTCTCGGCGAAGGGTGAATCGATGGGCACGGCGAGGAAGATGTCGTCGGAGAACAGCGGCAGCTGCTCGCAGGCCGGGTCGCTGATGCTTTCGTCGAGCGACACGAGGATGGCCTCCAGCTCGTGGTTCTTCAGACGCTGCAGCAGGTCGACGTTGGAACCCAGGGTCAGGTCGATGTTGAGTTCGCTGCGGCGAAGCTTCAGGCCCATGACCAGCTTGGGCACGGTTTTCACCGTCAGCGAGTAGAGCGCGCCCAGGCGGAAGCGCTCGGCGTAGAAACCGGCGGCCTCGCGGGTCTGACGGACCAGCTGCTCGGCGTCCAGGATCAGCTGGCGGGCTTTCTTTTCCAGCACGTAGGCGCTTTCCAGCGGGATCAGCTGGCGGCCTTCGTGCTTGAACAGCGGGCAGCGCAGTGCGCTTTCCAGCGAGTGGATGGCGCGGTGCACGCTGACGGCGCTGGTGGCCAGCTCGGCGGCGGCGCGGCCGAGGTTGCCGGTGCGCATGAAGGCGAGGAAGGTTTCCAGCTTCTTGAGGGTCAGTTCTTCGTCGATCAGCATGGGTTGGCCCCGTATGCTCATTGCATGGATCCGATCAACGCCCACAACGCCGGCTCGTTGAAATCATCGATCACCAACCCGGCCCCCGCCGCCAGCAACCGCTCCGGCGCCTGCGTAGTGGCCACGCCCACGGTAAAAATCCCCGCGCCACGCGCTGCCGCCACCCCCGGCAGCGAATCCTCGAAGGCCAGTGCCTGCCCGGCCTCGGCACCCAGCCGTTGCAACCCGGTCAGGTAGGGCAACGGGTCCGGCTTGGCCCGTGCCAGTTCCTCGGCCACCAGCACATGTTCAAAGCGCTGGCCCAGGCCCATGGCATTCAACATGTGCTCGGCGTTCAGCCGCGGCGCGTTGGTCACTACGCACATGCCGATGTCTCGGGCCCGGGCATGTTCCAGCAGGCGCAAAAGGCCCGGCATCGGCTGCAGAGACGGCGCCATGTCGCGGAACAGCGCTTCCTTGCGGTCAGCCAGCACCCGGCACTGTTCGGCACTGGCACCGGCAAACAGCTCGGCGAACAGTTCACCATTGGCACGGCCGCTGACCTGGGTATCGAACTGCGCCTGGCTCAGCTCGCGGCCGTCATGCTCGCGCAGCAGTTGGCGGAAGGCCTGCAGGTGCAAGGTGTCAGTGTCGGTGAGGGTTCCGTCGAGGTCGAAAAGCAGGGCAGTCAGCATTGGGTATCCAGGTCCAGAAATCGTGGGCAGGCCAGAAGGGAGACTCTTCGCCTTTGGAGTTACGTGAACTCCACTGTCCTGAGTGTACTGGAGTACGGCAGCCTTGGCAGGGCTGTGCTCGAGCTCGGGATTGGCGCCTGCGCATCGAGTCAGCAACTGCCAAAGCTGGAAAGCCAACTGAGTAACCGGCCGTTGTCGCGCACCGGCCTTCGAGGTTTGGTCATCAGTTCTGGTTGGCGTAGGTGGCTGGGCGCAGGTAGCTTATCTTCTGCACCTTGCCGTCGCTGTCACGGTAGGTGAGGGTGGCGGTGTCTGCTTGGCCGTTGGCGTGGCTCGAGGCTTCCACCGCGATCACTTGGGCGATGTCCAGGTTCATGCCGTACTGGTACGGAGAGGCGGTCTCGGCGAAGGCGACGACGCTGCTGCCGAAGGTCAGGGTGGCGATGGCGATTGCTTTGATGAAGGTCATGATCATTCTCCGTTAGCTTGGGTAGTGGGATCAGCGAATGCTTGCTGCCTGGGTCTGATAATGCGCGCTAATAATTAGCGCGCAAAATATATTTCCACTATCTGGTCTATTGGAGCGCTGCATCGGAAACCAGTCGTGGCTGGTCGTTGATTCCGCTTACGAACGGGATGTCAATCCGAGGTGACCTGGGGGCAGTCTGCGCTGGCACACGTCTTGGCAGCGGGCGCTGATCAAGGATGTGCACAGGTGTCATGCTGGAGCTGCGAGCGCATCCAGTCGATAAATACCTGGGTCCCGGCGACCGCATCTTTCGACACCCCATAGTAATAGCGAGTCAGGGGCAGCCGTAGATGAGGCAGCGGGGTGTGCAGTCGGCCGGTGGCAAGATCCTTGCCCAGCAGCGTGGTCGGGCACAGCGCCAGGCCAAGGCCGTCGACGGCAGCTTGCAGCACCAGGTGCATGTGATCGAACTGCAGCGCTGGCCGTTGTCTTGCCTGACTGATACCGGCCAGCTTGCACCAGGCCTGCCAATCCCCACTGCGTGTCCTGCCCGAGAGCAGGGTATGGTGCAGCACATCCGACGGCGCCTGAACCGGTATTGCCTCCAGAAGAGAAGGCGCGGCAACCAGCAGCAGCTCGTCCTCGAACAGCATGCTCGGTTCAAGGTTGGCCGCCCAGCCGGCGCTGCCACGGCGCACTACCAAATCGAAGGCCTCACGCGATGGGTCGGGGGCCAGGGTGCTGGTCGAGATCTCGGGCTGAATCTCCGGAAACTGCGTCATGAAATCCGGTAACCGAGGGATCAGCCAGCGCACGGCAAAGGACGGGCGCACATTGATGATCACCTTGCTCGATGCACTGCTTCGGGTCAGGGCCTGGGTGGCGTTGGCGATCTGCGCCAGGCCCAGGCTGATCTGTTCATAGTAAGTCTGGCCACTCGGGGTAAGTACCGACTGCCGACTTCGGCGTTCGAACAACATTACGCCAAGGTGCTCTTCGAGCAGGCGTATATGGCGGCTGACAGCACTGTGGGTGACATGCAGCTCCTCGGCGGCACGGCTGAAGCTCTGGTGACGCGCAGCCGAGGCAAAGGCCCGGAGGGCATTCAAGGGGGGGAGGTCTCTGCTCATGTGTCTAATTTTGTCACATCAGGGGCGCAAATAAAGCGTTTGTAAGCGATGGTGTTTCACGCCACTCTGACGCCGCTCTGTTCTGGTCTTCGTCCATGTGCGCAACAAGCATCCGCTTCGCTGATCGGACTTTGCTGCATGCGGCATTGATCCTCGGGTGCCGTTGGCAGCCCTGACGCTCTTCAGTTCGATGCCAGGAGGCATTTTGCATGGCTAGCTATGGATTGTTCCTTGTCCTCGCGACTTTCACTGTGTTAAGCCCCGGTCCCGGGGTGGTGCTGACTCTCTCCAATGCCCTGCGCCACGGCTGGAGCGGAGCGCTGCCGGGGATCTTTGGCATCGCCTTGGGCGCTTTCATCGTCGCCGGGCTCTCGGCCAGCAGCGTGGGGTTGGTCCTGGCGACCTCGGCAACGGCGTTCACCGTGCTCAAGTACGCCGGCGCGTTGTACCTGTTGTACCTGGGGGTGAAGATGTGGCGTACCCAGCGTTTCATCCCGGAGTTTACCGTGACTGCCACGCAACCCTGGCGGCGCTTGGTCGAAGCGTTGTCGATCCAGCTGCTGAATCCCAAGGCTGGATTCTTCTTCCTGGCGGTGTTTCCACAGTTCATCAGTGCGCAGGACAACTACTACCGTCAATTCTTCTTGCTGGTTACATCCTACGCGTTGCTGGTCTTGCTGGTACACACTGGGTATGCGCTGATGGCCAATAGCGCGAGGGGCTGGTTGTCGAGCGACCGCGGTGGGCGAATTGTCGGCAAACTCTCCGGCATCACCTTCTTCTGTTTTGGTGTTCTGATGGCATCGGCCAGTAAATGAACTTCTGCCACCAGCTATATAGCCTTCAGCATCATTGCGGTAATTTTGCGATCACCTTGATCTCGAAGTCGAAGCCCGACAGCCAGGTCACGCCGATGGCGGTCACCGTTGGATAGGGCGCCTCACCCCAATATTCGGCCGCTACCCCCCAGATGGTTTCGAATTTCGAGTCGGGGTCGACCATGAAGATGGTCGTGTCAACCACATCCTCGAAAGTACTGCCGGCTTCGGCCAGGATCGCGTTGAGATTGGCGAAGGCCGTGCGAACCTGCGCCGCGAGGTCCGGCTCTGCCGAGCCGTCCTTGCGGCTACCGACCTGACCGGATACGAACAGAAAACCGTTGGAGCGAATCGCCGGCGAGTAGCGGTGGAGCTCATACAATGCATGGCGCTCAGGCGGGAAAACCACATCACGTTTACTGGACATTGCATACCTCGTTCGGGGCCCGGGCGGCCCGGTGTTTACGGTGAAGCCACTATAAAAAGGCCACCGAGCTGAATAAACGGGCAGTGCTGGCCATGACTGTTTGTATAATCCAGACAATCCAGGGGCGAGCGAGACGTGTAATGGACCGTTTCGATGCAATGCAGGCATTTGTCCGTGTGGTGGAAACTGGCAGTTTCACCAAGGCGGCAGCCACACTGCACATGAGCAAGACCACCGTGACGCAGCTCGTTCAGCAACTGGAAGCGAGGCTGCGAGTGCGCCTGCTCAACCGCACCACACGCAAGGTCAATGTCACCGCCGACGGTGCGGCCTACTACGAACGCGTCGTCCGGCTACTGGTCGACATGGACGATGCCGAGACCAGCTTGTCCAGCGCCTCGATGTCACCGCGCGGGCGGCTGCGAGTGGATGTCCCCAGCCCACTGGCGCGAATGCTGCTCATACCAGCCTTGCCAGGGTTCTTTGCACGTTATCCGGAAATTCAGCTGACCGTGGGCGTGAGCGATCGTATCGTCGACATCATTGGTGAAAACGTCGACTGCGTGGTGCGTGGCGGCGAGATCACCGATCAATCCCTGGTGGCAAGGCATGTGGGCGATCTGAAACTCGGCATCTATGCCGCACCCGGCTATGTGCAGCGCTTCGGTACACCGGTGCACCCCCGTGAGCTAGGGGAGAGCGGCCACAACACCGTCGGCTTTCTCTGGTTTCGTACAGGCAAAGCCTTGCCCTACGCGATGCAGCGGGGCGAGGAGCGCGTGGAGGCCCAGGGCCGCTCGCAGCTGATGGTAGACGACGGCAATGCGTACCTTGCCGCCGGCCTGGCTGGCCTGGGGGTAATCTGGCTACCGCAGTACATGGCCAAACCTCACCTGGCCAGCGGCGAGCTGCTGCCGCTGTTTGAAGACTGGCAAATGGCGCCAATGCCGATGTATCTGGCATTCCCACCGAATCGCCACGTCAGCGCCAAGGTGCGGGTATTTATCGACTGGATAATCGAGTTGTTTGCCGAGCATGCGCCTGTGGCTGGGTGACACAGGGGTAAGTAAACCCGTTTCGCTATCCAGAAGCTTCTGCCTTTTCCCCGGAGTATCAGTCCAGGAACCTGACGCAATTGATCGTAGCCGCCAAGCCGTCGACGAAGGGGGCTGTTCAGCGTGCCCCGAAAAGAGTACAAATGTGCTCCATGGACAATCTAACCCCAAAACGCCGCGCCATCTTCGAGTTCATCCGTGAGCGCATTGCCGATCACGGCCAGCCGCCGAGCCTGGCCGATATCGCCACGCGCTTCGGTTTTGCCTCGCGTAGTGTCGCGCGCAAGCACATCACCGCCCTGTGCCAGGCCGGCTACATCGACGTCACGCCGAACCAGGCGCGGGGCATACGCCTGGCCGAACGGCTGCGCCGCCCGGAAATCCTCGAAGTGCCGGTGCTGGGCCAGGTGGCGGCAGGGGCCCCCATCGGCCCGGACCTCGACATTCACGAGCAGTTGCTGCTCGACCCCAGCCTGTTCCGCCGTACCCCCGACTACCTGCTGAAGGTGCGTGGCGACTCGATGATCGACGACGGCATTTTCGACGGCGACCTGGTCGGCATCCTCCAGCAGGCCGACGCCCGCGATGGCCAGATCGTGGTCGCGCGCCTGGACGGCGAGGTGACCATCAAGCGCCTGCAACGCCAGGGCGGCGGTTATCGGCTGCTGCCACGCAACCCGGCCTATGCGCCCATCGATGTGCGGCCTGAACAGGAGTTCTTCATCGAAGGCGTGTTCTGCGGCTTGCTGAGGCGTGACTGATGGGCGCGGTGGTCGACCTCGACAGGCTGCTCGACCAGCGCCGGGTATGGCGCGGCCGGCAGGCCCAGGCGCGGCCGCTCGGCCTGCAGCCCACAGGGCATGCGGCCCTTGATCAATGCCTGCCGGAAGGCGGCTGGCCTGCGGCTGCCCTCAGCGAACTGTTGCTGGCCAGCCCAGGCTGTGGCGAATTGCAGCTGCTGTGGCCAACCCTGGCCCGCTTGAGCGCTGAAGCCAGCCGGATCGTGCTGGTGGCACCGCCATTCATTCCTTATGCCCCGGCCTGGCAGGCCGCGGGGGTGGACCTGCGCTGGCTGGTGCACGTGGACGCCGAACCTGCCGATGCCCTGTGGGCCGCCGAGCAGTGCCTGCGTTCCGGCAGCTGTGCGGCAGTGCTGTGCTGGCCGGAACGTGCCGATGACCGTGCCCTGCGGCGCTTGCAGGTGGCTGCCGAAACCGGCCAGGCGCTGGCCTTCGCCTGCCGGCCGCAACAGGCGGCGCACAACCCCTCACCCGCAGCACTGCGCATTGCCGTCGACACCCGCCCGGCACAATGGCGCGTGCTGAAAAGCCGTGGCGGCATGCCACCGGCGCTGCCCATCGCCTGCCCGGGGCGGGGCTGATGCAACATGCTCTGGGCCTGCATCCTGTTCCCCCAGCTGGCGCTGGACACGGTCCTGCGTGAGCGTGACGACCCCGATACCCCTCTGGTGCTGCTTGGCGGGCCGACCCAGCGACGCGTACTGCAGGCGGTCAACCCGGCGGCGGCCGCGCTCGGCCTGCGGGCCGGGCAGACCCTGACGGCGGCGCGTGCGCTGGCCGATGGCTTCAGCTGTGTCGAAGCCGACCCCAGGCGCATCGACCAGGTGCAGCAGTTGCTGGCGGCATGGGCCTACCGCTTCAGTGCCCAGGTCAGCCTGCACTACCCACGGGCGCTGTTGCTGGAGGTGGGCTCCAGCCTGCAACTGTTCGGCCCGTGGCCGCTGTTCGAGGCACGCCTGCGCCAGGAACTGGCGGAACTGGGCTTGCGCCAACGCATCGTGCTGGCCAGCAACCCGGTGGCGGCGCGCATGCTCGCCAACGGCCACGATGGCCTGGCCGTAAGCGATGCCGACGCCACCCGTGCGGCGCTGCTGGGCATGCCCATCGAGCGTATCGGCTTGCCTGCGCAGGCTGCCGAAGCCTTTGTTCGCATGGGGCTGCGCCAGTTGGGCCAGGTACTGGCCTTGCCCCGTGACAGCCTGGCCAGGCGCTTTCCGGCCGAGGTGCAGTTACACCTTGACCAGCTGCTCGGCCTGCGCAACCTGGGGCTGGGCTTCTACCAGCCACCGGACCGGTTCGAGAGCCGGCTGGAGCTGAACTTCGATGTCGAATCGCACCAGGCCCTGCTGTTCCCGCTGCGGCGCATGCTCAACGACCTTGCCGCGTTCCTCGCCGGGCGTGACTGTGGCGTGCAGCGTTTCTGCCTGTACCTGGAGCACGCCGAAGGGCCGGATACCGTGCTGAAGGTAGGCCTGCTGGCCGCCGAACGCGACGCCGCGATGCTGTTCGAACTGGCGCGCGGGCGCCTGGAGCCGCTGCGCATTCCCGCACCGGTGCGCAACCTGCGGCTGGTCGCCGAGGACCTGCCACCCTTCGTGCCGCAACACCAGGCGTTGTTCGATCCGCGTGCGCAACAGGCGCAACCCTGGGAGCAATTGCGCGAACGGCTGCGTGCCCGCCTGGGTGATGAGGCGGTCAAGGGCCTGAGCGCGGCAGCCGATCATCGCCCCGAATGTGCCTGGCAAGCGCTAGAGCAGGGGGCCCAGGGCAACATGCCGGTGGCCCCTGGCAGCCGCCCTGGCTGGCTGCTGTCGGCCCCCGTGGCACTGGACGAAGCCGGCTATCGCGTGCAAGGCCATGCCGAACGTATCGAGTCGGGCTGGTGGGATGGCGGCGATGTGCGCCGCGACTATTACCGCATCGAGACCCGTGATGGCCTGCGCGGTTGGGCCTACCGCGATCTGAGCAACGCCGGCCCGTTGTGGCTGCAGGGCTGGTTCGCATGAGCACCCCGGGTTATGCCGAGCTGCATTGCCTGTCCAACTTCAGTTTCCAGCGCGGCGCGTCGAGCGCCGACGAGCTGTTCCGGCGCGCGCGTGAACAGGGCTACCAGGCGCTGGCGATCACCGATGAATGCACCCTGGCTGGCATTGTCCGGGCCTGGCAAGCAGCGAAGGAACACCAGCTGCGGCTGATCGTGGGCAGTGAAGTGCAGTTGCAGGACGGCCCCAGGCTGGTGCTGCTGGTGCAGGACCTGGCCGGCTACCAGAACCTGTGCGCGCTGATCACCCGGGCCCGGCGACGGGCGCAGAAGGGCGAGTACCAACTGTTTCGCGATGACCTGCAGCAGCACCATCAGGGCTTGCTGGCCTTGTGGGTAGCCGATGACAGCGGCGATGCCGCCCCCGGGCAATGGCTGCGCAACGTGTTCGGCGAGCGCCTGTGGCTGGCCGTGCACCTGCACCGTGGCAGTGACGATACCTTGCGCCTTGAACGCTTGCGCGGCCTGGCGGCCACGGTCGGCATCCGCGCCGTGGCCTGTGGCGACGTGCACATGCACGTGCGCGGTCGCCGCGCCTTGCAGGATTGCATGACTGCCATTCGCCAACATTGCCTGGTGGCCGAGGCCGGGCGCTTCCTGTTTGCCAATGGCGAGCGGCACCTGCGCAGCCAGGCGCAACTGGGCGAACTCTATCCCACCGACCTGCTGGCCGAGACCCTGGCCATCGCAGCGCGCTGCCAGTTCGAATTGAGCGAGTTGAAATATCAGTATCCATGCGAACTGGTGCCCCAGGGGCATACCCCGGCAAGCTGGTTGCGCGAATTGTGCCAGCAGGGTTTGCCGTTGCGCTGGCCAGAAGGGCCGAGCAGCATGGTGCGGGAGGTGCTGGCCAAGGAGCTGGCGCTGATCGACGAGCTGGGCTACGAAAGCTACTTCCTGACAGTGCATGACATCGTCGCCTTCGCCCGTAGCCAGCGCATCCTGTGCCAGGGGCGGGGGTCGGCTGCCAACTCGGTGGTGTGCTTCGTGCTAGGCATCACCGAGCTCGACCCCATGCAACACCACCTGCTGTTCGAGCGTTTCCTGTCGCGCGAGCGCAACGAGCCACCAGACATTGACGTGGACTTCGAGCACGACCGGCGCGAGGAGGTGATCCAGTATGTATTCCGTCGCTACGGCCGGCACCAGGCGGCGCTCACGGCGGTGGTCAACACCTACCATGCTGCCGGTGCGGTGCGGGATGTGGCACGGGTGCTGGGGCTGCCCGCCGACCAGGTGGACGCCCTGGCCAAATGCTGTGGCCGCTGGAGCGATCGCATACCCGATGACCAGCGCCTGGCCGAGGCCGGTTTCGAGGCTGGCAGCCCTTCGCTGCGCCGGGTGTTGGTGCTGGCCGGCGAACTGATCGGCTTCCCGCGGCACCTGTCCCAGCACCCGGGCGGTTTCGTCATCTCGCAGCAACCCCTGGACGAACTGGTACCGGTGGAAAACGCCGCGATGCCGGAGCGCACGGTGATCCAGTGGGACAAGGACGACCTGGACATGGTCGGCCTGCTCAAGGTCGACGTGCTGGCGCTGGGCATGCTCAGCGCCTTGCGCCGTTGCTTCGACCTGCTGCAACGCCACCGTGGCCGTCACCTGACCCTGGCGACCATCCCCGGCGAAGACCCGGCCACCTACGCCATGATCAGCCGTGCCGAGACCATGGGTGTGTTCCAGATCGAGTCCCGCGCGCAAATGGCCATGCTGCCGCGGCTGCGGCCCGCAACGTTCTACGACCTGGTCATCGAGGTAGCCATCGTCCGCCCCGGGCCGATCCAGGGCGACATGGTCCACCCTTACCTGCGCCGGCGCCTGAAGCAGGAACCGGTGACGTACCCCTCGCCGCAACTGAAGGCCGTGTTCGAGCGCACCCTGGGCGTGCCGCTGTTCCAGGAGCAGGTGATGGAACTGGCGATGGTCGCGGCCGACTACACCCCTGGCGAGGCTGACCAGTTGCGCCGCAGCATGGCCGCCTGGAAGCGCCACGGCGGCCTGGAGCCGCACCGCGAGCGGCTGGTGCAGGGCATGTTGCGCAATGGTTACGACCTAGCGTTTGCCGAGCGCATCTTCGAACAGATCAAGGGCTTTGGCAGTTATGGTTTTCCGGAATCGCACGCGGCCAGCTTTGCCTTGTTGTGTTATGCCAGCAGCTGGCTCAAGTGCCATGAACCGGCAATTTTCACCTGTGCGCTGATCAACAGCTGGCCCATGGGCTTCTACAGCCCCGACCAGTTGCTGCAAGAGGCCCGGCGCCAGGGTATCGAGGTCAGGCCGGTGGATGTGTGCCACAGTGACTGGGACTGCACGCTCGAGCCGGAGCCTGGAGATGCCCTGGCCATTCGCATGGGTTTGCGCCTGGTGCGTGGTCTTGCCGAGGCCGATGCCAGGCGTCTGGCGCAGGCGCGGGCGCAGCGGCCATGGCGCGATGTCGAAGACCTGTGCCTGCGTGCCGGGCTCGACGCGCGTGCCCGCGCCCACCTGGCCGATGCCGGCGCGCTGCGCGGCTTGGCCAGCGATCGGCACCAGGCGCGCTGGCAGGTGGCGGCGGTGCAGCCGCAACTGCCTTTGTTCGCCGACGTGGATGCCTTGCCGGAAAGCACCGTTGCACTGCCTGTGCCCAGCGTGGCCGAGGACCTGATGGCCGATTACCAGACCCTGGGTACCACGCTTGGGCCGCATCCCTTGACCTTGTTGCGCCCACGCCTGCGGGCGCTGGGCTGTCGCAGCTCGCGCGAGCTGCAGGGTGTCGGGCATGGTGACAACATTGCCGTGGCCGGGCTGGTGGTGGGCCGCCAGCGGCCCCAGACCGCCAGTGGCGTGACCTTCGTCACCCTGGAGGACGAGCACGGCATGGTCAATGTGGTGGTGTGGCGGGAACTTGCCGAACGGCAGCGGCGGGCGCTGGTGGGGGCGCAGTTGCTCAAGGTCAGCGGGCGGCTGGAGCAGGAGGATGGCGTGCGCCACCTGATAGCACGGCGGCTGGAGGATGTAAGCCCGCTGTTGCAAGGGCTGGACGTGCGCAGCCGGGATTTCCATTGATCCCCGGCACACCTGTAGGAGCGGCTTTAGCCGCGAACACCGGCGAAGCCGGTGCCATGCGCCGCGTTGGATTCTTCGCGGCTAAAGCCGCTCCCACAGGGTACCAGGATTGCTTGCGAATTCAGTTCTGTTACACCATCGCCAACCGCTGCTTGCGCGTCGGCGCCGGGAACGCCCGGTCGATCGCCCGCAGGTCTTCGCTGGTCAAGGTCAGCGTACCCGCAGCCGCATTCAACCGCACATGCTCGGGCGCCACGGCCTTGGGGATGGCTATCACCCCGTCATGCCGGGTCACCCAGGCCAGGCTGACCTGGGCCGCCGTGGCACCATGGCGCTCGGCGATTTCCGCCAGCACCGGGTGCTGCAGCAGGCGCCCGGCCTGGGCCAGCGGGCAGTAGGCCATGATCGGCAGCGCGCGCTTTTCGCACCATGGCAACAGGTCGAACTCGATGCCGCGCTGGGCCGGGTTGTACAGCACCTGATTGGTGGCGCAATCGGGGTTGTGCAGTTCGCGCAGGTCGTCGACGTCGAAATTGGACACGCCCCAGCGCTTGATCTTGCCTTGCTCGCGCAAGCGCTCGAAGGCCTCGACGGTTTCCTCCAGCGGGTACTGGCCACGCCAGTGCAGCAGGTACAGGTCGATGCAGTCGGTGCCCAGGCGAGCGAGGCTGCGCTCGCAGGCCGCCGCCGTACCACGCCGGCTGGCATTGTGCGGGTACACCTTGCTGACCAGGAACACATCGTCGCGGCGCCCGGCAATGGCCTGGCCGACCACTGCTTCGGCACCACCTTCGGCATACATCTCGGCGGTATCGATCAGGTTCAGGCCAAGTTCGATGCCTTGTTGCAGGGCCGCCACCTCGGCCGCCTTGCGGGCCGGATCTTCGCCCATGTACCAGGTGCCCTGGCCAATGGCCGGAACGCTCGAACCTGCCAGATTCACGTAACGCATGTCACCTCCGGGATGCGGGTATTGGAAAGCAGAACCTCAAGCAGCGCTTGCGCCGCCGTGGACAGCTTGTGTTCGCTGAGGGCGATCACGCCGATGCGCCGCTCGACCGTGGGCTCGACCAGGGTTACGCAGCGAGCGCCTAGCTCCTGCATCTGGTTGATGCACAGCGCAGGCACGGCACTGACCCCCAGGCCACTGGCGACCATGCGGCCGATGGTCGACAGCTGGTGGCTCTCGAAAGCCACCGCCAGCTTGCCGTGGCGGGCGGCCACGTTCTGCTCCATCAGCAGGCGCACCGCCGACGGGCGTTGCAGGGCCACGAAGTCTTCGGCCAGCAACTGTGCCCAGCTGACCTGGGGTAGCTGGGCCAAGGGCGAATCGGCCGGCACCACGGCGACGAAGCGGTCCATGTACAACGGGTGGAAATCCAGGCCATCGATGTTGTCCGGTTCGAAGCCAATGCCCAGTTCGACGCGGCGATGGCGCACCAGTTCCTGCACCTGTTCATTGATCACATCGTGCACTGTGACGTTGACCTTCGGGTAGCGCTGGCGAAATACCTTGAGCGAATGGGGCAGCAGGTTGCCGGCAAAGGCCGGCATGGCCGCCACCGAAACCCGGCCCAGTTGCAGGGTGAAACGCTGGCGCAGCATTTCTTCGGTGTCGTCCCAGTCAGCCAGCAGACGACGCGCCAGCGGCAACAGCACCTCACCCTCGGCAGTCAGGCTGACGCTGCGGGTGGTGCGGCTTAGCAGGGCGCCGCCAAGGTTTTCTTCCAGGGCCTTGATGGTCAGGCTCAGGGCCGGTTGCGAGACATGCAGGTGTTCACCGGCCTGGGCGAAGCTCTGGTACTTGGCCACAGCGACAAAGGCGCGCAGTTGCTTGACGTTCATGACTGGCCTGTTGGTTGTTTTGGAAAAATTATCAATCGATGATGAAAACAAAATTAACAAATCAGTCGCTTGCGGTGAAGATGTCCCCACACGCTCACCGACAGCCTCGTCGGTTCAACAACTACAAAAGGCGGATCAGCATGGCCGGACTGGACAAGCGCGTTGCAACTTATGAACAGGCCCTCGAAGGCCTGACCGACAACATGACGGTACTGGCGGGTGGTTTCGGCCTGTGCGGCATCCCGGAAAACCTTATCAGCGAAATCAGGCGCCGTGGCGTCAAGGGCCTGACCGTGGTCTCCAACAACTGCGGTGTCGATGGCTTTGGCCTGGGCGTGCTGCTGGAAGACCGGCAGATCCGCAAGATGGTCGCTTCGTACGTGGGCGAGAACGCCGAGTTCGAACGCCAGTTGCTGAGCGGCGAGCTGGAAGTGGAACTGACCCCTCAAGGCACCCTCGCCGAGAAAATGCGCGCCGGTGGCGCCGGCATCCCGGCCTTCTACACGGCCACCGGCTACGGCACCCCGGTTGCCGACGGCAAGGAAGTGCGCGAATTCAACGGCCGCAAGTACATTCTTGAAGAATCCATCACCGGCGACTTCGCCATCGTCAAGGGCTGGAAGGCCGACCACTACGGCAACGTGGTGTATCGCAACACTGCGCAAAACTTCAACCCGCTGGCGGCCACCGCCGGCAAGATCACCGTGGTCGAAGTGGAAGAGATCGTCGAACCTGGCGTGCTGCTGCCCAGCGAGATCCATACCCCGGGCATCTACGTGGACCGCGTCATCGTCGGCACCTTCGAAAAGCGTATCGAAAAGCGCACCGTCAAGGCCTGAGCGCCATCCACCAGAACAACAAAGAGATCCTGACCATGGCACTGACCCGCGAACAGATGGCGCAACGCGTCGCCCGTGAACTGAAGGACGGCTACTACGTCAACCTGGGCATCGGCATTCCGACCCTGGTGGCCAACTACGTACCCGCCGACATGGATGTGATGCTGCAGTCGGAAAACGGCCTGCTCGGCATGGGCGAATTCCCCACCGAAGGCACCATCGATGCCGACATGATCAACGCCGGCAAGCAGACTGTCACCGCCCGCCGCGGTGCCTCTATTTTCGATTCGGCACAGTCGTTCGCCATGATCCGTGGCGGCCATGTCGACCTGACCGTGCTCGGCGCTTTCGAAGTGGACGTACAAGGCAACATCGCCTCGTGGATGATCCCGGGCAAGCTGGTGAAGGGCATGGGCGGCGCCATGGACCTGGTAGCCGGTGCCGAGAACATCATCGTCACCATGACCCATGCCTCCAAGGACGGCGAGTCCAAGCTGCTGCCGCAGTGCAGCCTGCCGTTGACCGGCGCTGGCTGCATCCGCAAGGTGCTGACCGACCTGGCCTACCTGGAGATCGAAGACGGCGCCTTCATCCTGCGCGAGACCGCGCCCGGGGTGAGCATTGAAGAAATCATCGAAAAAACCGCCGGCAAGCTGATCGTGCCGGATGATGTGAAGGAAATGACCTTCTAACGCATCATGCGATCCTGCCCTGTGGGAGCGGGCGTGCCCGCGAATGCTACGGTGAATTTACCGACGCATTCGCGGGCACGCCCGCTCCCACAGGGTTTTGCGTAGTCTGGTAGTACTGCTTCACCTCATAAAACCAATAAAAGGAATTGAACCGTGGCCGCTGAAATCCAAGACAGCCGTTCCGCGCGCTTTGCCTTGCGCTGCTCCAACTGGGCCGAACGCTGGTTCCCCGATTCCTGGGTGTTTGCCGCCCTGGCGGTACTGCTAGTGTGCATCGGCGCCCTGGCCATGGGGGCCAAACCGACCGATACCGCCAAGGCCTTTGGCGATGGCTTCTGGAGCCTGATCCCGTTCACCATGCAGATGGCCTTCGTGGTCATCGGCGGCTATGTGGTGGCAAGCTCGCCGCCTGCCGCGCGCCTGATCGACCGCCTGGCGCGCATCCCTGGCAATGGCCGTTCGGCAGTGTGCTGGGTGGCGCTGATCTCGATGCTGGCATCGCTGCTCAACTGGGGCCTGTCGCTGGTGTTCGGCGGCCTGTTGGTGCGCGCCCTGGCCCGGCGCACCGAACTGAAGATGGACTACCGCGCTGCCGGCGCCGCCGCCTATCTGGGCCTGGGCGCCGTGTGGGCGTTGGGCCTGTCTTCGTCGGCGGCGCAACTGCAGGCCAACCCGGCTAGCCTGCCACCGTCGATCCTGTCGATTACCGGGGTGATTCCGTTCACTGAAACCATCTTCCTCTGGCAGTCCGGCGTAATGCTGGCGGCCTTGGTGGTGGTCTCGCTGGTGATCGCCTACGCCACGGCCCCAGGGCCGAACAGCGCGCGCAGCGCCCAGGACTGCGGGGTAGACCCCAGCTTCACCGCACCACCGGCACCCCAGCGCACTCGCCCGGGCGAGTGGCTGGAACACAGCCCGATCCTGATCCTGTTGCTGGTGGCCCTGGCCGCCGGCTGGCTGTACCAGGAGTTCGCCACCAAGCCGGCGATTACCGCCATTTCCGGGCTGAACACCTACAACCTGTTGTTCATCATGCTCGGTGCCTTGCTGCACTGGCGCCCGCGCAGCTTCCTCGACGCGGTGGCGCGTGCGGTGCCGACCACCACCGGGGTGCTGATCCAGTTCCCGCTGTATGGTTCGATCGCGGCCATTCTCACCCAGGTGAAGGGCGTGGACGAGCAGACTTTGGCCCACCACATTTCGCTGTTCTTCACCCAGATCGCCACGCATGACACCTATGCCGTGCTGATGGGCGTGTACTCGGCGGTGTTGGGCTTCTTCATCCCGTCGGGTGGTGGCAAGTGGATCATCGAGGCACCTTACGTGATGCTGGTGGCCAATGACCTGCAGTATCACCTGGGCTGGGCAGTGCAGATCTACAACGCCGCCGAAGCCTTGCCGAACCTGATCAACCCGTTCTACATGCTGCCGCTGCTGGGGGTGCTGGGTCTCAAGGCGCGCGACCTGATCGGGTTCTCGTTCGTGCAGTTGCTGGTGCACGTGCCGCTGGTGCTGGTATTGCTGTGGGCACTGGGTACGACGTTGCAGTACATCCCACCGGTGATGCCGTAAAGGCTGGGGCCGCTGCGCGGCCCAGCATTTCCCTGGCAGTCCACGTATGATGGCCAGGCTGCCTCCGCCTGGGAAACCCGTGTCACATGTCTATCCGATTGAAACTGCTGCGAAAGAAACTGGGGATGACCTTGGAACTGCTGGCCGACAAGACCGGCATGACCAAGAGCTACCTGTCCAAGGTCGAACGCGGCCTGAATACGCCGTCGATCGCAGCCGCGCTGAAGCTGGCGCGGGCACTGAATGTCAATGTCGAAGAACTGTTCGCCGAAGAGCAGCCCGGCCAGCGCCGCTACAGCCTGGTGCGCCATGGCGAGCGCCAGGCACTGGTGGGCGACGGGGCAGGGCCTGGGTACGCGGCCCTCACCAGCCAGGTCGGCCAGCGCAGCCTGCTGCCGTTCCTGATCCAGCCACCGTCAGATTTCAGCGACCCCACGTTCAAGGAGCACCTGGGCGAAGAATTCCTGTTCGTCCACGTCGGCCAGGTGGAAGTGGACTTCATGAATGAGCGTGTGCTGCTGGAGCAAGGCGATGCCCTGCATTTCAATGCCCAGACTCCGCACCGCCTAAGATCGGTGGGGCCGCTGCCAGCGCAGTTGCTGGTCGTGGTACATCACGCAGACGAGTAAAACGACGGCGGCGCACGCGCGCCCCAGGCTTTTGCCTTTCTCAGCCATGAAACACTGACGCCATGACAACAGCGCTCCTCTTCTCAATTCGCGCGTCGATATTTTGACGATGCTGCCCGTTGCTCATTGAATTTTATTATAGTGTCGAATCATTGACGCAATGTCAGGGTGCCCATAAGCTCAATTCAACAGCGAAACAACTCCCGAATACCGCGCCAACAACCAGTTGATTTTCCTCTTAAAGGAGGGGCGTATGCGCACGGCTCTGATTATCAAATCGATGTCTTTGCTGGTGTTGTTAAGTGGTGCGGCGCGCGCGGCGGATACGTATTTCAATCAGAGCAGTATCATCCCTGGTTCAACTGCAGGGTGGTTCTTTGCATTTGCTGTGGTTGGCTTTGTAGCAGTCGCCAACAGGAAAAATATCTGATTCCGCCAGCCTGGGTTCTACCCTTGATGCCAGCGGCCCGGGGTTTGGCTTGTCAATTCCCCAACCGTTGCTATATTGCCAGTAGCCCGTGCAGGTCCACGGTTGCAGGCAGCACAGCCCAGGCTGCACAGCGTCTAGGCAAGGCCTTCGGAAGTTCGAGGCCATCGCGGTTGGCGTATGCCGCGAAGCGGAGCGAGAGTTGGTGTGTTGTTCTCATTCAGTGCTCTTTGTCGGGCCTTTTCGGCCGGAGGGACCCTCATGGTGCGTTCAATGTTTGTCGCGTTCTGCATGCTGATGGTGTGGTCTGGTGCCGGTAAGGCCGACCCGAACAGTGCCGCCTACCTGCTCAGCCCTGGCGATGTGGTGATGGTCTCGGTGTGGCAGGAAGATAGCCTGCGCCAGGAGGCAACCGTACTTCCCGATGGCAGTATCACTTTTCCACTTGCCGGGCGCATCGATGTTGCCGGGCTGGATGTAACGGCTGTTGAAAAACAAGTGGCGGCCAAACTCGAGAAGTTTCTCCCCGACCCGAACGTCAGCGTTGTCGTCAAGAGCATCGCCGGCAACCTGGTCTATGTACAAGGCAAAGTGATCAAGCCCGGGCCGGTACAAATGGCGGGCCCTACCGCGGTGCTGCAGGCCCTGAGCATGTCGGGTGGCCTGGACAAGTTTGCCGACGAAAGCGAAATCAAAGTGGTACGCGGTGCCGGCACTTCCCAAAAAATCCTGCCCGTGCGATATAGAGACCTGGTGTCTGGCCGGGATATGTCCACCAACATCCAACTGCAGGCTGGCGATACGCTGGTCGTTCCTTGATCTTGCCTTTAATAAGAACACTTGATGCCTCTTCTAAGAACAACTGGTATTGCAACGGCAATCTTGGTGTTGCCGTTCACGGACACGGTCCTGGCAGCAAATTGGCAGTCTACAGTGGTGGTACCGACATCCGTCGAATACGACAGCAACCCCTTGCTGCTGTCGTCGGGTGAAAAGGGCATAACGCGCACGATCATCGCGCCGGATTACACCCTGATCGGTACCTTCGACCGTGACGAATTGAGGTTGGGGCTGGGTATGCATGTATTGCGCTCGTCCGACACGGCGGTGGTCGACAACCGTGAGGACCCGGATGTGAGCCTAGGCTGGCAGCGCCAGACCGAGCGCGGGCGATTCGGCCTGCTGGCGCGTTACAACGAAAGTTCGACGCTGTCGGGAACCGTGCTGGATACCGGCGTGGTTACCACGGATGGCACGCAAAAGCTGTATACGCTGACCGGCAACTGGAGCCAGGCGATTACTGAACGCAGCACCTTGAGCAACGAAACCACGTACAACCGCGCCCGTTACGACATCAGTACGCTGACGGGTTACGACGAACTGGGCAACGTGTTCACCTGGACCTACGCCTGGAGTGAGCGGGCTGATGTGTACAGCCGCTTTGGCGCCCGGCGCTATGAGCCCGAGCAGGACCAGACGGCGACGGCGTCCAACAGCTACAGCCCGGCGGTCGGGGTCAAGTACCAGTTCTCCGAACGCCTCAGCGCCGATGCGCATGTGGGCGTCACCGAAGTGTCCGGCGACGAAGGTGGCCGACGCGGGGAAGGTGGGGTTGCGCTGCTTTACACCGGTGTGCGCGCCGACGCCAGCTTCACCGCCGAACGCAGCACGGTGGCCAGTGCCGAAGGTGGCTTCGCCGAACTTGACCAGGTGCGCGGTGTGTGGAGTTACGCCGTCAGCGAGCTGACCCGGGTAGGCGCGGACGCTGCCTGGCAGGACAGCAAAGGGCAGACCCCCAACACCTTGCAGACTTACAGTGTGTGGGCCAGCCGCCAGTTCTCGCCGTACTGGGACCTGCGCCTGTCGCTGATGTACAAGGAACGGCAGCAGGATCACGAAGCTGATGCGAACGCTACTATCGTGGGTTTGACGTTGACGTACAGGTACCCCGACATCTGAACTTCAGGCAGGTGGCCCCATGAAGTCTGACTACGAGCTCTCCCTCAGAGATTACATCGCCATAATCAAGGACCGGGGCCTGATATTGGGGGTGAGCATCGTAGTCATCCTGGCCGCCACCGTCGCCGTCGCCGTGATGGTACCGCCGATCTACCAGTCGACTGGCACCATCCTGGTGGAGTCGCAGCAGATTTCGCCCGAGCTGGTATCGACCAACAACACCAGCTTTGCCGATGAACGCATCGAGGTGATTCGCCAGCGGGTGATGACCCGTGAGAACCTGCTGCGCATCATCGGCAAGTACAACCTGTTCCCCGACAACCGCTTCAGCGAAAGCGACAAGATCGACCACATGCGCAATGCCGTCGTGGTCGAGACCCTGACCACCTACGTACGCGGGCGCGGTGAAGCGACCGTGGCGTTCAATGTGTCCTTCGAACACAAGCAGCCGGAAGTGGCCAAGGAAGTCGCCGACGAACTGGTGACGCTGTTCCTCAACGAGAATCTCAAGCAGCGTACCGAGCGGGCCAATGAAACCACCGAGTTCCTCACTCAGGAGGCGAACAAGTTGGGGGCCGAACTGGCCAGCCTGGAAAACCAGCTGGCGGACTTCAAGCAGGCGCACGCCAATGCCTTGCCCGAGCACCAGACCCTGCGCATGAACATGCTGTCGCGCTCGGAGCTGGAGTTCCGCGAGGTCGACCGCGATTACAAGGCGGCCCAGGAAGAACTGCGTTACCTGGAACTGGAACTGTCTGCCGCCAGTGCCGGGCTGGCCACAAAGGCCGGCGAAGGGCCCAGGGCGGCCAGTGCCGAACAGCCTCAGGACCTGGCCAGCCTGAAGGCCGAATATGCCCAGCTGCTGACCCGCTACAAGGAAGCCCACCCCGATGTGGTGGCGGTCAAGCGCAGGATCCAGGCGCTCGAAGCCAGTGGCAGTCGTACGGCGGTGGCGTCCACGTTAGGCCTTGATGTCGCTCGCGTGCGTGCCAAGATGAGCGCAGCGCAAGAGCGTATAGCTTCGCTGGCCGAGCAGAAGCGCGAGTTGACCCGCAAGATGGAAGGCTACGAGGCCGAAATCCTCGAGGCGCCGCAGGTGGAGCGTGGCCTGGTGACCCTGATGCGTGACCACGACAACGCGCGCAAGAAGTACGAGGAAATCCGCGCCAAGGAAATGGGCGCGAAGATTACCGAAAGCCTGGAACAGGAAAACAAGGCCGAGCGTTTCGTACTGCTGGAACCACCGCTGTTGCCGGAGAAACCGATCAAGCCCAACCGCAAGAAAATCGCCGCGCTGGGTCTGGTGCTGGCACCGGCAGGTGGCGGTGCGCTGGTGATGCTGCTGGAAATGTTCAATCAGCGTATTCGCGGCGTCGGGGCCCTGGAAAACCTGCTGGGCAGGCGGGTGCTGGTGGCGCTGCCTTATATCGATACCAAGGCAGACGTGGCCAGGCGCAAGCGTTGGCGCAACTGGCTGATCCTGGCGGCGCTGGCGCTGGCGGCTATCATGGTAGTGCTGGTGCACGTGTTCTACATGCCACTGGATGTGCTGTTGATCAAAGTCATGTCTCGGTTTGCATAGGGAAGCAGTGATGGACAGGACCAAGCCGGCTGTTGGCAACAATCTTCACCCGGTCACCCCGGGTACCCCGCAGGCTTTGTCACCTGCTCCTGGCACGGCGCTGACGGAAGTGCCTGGCCAGTTCGATTATGTGAACACCAAGGTGGTGCCGCTGCGCGCCGAGCACCTGGAACGTCACCGCATCGTCGCCTACAACAAGAACTCCCACATGAACGGGCCGATCGACCTGCTGCGCACGCAGGTGCTCAGGACCATGGATGAAAATGGCTGGCGAACGCTGGCCATCACCTCGCCAACCCCTGAAGCGGGCAAGACGGTGCTGGCGGTCAACCTGGCCATGAGCATCGCCCACCACACCACCAAGACCGCGTTGCTGGTGGACTTCGACCTGCGTCGGCCCAAGGTCGGCAGCACCCTGGGCCTGCCCATGGACCAGGCGCTGAACGAGTTTCTGTCGGACGAGGCGCAACTGCAGGATTGCCTGGTCAACCCGAGCTTGCCTCGGTTTGTGGTGCTGCCGACGCGGGTACCGGTACCGTTGTCTACCGAAATGCTGTCGTCGCCCAAAGTGAGCAACCTGATCAGCGAACTGCGCAACCGCTACGAGTCTCGCATCTGTATTTTCGATTTGCCGCCGCTGCTCAGCTCTGACGATGCGATCACCGTGATACCCAAGTTCGACTGTGTGCTGCTGGTGGTGGCCAACGGTATGAACAACAAGAAAGAAATCGAGGATTGCCTGCATCACCTGGCCAGGGTGAACCTGGTCGGGACGGTATTGAACAAGGCCGACGAGCAGCCGCGGACATATTACTAGGCCGCTCCCACAGGTATGGCGTATTCCTTCAGCTGACGGGGCCCTTGTGGGAGCGGGCATGCCCGCGAAGCAGGCGACGCGGTGAATGGCACCGGTTGCACCGGTGTTCGCGGGCGCGCCCGCTCCCACAGGGAATCGCAGCGCCTTTCAAACCTCAGGTCTGCCGCGTGGCCCAGGGGTACTGCAACTCCCACTGCCACGCATGCCGCACAATTTGCTCCAGTGAGGCAAACTCCGGCCGCCAGCCCAGCACCTGCAGTGCCTTGCTTGCATCCGCCACCAGCCGTGGCGGGTCGCCAGCCCGGCGCGGCGCGTCCAGGGCATTGATTTGCCGCCCGGTCACCGCCCGCGCCGTATCGATCACCTGCTGCACCGAAAAGCCCAGGCCATTGCCCAGGTTGAACGCAGTGCGTTCGCCACCTGCCAGCAAATAGTCCACTGCCAACGCATGTGCCGCTGCCAGGTCGGCCACATGCACATAGTCGCGGATGCAGGTACCGTCCGGCGTGTCGTAGTCGCGGCCGAACACCGTCACCGCCTCACGCCGGCCCGACGCGGCTTGCAGGATCAACGGGATCAGGTGGGTTTCCGGGTCATGGCGCTCCCCCAACCGGCCTTCCGGGTCAGCACCCGCTGCATTGAAGTAGCGCAGGCACACCGACTTCAAGCCGTAAGCCCGGTCGAAGTCCTCGAGAATCTGCTCGACCATCCATTTGCTCAGCCCGTACGGGTTGATCGGCCCCTTGGCATGCGCTTCGTCGATCGGCACATACTGCGGGTTGCCGTAGACGGCAGCACTGGAAGAAAACACCAGGTACCTGATACCGGCATTTACCATGGCCTGCAGCAGGGCAAGGGTGGCCGCGACGTTGTTCTGGTAGTACTTGCCGGGCACGCTGACCGACTCGCCCACCTGGATGAACGAGGCAAAGTGGAACACGGCATCGAAACGGCAAACACCAAACAGCACATCCAGGGCGGGTTCGTCGGCGATGTCCAGCTTTGCCCACTGGACGCCGGGGCCGGGCGAGACCAGGTCCGCCACCACCACCTCATGGCCCGCAGCAAGCAAGTGCCTGACCATATGCGAGCCTATGTAGCCTGCGCCACCGACAACCAGAAACTTCATCCATGCCTCCTGGACTCTGCTGTTGTACAGCCGCGCTTTTCAGCTATCGGTCTGTTGTGAGGGTAGATGGCCATATCCCCTATTTCAAGAACAGCCAATTGGACATGTACTTGCCGTCGAAGGTGATGCTGTAGCGTCCATTCTGGTAAGCCATCGGCAACGGTTTCAACTGCGCCTGTGCGTCCCGCGCGAACAGTTTCAGGCCAGCAGGCGCCTTGATGCTCAAGGTGCCGGCAAGCGGCTCGACGTTGAAAGGGGTCTTGTCATCGGCCTTGGGCACGGCACGGGTGCCCAGCGACAGCAGCAGTTCGCGCGAGTGGCCCAAGGGTTTGCCGTCCAGGCTTTGCACCACGACGCTGGCATACGGCGTTTGTGCTTGCACCTGGATCGCGCCGAGGCTGATCGAGCGACCGCCCAGCCATCCGGTGGCGGCCTGGGTCAGCGTTGTGTCGATGGTGTAGACGCCCTGTTGCCAGTTGCGCTTGAGTTCGCCCGTGTCGCTGACCGCCTCCGTGGCGTCGGCTGGCAGCAAGGACTGCCCCGGGTCCTGCAGCACCTGCGCGTCGGCAGGGATGGCGGCCGGTTTCAGCCAGGGCAATTCCGGCGTCTGTGGCAGGGCGATCTGCAGCTGGCCCTTTTCCATGGCCGTGCGCAGCAGCGGCGAGTTGCGCGGGGTGATCTCCTGGTTGTACAGGGTGGCGGGCGTCGGCGCGAACACGTAGCGGGTAGTGGCCGGCTTCACATCCGCTCGGCGATAGAGCAGGGCGGCAGCGGGCAGGGTGGCGATCATCGCCGGGTCGTTGTACGCGTGCCAGTTATCCGCCGTGCGCCAGCCCGGGTTGAAGGCCTGCTGGCTGTAGGCATACTGCATCATGGCGTCCCAGCCCTGGTGGGCGGCGGTGCCGGCTACATACAGCGGCAATGAGTGGCGGTCGGGCAGTGGGAATGGCTCGGCGTTCCACTCGGTGACGGTCAGCGGTTTGCCGACCACCTGGGCAGCGGCGAGCCAGTCGAGCATGCCGTCGCTGGTCAGCGGGTTCTTCTCCAGTTGGCCATTGGCACCGTAGGCATGGGCGTCGATGACATCGCCTGCGGTCAGCGCTGGCAGCGCGCTCAGGCCATTGCCACCCCAGGTGCTGGTGGTGGCGATCGGCACTTTCACGCCAAGGCCGCGCAGGTGGGCGATCATGTCGGCGTTGAAGCGCTGTTCCAGGTCATTGAGGAACAGCTTCGAAGGCCCATGCTCCCAGGCGCGCCAGGTGAGGTCGGTGGGCAGGTCATATTGTTTGGCAAAAGCTTTGGCCGCATCCATATAGCGTTCGCTGTGGCGCGGTACATCCTTGTTCGGCATCAGGGCATTGCCATAATGCTGGGTAAGGTCGTTCTCGTTGGTGATCAGCACTGCAGCAATCGCCGGGTCGTCCTTGTAGGCCAGGCCGGTGTATTCGTTCACATGGGTCAGGTACTGCTCGGCAAAGCGTTTCATCGCCTGTTGGATACTTCGGTTCACATAGGCATAACCTTTGAGGTCAACCTGGTTCTCGCCCTTGGCCAGTTCCTGGAAATCGTCAATGTCATCATTGGCGGTAAGCGCTCGCTGCACGTGCATGTCCAGCCAGATATAGATGCCTTCGTCCTTGAGTGCCTTGATCCACAGGTCGAGCTTGCGTAGCGATTCGGCACTGAGCTGCCGGGTATCGCGCACCAGGGTGCCGTCACCAAACACGTTCGGGCTCACCCAGGGCGAGTCGTGGTGGTGCAGACGCACCAGGTTGAAGCCCAGAGCGGACAGGCGCTTGGCCTGTTGGCGGATTTCTTCGTCGGGGCTCTTGAACAGCGAATAGGCGGACAGGTTGGTGCCCCAGAAGCGTACCGGGGTGTTGTCCTCGAACATCAGCTGTTCGCCGACAGCCTTGACGAAACCACGCTTGCCGGCGGGTTTTTCTGCGGTATTGAGGAATGACAGGTCTACTGGCGAGGTACGCCAGTCCAGTTGATCGTCCGGCCAACCGGCCGGGTCGACCAGGCCGAAGCGTTCGCTGGGCGTGGGCCCCAGGTCGATGTCGCCGGTGACGTTGAGCACCGCCTTGATCTGTTGCCGACCGGCATTGATCGGGTCGCTGTAGATGAACGCACGCAGTTCGGACGGGTTGCCGCGCTCGAAATACACCTTGGCCAGCGGCGGGTCGAAGCGCATTTCGACGCGCCGGCCCAGGCCTGCCTTGCCCCACGACCAGCCACGGTTGCCGGGCAGCAACTGCGGGGCGCCCATTTCCCCGGCAATTTGCGCCGGGTCGAACTGGAACACCATGCCGCCGCCCATCACCCCGGCCTGGCGGCTGTGCGCGTCAAGGTCGAAGGCCCAGCTCAGGGTTTGTGCCTGCTCCTTGCGGATATCCGCCTCCAGGTCGAAGTCCAGCGCCTTGTTCTGGCCCTGCAGCGTGTAGTGGTAGGGGCCATTGACCCTGAACGTGGTGGAGAAGCCCGTCCAGCTCCAGTCGGCTGCCCAGAAGTCGAACTTGGCTTTCATCACCGGCCCACCACCGTGGGTCACCATGGGCAGGCCATTCTGTTCATCGACGCTGACTTGCCACGCCGATGCCCAGCCGGTGAGCGGCAGCAAGACCAGGCCGGCAATGGCCGTTACCCGCAGCAGAGGTTGAATAATCGGGCAGCGTAGGGTAAGCACGTTCATTGGCGTTACCTGGGTTGAAGGCCGGGGTCGGCCAGCGCGATCGCCTGGCTGTCGTGCAGGCTGCGGACCATCTGGATGTAGGCCACGCCCAGCCCGGCGACAGACCAGTACACCACCGGAATGAAGGTGATGCTGCTGACGGTGAAAATGATCACCAGGATGCCGAGCAGTGTCGCCAGCAATACCCGGCCGAGCTGGCGTCGCTCGTCATCCTTGTCGGGGAAGCCGAGCATGGCCTTGCGAATGCCGTGCAGTACGGTGGCGAAGAACGCCACGAACAGGCCAAGCCCGACCAGCCCGACCCGAAGTGCCAGGTTGATATAGGTGTTGACGATGTCGATGATGCCTTCACCCTGAATCATCGATTGCATTTCCGGGGTGTTGCGGAAGTCGAACGAGCCAAACAGCGGGTTGCGCTGGATGACGATCCACGCGTTGTCCATCAGCCGTTCGCGGTAGGTGATGTTCTCTTTCTCGAGGCTGCCAATGAACGGCAGCAGGTCCAGTACCTTTTCGCCACCGGGCACGATGGTCAGCAAGGGCAGGGCCAGCATGCCGGCCGCGGCAAGCAGCGCCAGGCGCCTGACCGCCCCCTTGCCCAGGGCGATGAACACCACCACGATGACCACAGCGCCGATCCACGGGCCACGGGACAGTGGCGCGAACAGCCCGGCGGCCAGCAGCAGGGCGCCCAGCACCCGCTGCCGGGGGCGGCGCACATAACCCTGGACAAACAGGAACAGGCCGATGGCCACGCTCATGACATAGCCCAGGGCAATCGCCTGCCCGGTGGTGACGCTGGCGCGCAGCGAACCGCCACGGCTCAGGTAGCCCGACATGCTCCACGGCACACCCATGGCGTCGACCAGGGCGCTGTACAGCAGCCAGTGGCGCACGTACTCGGCCACGCCGATCAGGGCCAGAATGAAGGCGGCAAGCACGAACGCCAGCAGGGTGTCCTTGAACTCGCTGATCTGGCGCAGGCCACGGCTGGCCACGTAATACGGCAGGAACACATCGACACACAGGTACAGCGTCTGGCGCAGGGTGTCGGTCAGGGTGGTCTCTCGCAGGTACAGCACGCTCATCAGCAGCAGGCCGGCCGCCAACAGCCTGTCGGGCCAGGTGCGGCCGAAGCGCAGGGTGTCGCTTTGCCGGCGCAGGGCCAGTGCCGCCGGCAACAGCACGCACAGGGTCAGCAGGCGGATATGGTTGAGGTCGACCAGATAATTGACCACGCCAAACCCGGGCACCTGCACCGAAGCCGGCGGGATCAGGAACAGCAGCATGTAGAACAGCGCCATGGGGTTGTGTTCGCGACGCCCTGCGATGTACAGGATGACGGCGCCAGCACCCAGGTACAGCCAGAAGCTATGCGAAAAGAAGGCCAGCAGGGTAAGCAGGAACCACAGGTTGCGCCGGCGCTTGAAGTCAGCCAGCGGGATCAGGTCGCTGGCAGGCCGCCGCGCCAGCAGGAAGACCACGCTCGCCAGAAACAGGATGACGATCAACGCACGAAAATGTTCAGGCATTGGCTATGTGCACCTTTGCATCGGTGGGCAACGGCTAGCGTCGTGGCTGATTGAAACTATAGTGACCTTTTAGCCAGTCAGTCAGAGATTGATGTCATGCCGTCGATTGATGTGTCTGCCACCGCGAGCCTGCGCGAGCGGGCCCTGAGGGCCGGGTCGTGGAACCTGGTTGCGCAAGTGGCGTCACAGGTGATGCGCCTTGGCGGCAACCTGGTCATGGCCCGCTTGCTGCTGCCAGAAATGTTCGGCGTGATGGTCATCGCCACCACCGTTTCGGTACTCCTGCATTTATTGTCCGATGTCGGCCTGCGCCAGAACATCATCCAGAGCCAGCGCGGTGACGACCCGCACTTTCTCAATACCGCATGGACCGTGCAGATCATCCGCGGCTTCGTGCTGTTTGCCCTGACCTTGCTGCTGGCCCTGGGGGCCTGGCTTGCCCAGCTGGCCGAGGTGTGGCCGGCGGGTTCTACCTATGCTGCACCGGTGTTGCCGATGGTACTGGCCGTGACCGGGCTGTCGGCGGTGATCTGGGGGTTCCAGTCCACCAAGATAGATGTGGCGGTACGAACTTTCCAACAGAAGCGTGTCGTGCTGGTCGACCTGGCTTCGCAGGTGGTCGGCCTGGTAGTGATGCTGGTGCTGGGCTACCTGACTCACTCGGTCTGGGCGCTGGTGATCGCTGGCCTGGTGTCGGCCCTGGCCTGGACCCTGCTGGGCCACACCGCCCTTGAGGGGCCGCGCAATCGCCTGGAGTGGGACCGCAGCGCGCTGACCGAACTGATCGTGTTTGGCCGCTGGATCCTGCTGTCATCGATGGTCGGCGTGCTGGCCATGTACGGTGACCGCATGTGGTTTGGTGCCAGCATGACGGCGGCACAACTGGGGGTGTACTCGATTGCCGTGCTGATCCTCGGCGCCGTGCAGACCGCGTTGATGAAAATTTTTGGCGCCGTGGCGCTGCCCGCCTTCAGCGAAGCGGCTCGGGCTGATGACAAGGAGCGCCTGAAGGCGCTGTATCACCGCTTCCGTCTGCTGGTCGACCTGCTGGTGCTGTTCATCTGTGGCGGTTTCCTGACCGCCAGCCCACTGCTGATCGGCTGGATGTACGACGACCGTTACCGTGAAGCCGGCCCGATGCTGGCGATTCTTTCGCTGTCGTTCCTCACATTGCGCTATACCTTGGCTCATCAGGTGTGGATTGCCTTGGGCCTGACCAAGTACCAGGCCATGGACAACATCATCCGCCTGGTCTCGTTGTGGGGGTTGCTGCCGCTGTTGCTTGCGATCGGCGGTGTGGACTGGGCGATCTGGGGGGTTGCCCTGCACACCGTGCCAACCCTGGTACTGATCGTTTATGTCAATCGCAAGCTGGATATCTTCAGCCTAAAACGTGAGCTGGTGGTGTTGCCGATGCTGCTGGTCGGAGCGCTTTGCGGGGCGCTGCTGACAGCCTTTTTCAATTGGCTGTAAGGCGGCTTGCCGGGTGAGAACTTCAAAGATACAGGTCACGGGATCATGGGGAAGCTTATTTTCTGTACTGCGCAAATGGGTCGTAGAGGCTTTCTTCAGAGTTGTGTATTGCTGGGCGTGGGTGGTGCGGTGTTCGGCGCCAAGGCTGCCGTTGCCAATCAACCTGCCGAGAGGTCCGGGTTCGTGGTGATCAATGGCTGGGTATTGCCCTCCCGTTACTTCAGGGACGAGCCCGCATGATCAAGGACTATCAACAGCAGAAGGCGCTGCGTGACAGTTACGATGTCTGCATCATCGGTGCCGGCCCCGCAGGTATCACCCTTGGTCTGCGCCTGGCCGCCGCCGGCTGGAGCGTACTGCTTGCCGAAGGCGGCGGGCGTGAGTACTCGGCAAACTCGCAAGCCTTGTACGCCTGTGCCTCCACCGGCCTGGAACTGTATGCCCAGGAAGCTCGCTTGCGTTACCTGGGTGGCACATCCAACCACTGGGCCGGCCGTTGCCGGCCGTTCAGCCCCTCGGACTTCACCATTCCCCCCCTTGGCGATTTGCCTGGCTGGCCGATTCCCTACTCGGAGATTGCAGGTTACCTGCCTGCCGCCATGGACATCGTCGACCTGCCGCCCGGGTCGGATTTTCACGCGTTGAATGCAGGCCTGGACGGCGGGGACTTCGAGCCAGACCGCTTTCTGCTCAGCCCGCCAACGCGTTTTGCGCAAAAGTACGCCACGGCCCTCGAGCAGACCCCAGGCCTGGACGTATTCATCAACTGCAATTGCGTGAACCTGGAGTTCGACCCGGCATCCGGCCACCTGGCCGCGGTCATGCTCTGCGATTACCAAGGCAATCGTCAGCGCCTGGTTGCAAGAAATTTCGTGCTGGCCACAGGTGCCATCGAGAATGCCCGGCAACTGCTCAACAGCGAGTCGTTGGTGGCGGCCGGGATCGTGAGCAAGGATGGGCTGGTCGGCGGGTGCTTCATGGAGCATCTGAACATTGACCTTGGCACTTTCATCCTCAAGTCGGGACTGGCCCCTGAGCCGCGCGAGTACTACACCACCGATGCCTTCGTTGATGAATACAAGGCAGGCAAAGGCAATGTCAGGGCTGCCTTGTTGGCCGATGTGCAAACCTATGGTCGCACTGCCGAGGTCAAGCATTTTCTCGAGAACCTGGCCTGTGACATGGGGGTCGCCAGCAAGATTGCCTTCGTTGCCAGTTTCAGTTGCCCCGGTGACGGCGTCATCAGCACCATGATCGAGCAGTTCCCCAACCTGCGCAGCCGCATTTCGCTGCTGGATGAGAAGGACGCACTGGGCGTGGCCAAGGTCAATGTCAACTGGGCACTGAGCGCTGATGACCGACACACCATCAAGTGCATTGGCAGCGAACTGGCCAAGCAGTGGGCCGACATGGACCTGGGCTTCATCAAGCTCAATGATTTCGTTCATGACACCTCGATACCGCTGAAGTTGTCGCCCCATGCCCACCACATGGGGACCACGCGCATGGCGTCATCGGCGCAATACGGTGTTGTCGATTCCAACTGCAAGGTGTTCGGTACCGAAAACCTCTACGTCGCCGGTAGCAGCATCTTTGCCACGGGCGGCGCCTCCAACCCGACCATGCCGCTGCTGCAGTTTGCGCTACGCCTGGCCGACCACCTCGATGCCAGGCTCAGCGCAGCCAGGGACGCGCAAGTGTGATGCATGTTGTACATGGGGTGAGTGCGCTGCGGTCAGCACCTACAAGAACGAGACCGGATGCGCCTCAGGAACAGTCCAGATTGCTTTGATTGCGAGGCTGGCAACATGAAGGGATGGATACGCAAGGCAGTGACCCACTATGTTCACACAACGGGGCGAGGAAGCGCGTTCTACAAGAAGTTCTGCAAACCTTCCGGGCTTGAATGGGGGGCCTACCTTACACGCTGGGGCAACTTTCACTCGGTAGGCAGCAATTTCTATGTCAATACAGGCTGCAAGTTCCTCGACCCCTCGCTGGTTCGCATCGGCAACAGTGTAGGCCTGTCCGACTGCACGCTGATCGGTCACGACGGGGTGGTATTGTTGATCGAACATCGCTTCGGCAAGCACCTGGATTCGGTCGGCTTCATCGACATCAAGGACAATTGCTTCATCGGCCATGGTGCGATCGTCATGCCTCGCGTGACCATCGGGCCTGAGTCGATCGTGGCTGCCGGCGCCGTGGTGACCAAGGATGTGCCGCCGGGCACGGTGGTTGGTGGTAACCCGGCAGCGTTCATCTGTACCACCGAAGCGTTGATCAAACGGGTCGAGGCGCGTTGCGAAGCCTACCCGTGGATCGACCTGATCAAGCAGCGCAATGGCGCCTATGACCCGCAGCTGGAGCCGCAACTGTTGGCGCAGAGGCGCCAGTACTTCTTCGGGGATGGCAACCATGGCTAGCAAACCTGTGGACGTCATGGTGGTCAACTTCAACACGGCCGGGCTGCTGCAGCCGATGTTCGATGCACTGCGCCGGGCCGACAGCGAACGGCTCGCCAGCTACCTGGTGGTGGACAACGCCTCGGTCGATGACTCGCTGCAGCGCCTGGCCGAGGTGTGCCCGCAAGCGCTGCTGCTGAGCAACTCGCAGAACGTGGGGTTCGGCCGGGCCAACAACCAGTTGCTGGCGCACCTGAAGGGCAGGTACGCCTTGCTGCTGAATACCGATGCCTTCGTTGCCGCCGACTCACTGCAGAAAACCCTCGACTACATGGATGCCCACCCGGAGTGCGGGGTGCTGGGGGTGCGCCTGGAAGGCCGCGACGGCGATTTGCAGCCCAGCTGCCGCTACTTCCCCACACCGCTCAACGTGTTCGTCGGGCGAACCGGGCTGGGGCGCTTTTTCCCGGGCTTGAAGATGGTCGACGAAATGAACTGGGACCACGCCTCGGTCCGCGAGTGCGACTGGCTGCCGGGCTGCTTCTACCTGGTGCGCCGCGAAGTGCTGGACCAGGTGGGCCTGTTCGACCCGCGCTACTTTCTTTATTACGAGGAGGTCGACCACTGCAAGCGGGTGAAGGCGGCCGGCTGGAAAGTGGTGTTCTACCCCCATACCACGGTAGTGCACATCGGTGGGGAAAGCTCCAGATCGGTGGCCGAACTGGAGGCGGCCAGCCGGCAGATCTCGTCATACCAGATCGAAAGCGAGCTGCTGTACTTTCGCAAGCATCACGGGCTGGCGGGGCTTGCCTTGCACATGCTGCTGGTCACCCTGGGCGACCTGGTGCTGGCACTCAAGGCGCTGTTGAAACGACGCGGCCGGGGCGCAATACAGGCCTGCTGGCGTCATTGCCGGACGACCTGGTCTCTGTTGTTCAAGACCCGGTACGCCAGCCAACCGACAAGGTAGGTGAAGCCATGTTCGAGAACATACGTGCCGACCTGCGTGCCCATGGCGGCGACTGGGGCGCCCAGGGCTTCTGGGTATTGCTGGTGTACCGTTTCGGCCGCTGGCGCTATGGCGTGCGTCCGGCACTGCTGCGCAAGCTGTTTTCGTTCATCTACAAGATCCTGTTCAAGTTCGTGCAGATCGTCACCGGTGTGGAGCTGCCGTGCGAAGCGGTGATCGGCCGCAACTTCGTCATCGACCATTTTGGCGGCATCGTCATCAGCGGCTATGCCCGGTTCGGCGATGACTGCCGCATTCGCAACGGCGTGGTTGTGGGCCTGAAGAACGTCAACGAGCCTATTGCGCCGGTGTTCGGCAACAACGTCGATATTGGCACCGGGGCCAAGGTGCTGGGCAGCATCCGCATCGGCAACAACGTGATCATCGGTGCCAATGCCGTGGTGTTGGTGGATGTGCCGGACAACTCGCTGGCGGTGGGGGTGCCGGCGATCATCAAGGCCAGGCAACCGGCCGCCACGGCACCCGTCGAGTGAGCCCCATGGCGAGTGGGATCGGTGTGGTGGTGATTGGCCGCAACGAAGGCCAGCGCCTGGCGCGTTGCCTGCACTCGCTGCTGCAGGGTGCGGACAAGGTCATGTACGTCGACTCGGGCTCCAGCGATGGTTCACCGCAGCTGGCCCGCAGCCTGGGAGTAGAGGTACTGATGCTGGACATGGGCACACCGTTCACTGCCGCGCGCGCACGCAACGAAGGCTTTTGCGCCTTGCAGCGGCGGCTGCCGACGATGCGGTGGGTGCAGTTCGTCGATGGCGATTGCGAGGTGGATGGCGGCTGGCTGGCCGCGGCGCAGGCGTTTCTCGATGAACATCCCGACGTGGCAGTGGTGTGTGGCCGTCGGCGCGAGCGCTTCCCCCAGCGCTCGGTGTACAACCTGTTGTGCGACCTGGAGTGGGACACCCCCGTCGGCGAGGCCAAGGCGTGTGGTGGCGATGCCCTGATGCGGGTAGATGCCTTGGCTGCTGTTGGCGGCTTTCGCCCGGAGCTGATCGCCGGAGAAGAGCCCGAGCTGTGTGTGCGCTTGCGGGCAAAGGGTTGGAAGGTCTGGCGCCTGGACGCCGAGATGACCCTGCACGACGCTGCCATGACCCGTTTCAGCCAATGGTGGCGGCGTAGCCTGCGTGCTGGCCACGCCTACGCCGAAGGGGCCTACCTGCATGGTCAGGCGCCGGAACGGCACTGGCTGCGCGAATCACGCCGTGCCTGGCTGTGGGGCCTGGGTATCCCGTTGGTGATCCTGCTGGCCTGCCTGCTGCTGGGTGGCTGGTGTCTACTGTTGCTGCTGGTCTACCCGCTGCAGGTGGTACGCCTGGCTCGCCGTGGTGGCAAGTCGGTGCGGGAGAACTGGCTACAGGCGGTGTTTCTGGTCTTGGGCAAGTTCCCGGAAATGCTCGGGCAACTGAAGTTCTTGCGCCACCGCATCGCGGCCGGCAAACCGACGTTGATCGAGTACAAGTGAGAGAGGCCCATGATGCTCGGCACGATCGTGAGAAGCGTGTTTACCTTGCAACCGGGCTATTCGTTGCGGGCGCTGAACAACAAGTGCAAGTTGACGCTGCAGATTGCCAGGCAATGGCCTGAGCTGAAGGCGTTCCTGCGGCGCATGACGGCGGCGCTGGGCCAGCAAGGTTTGCAGCGGCTGGGGGTGGATTGCATCGGTGTCGTGCAGTGGCCTTACCTCAGCAAATGCTGGCAGGCCCCGCAGCGCCTGGAGGTGGTGGCTTCGCACTTCGAAGTGCTGGCCGGGCAGTTTCCGGCGCTGTTGCTGCTGGGGCGGGACGAAAGCCTGACGCTGTGCGAGCTGTCCAGCCATTCGCCGGCCTGTCGCCTGGTCCTGGACCGGCCGATCTGGTTCAAGCGCGAAGGCGAGCTGGTATTGAACCTGTTCCAGGGCGACCTGCGCGTGGCATCCCTGGCATTCAGCCTGTGCCGCAGCCAGGGCGAACTGTGCCTGTTCATCGGTGCCGTGCAGGGCATCCACAAGGGGATCGACAGCGAAACGTCACTGGCCATCTACCGCGACCTGACCAAGGATTTCGAAGGGCTGCGCCCGCGCAGCCTGCTGCTGGAGGCATTGAAGTGCCTGGCCAGGACGCTGGGCGTGGTGCATCTGTATGCCGTCAGTGACGCCTGCCGCCACCATCGGCACGCGTATTTTGGCAACGACAAAGGCCACGACCTGGCGGCCAATTACGACCTGATCTGGCTGGAGCACGGCGCTACGGCATCGACCCATGCTGACTTCTTCGCCCTTCCGCTGGCTGCGGCGCAGCGGGCGGAACAGGATATTCCGGCGAAGAAACGGGCAATGTACCGCCGTCGCCAGGCGCTGCTCGACAAGATTTTTGCCCGCTTGCAGGCCGCGTTGCCAGGCAGCGGTCACACGCTTGGACTACAAGAGGAACAGGGGGATGCATCTGACGAGGTGGCAGCGGCGGGGCGCCGGCCACCGGTTGTCGACAGCCTGAAGTAATGGCCGGCCCTGCTGCGGCAGGGCCGAAGGTTCACTACGCGGGTCTTGATCTGGATTCCTATGCGCATTGCTTACTTCATAAACCAGTATCCGAAGGTCAGCCACAGTTTCATCCGCCGCGAGATCCTGGCGCTGGAGCGCCAGGGGGTAGAGGTGCAGCGCATTGCCCTGCGCGGGTGGGACGCCGAGTTGCAGGACGCCGAGGACGCGAGCGAACGAGCCAGAACCCGCTATGTGCTGCAGCGTGGCGTCAAAGGCTTGCTGGCACCGGCCTGGCAAGTGCTGCGCGCGCAACCGCGGCGGTTCTTCCGGGCGCTATGGCTGGCCATGCGCCTTGGCCTGCGGGCCGACCGCGCCTGGCCCTACCACCTGGTCTACCTGGCCGAAGCCTGTCAGGTACTGCAGTGGTTGCAGGCAGGCGAGGCAAAACATGTGCATGCGCATTTCGGCACCAATTCCACCGAGGTGGTGATGCTGGCCAACGTGCTGGGCGGGCCAGCCTACAGCTTTACCGTGCACGGGCCGGAGGAGTTCGACAAGCCGCAGTTCCTGCACATGGGCGAGAAGGTGCGGCGTGCTGCATTTGTCGCGGCGGTCAGCTCGTACGGGCGCAGCCAGTTGTTTCGCTGGGTGGCACATGATCACTGGGCCAAGGTGAAGGTGGTGCATTGTGGCCTTGAGCGCAGTTTCCATCAGGTGGCACCGGTCAGCGTGCCCACGGCGCCGCGCCTGGTCTGCGTCGGCCGCCTGTGCGAGCAGAAAGGCCAGCTGCTGTTGCTCGAGGCCGTGCGGGTACTGGCCGGCCGGTCGATCACCTGCGAGCTGGTGCTGGCCGGCGACGGTGAAATGCGTGGGCAGATCGAGGCGTTGATTGCACGGCATGGCTTGCAGCAGCAGGTGCGCATCACTGGCTGGATCAGCAGCGCACAGGTGCGCGAGGAAATCCTCGCCGCCCGCGCGCTGGTGCTACCCAGCTTTGCCGAGGGTTTACCGGTGGTGATCATGGAGGCCATGGCCTTGCGCCGGCCAGTGCTGACCACTTACGTGGCCGGCATTCCCGAGCTGGTGCGGCCGGGCGAGAACGGCTGGTTGTTCCCCGCCGGCGCCGTGGACGAGCTGGCGGCGGCCATGGCCGAGTGCCTGGCGCAGCCCGCCGAAGTGCTGCAGAGCATGGGCGAGGCGGCTCGCCAGCGGGTGCTGCAACGGCATGACATCGATACCGAGGCGGCCAGGTTGGCCGGCTACTTCAAGGCGTCCGCATGATGAGTGTATTGGCTGGGTTATTGGGTGTGGTGGCGGCCCTCGTCCTGTTGCCGGTGCTGCTGCTGTTGCTGCAGGTGCTGATGGCCTGCCTGCCGGCGCGTGTTCAGCCCTTGGGCAGCCATGCTCGTCCGCAGGTGGCAGTACTGGTGCCAGCCCATGACGAGGCTTCGATCATTCGTGCCACGCTGGCGAGCATTGTTCCGCAGTTGCGCCCTGGCGACCGCTTGCTGGTGGTGGCGGACAACTGCACGGACGACACTGCGCGGCTGGCGCGCGAGGCTGGTGCCGAAGTGGTGGAACGCCACGACGCACAGTTGCGCGGCAAGGGCTACGCCCTCGACTTTGGCGTGCGCCACCTGGCCGGGCAGCCACCCGAGGTGGTGATCGTGGTGGACGCCGATTGCCAGGTGGGCGAGTGGGCAATCGAGCGTCTGGCGCGGCGCTGCCGTGAGGTCGACCGCCCGGTGCAGGCACTGTACCTGATGCGTGCACCGGCTGGGGCTGGGCTTAAGGTGCAGGTTGCCGAGTTCGCCTGGCGGGTCAAGAACCTGGTGCGCCCGCGTGGCTGGGCACGGCTGGGCCTGCCTTGCCAGTTGATGGGCGCGGGCATGGCGTTCGGCTGGCATGACCTGGCCTTGATCGACCTGGCCAACGGGCACCTGGTAGAGGATGTGAAGCTGGGACTGGACCTGTGCCAACGGGGCAAGCCCCCAGTGTTCTGCCCTGAGGCGGTGGTCAGCAGCCAGTTCCCGGCCGGCCAGCAAGGCCTGGCTAGCCAGCGCACGCGCTGGGAGCATGGGCATCTGGGCTTGATGCTGGCCGATGCGCCCAGGCGTGCGCTGGTCGCAATCACCCAGCGTAACAGCAGCCTGCTGGCCATGACCATGGACCTGCTGGTGCCGCCCCTGGCGTTGCTGGTACTGGCCCTGCTCGGGTTCAACCTGGTGGCCTGGCTGGCGTACCTGCTGTTCGGCCTGGCGGCACCGGCGTGGATCGCCCTTTGCGCGCTGGCATTGCTGGGCCTTGCCATCGTGCTGGCCTGGGCGCGCTTCTGTCGCGAACTGATCCCGTTTTCCGTGTTGCTGTATGCGCCGTTTTACGTCGCAAGGAAGGTCCCCTTGTATCTGCGGTTTGTGATCAAGCGCCAGGTTGAATGGGTACGTTCGAAACGGGATGAAGGCTGATGGCAGAGTGGCAGAAACGCTGGAATACCCTGGTCGGCAAGCTCGACGTGGTGCCTGATGCCGCTGCCGCGCAGCAGCTGCTCGACAGGCTTGCCACCCCGCAGGTGCCGACCGTGCTGGGCTTCGTCAATGCCCATGCAATGAACCTGGTGGTACGCGATGGTGCATACCACCAGGCACTGTCTGCTGCCGACGTGCTGCTGCGCGATGGCTCCGGCATGGCGATCCTGTATCGCCGGCTGGGGCTTGAACCCGGGCTCAACATGAATGGTACCGACTTCATTCCCAGGCTCATGGCCGCCTACCGGGGGCGGCGGGTCGCTTTCTGGGGCACTCGGCAACCTTACCTGGACCAGGCCGCGCAGCGCAGCGCTGCCCTGTACGGGGTGCTGCCGGTGTCGGTTCACGATGGCTTCGCCAGCGTCGACAGCTACCTGCAGCTGGCCAGGGAGCTGCAACCGGAGCTGATCGTGCTGGGCATGGGCATGCCCCGGCAGGAGGCAGTGGCGGCGAGGCTGGCGGCCACTGGCGGGCCGTGCCTGATCGTGTGCGGCGGTGCGATCCTGGATTTTCTCGGCGGCAAGGTCAACCGGGCGCCCGAGTGGCTGCGGCGGTTGGGCGGGGAGTGGCTGTACCGGCTGTGGCGCGAGCCCAAGCGTTTGTTCATGCGCTACGTGGTGGGCAACCCGTTGTTCCTGCTGCGCACCTTGCGGTACCGCCGGGGCGGGCAGTGATTACGGCACACTGATGGCGGGTGGCTGCTACAGTGAGATCATGGGCTGAGGCTGCACGGTTCTGGCTCACTGGCTGTGCATGAGCTTTCGTCAAGACTGGCTGTTTGACCAAAGCCACGTGCTGCGCGCAAATCGATGAGGTCTGAAATGGTTTTCGAACCCAGAAGCAGTCGTTCCTTGCTGCAAAGAAGAAGTAGCGTAAGTAACGCCATTCAGGCCGGTCTCGACGGAATTGCAGTCACCAGTATTGCCTGGTACCTGATCTACGACCAGTTTGGCTACATCACTTCCGATTATGTGATCATGATGCTGTTGCTGGTTGGCGCACTGGCAGTCATTTACGATCATTACGCGATCTACCGTACCAACGTCGGGCTTTCCATCAAGGCGTTCCGGCTGTTCAAGGCCTGGTCGGCTACCTTTTGCTTCCTGGTGGTCATGGCATTCCTGACCAAGCAGAGCGAAACCTATTCGCGGCTGTTGGTCGTGCAGTTGTTCATCATTGGCTACATTGCCCAGTTGTTCCTGCATTTTGCCGTGCGAGAGTTGCAAAAGCGCTTTACCGCCCATGCACGCCTGGACAACGCCCTGATCATTGGTGCCGGTGACCTGGCCAATTTCCTGTATCAGAAAATCAGCAACAACCCTTGGTTCGGCGAGCGTGTGCTGGGTTGCGTGCTGATCGCGGCCGAGGAGCCGGGGCGCGAAAACACCGAAGGCAAGCAGCGCCTGCCGGTGCTCGGGCATATTGCCGAGCTCGACGATATCGTGGCCCGCCACGGCATTCGCACGGTGTACCTGGTGACCCCGCTGGGTGGTTCCGAGGTGATCAACGATGTGTATTTGAAGCTTCTCGACAAGTGCATCGCGGTGAACTGGGTGCCGGACATCTTCTCGTTGCGCCTGATCAACCACAGCGTGAGGGAAATCGCCGGCATTCCTGTACTGACCTTGTCGGAAACACCGCTGACGGGCATGAGCCTGTTCCTGAAAAATCTCGAAGACAGGCTATTGGCGGCGCTGATCCTGCTGTTTGCATCGCCGGTGTTGCTGGCCGTTGCGCTGGCGATCAAGCTCGATAGCCGCGGCCCGGTGTTCTTCCGTCAGGAACGTACCGGCTGGACCGGGGAAGCGTTCCGCATCTGGAAGTTCAGGAGCATGCATGTCCACCAGCCGGAAGCGGGCGTGATCAAGCAGGCGCAGAAGAACGACCCGCGGCTGACCCGGGTCGGCGCCTTCATCCGCCGCACCAGCCTGGATGAACTGCCGCAGTTGTTCAATGTACTGACCGGGGAGATGTCGCTGGTTGGGCCGCGGCCGCATGCGTTGCAACATGACACCTTGTACTCGCAGGACATCGTCGACTACTTTGCCCGCCACAACATCAAGCCTGGCATGACCGGCCTGGCGCAAGTGCGCGGGTTCAGGGGCGAAACCAAGGATATCGAGCAGATGATTCAGCGGGTGGACTCGGACATCGAGTACATCAACAACTGGTCGCTATGGCTGGACTTCGTGATTCTGGTGCGCACGCTGAATGCGTTTACCGGCAAGCAGGCCTACTGACGCAAAAATCTCGCAAGCGCTTGCACACTCTGTGGTAGCGGGTTTACCCGCGAAGAATCCAACGCGGTGCATGGCACCGGCTGCGCCGGTGTTCGCGGCTAAAGCCGCTCCCACAGGGTTCCTGCCAATTCATTGAGTCATTCGCAATTCCATGAAAGTGTGCAAGGGCTCTTGGCTGGCCTAGTCCTTGTTCAATGGGTGCAGCTCCCTGAACACCCGCGCTTCCTCCACCAACCAGTCATGCACCGCCCGTGCCCCCGGCTGGTTCAGCCCACCCGGCGGGTAATGCACCACATAACGCTTGTGATTGGCGATCGGCACGCCGAAAGGCACGATCAGCGCACCGCGCTCCAGTTCGTCGTTGAGCAGCGTGCGCCGGGCAATCGCGACGCCACTGCCGGCAATCGCCGCCTCGATGGTCAGGTGGTTGCGGTTGAAGGTGTGCCCACGCCGTACATCCAGGCCGATGGCGCCGATGCCCTCCAGGTAGAACTCCCATTCGGCATATTCCGAACTGCCACGCCAGGCCGTGATGTCGTGCAGCAGCGGGTAGTGTGCCAGGTCCGCCGGCCCATGCAGCGGTGGGCGCCCGCGCAGCAAGGTGGGGGAACACACGGGGAAGATCTGTTCGTCCAGCAGCGGTGTCGAGAGCATGCCGGGGTAGCTGCCATCGTTCAGGTCGATGGCCAGGTCGAAATCGCCCGGGTTCAGGGCCTGGGCACTGTCTTCGGCCACCAGCCGCAACTCGATGTCCGGGTAGCGTTGCTGAAAGCGTGGCAGGCGGGGTGTGAGCCACTTGGCCAGAAACGACGGGATCGAGCGCAGGCGCAAGGTGCCGCGGATTTCACCGGCGTCCAGGCGCAGCAGTTCGGCTTCGATGCTGCCGTAGGCTTCGGCCACCGTCTGCGCCAGGCGTTGCCCTTCGGCGCTCAGTTCCACGCCGCGTGCCCGGCGCAGGAACAGCCGGTAGCCCAGTCGTTCTTCCAGCTGGCGCATCTGTTGGCTGACTGCACCCGGGGTGATATGCAGCTCTTCGGCACAGCGGGTGAAGGACAAGTGCCGGGCGGCACAGGCGAACACATGCAGCCAGACGAACATCTGGCCATTGAGTTGTCGTCGCATCGTTTAGTACCACTAAAGCCTTGCTTAGGAAGTTTCGTTGGTCATCCGTGAGTCAGCGCGGCAGTATCGCGCAAAATCGCAATACCACTCAATTTTTCCAGATATCCGTGCTGCGGCATTAGTCCCGGGCACGGTCAGGCATTAGCATGGCTATCAGTGTTTTCGACCTTTTCAAAATCGGCATCGGGCCGTCCAGTTCCCACACCGTCGGCCCCATGCGGGCGGCGGCTACTTTTGCCCAGGCCCTGCGTGAACAGGGGCTGTTGGCCAGGGTAAGCCGTGTCGAGGTGCGGCTATACGGGTCGCTGTCGGCCACCGGGGTTGGCCACGCCACCGATCGCGCCTGCCTGCTCGGCCTGATGGGGCAATGGCCGGACCGCATCGACCCGGCCACCATCGAGTCGCGCATTGGCCAGGTTATGCAGGAGCACTGCCTGATGCTCGATGGCAGCCACCCACTGGCGTTCGAGTACAGCCGCGACATGCTGCTGCTCGACGAAAACCTGCCGTACCACCCCAATGCCATGAGCCTGGAAGCCATGGACGGGCAGGGCAGCCTGCTGCGCCAGACCTACTATTCGGTAGGCGGTGGCTTTATCGTCGAGCAAGCCGAGATCGATGCGCCTGCAGTCGAAGTGAACGCGTTGGTGCTGCCGTACGAATTCGACAGTGCTGCGCAGTTGCTGGCCTTGTGCAAGGCCCATGGTTTGAGCGTGGCGCAACTGATGATGGCCAACGAATGTGCCTGGCGCCCGGAAGCCGAGGTACGTGAGGGCCTGCTGCGGATCTGGGGCGCCATGCGCGAATGCGTCGACAATGGCTTGCGCAACGAAGGCATCCTGCCTGGCGGGTTGCACGTCAAGCGCCGCGCGGCGCGGCTGCATCGCAGCCTGCAGGAGCTGGGCAAGCCCAACGTGATCGGTTCCACCCTCAGTGCCATGGAATGGGTCAACCTGTTCGCCCTGGCGGTGAATGAAGAGAACGCCGCCGGCGGGCGCATGGTGACTGCGCCTACCAACGGTGCGGCTGGCATCATTCCGGCCGTGCTGCACTACTACATGAAGTTCAACCCGGGCGCGTGCGACGCGGATGTGGTGGACTTCCTGCTGGCGGCGGCGGCGGTCGGCATCCTGTGCAAGAAGAACGCGTCGATTTCCGGGGCCGAGGTCGGCTGCCAGGGCGAGGTGGGTTCGGCTTGTTCGATGGCCGCCGCCGGCCTTGCCCAGGTGCTGGGTGCCACGCCGCCGCAACTGGAAAATGCCGCCGAGATTGCCCTGGAGCATAACCTTGGGCTGACCTGCGACCCGGTTGGTGGCCTGGTGCAGGTGCCATGCATCGAGCGCAACGCGATTGCTGCGGTGAAAGCGATCAACGCCGTACAGATGGCGTTGCGCGGGGATGGCGAGCATTTCATCTCGCTCGACCGGGTGATCCGCACCATGCGCGATACCGGGGCGGACATGCATGCCAACTACAAGGAGACCTCGCGCGGCGGCCTGGCCGTTGCGTTTGTCGAGTGCTGACGCGGTCAGCTGTAGGAGCGGCCTTGTGTCGCGATGGGGCGCGCAGCGGCCCCAGATTCATGCGTTTACACTGAAATAGCCGGGGCTGCTTCGCAGCCCTTTCGCGACACAAGGCCGCTCCTACAGGGGCAGTGGGCTTTTAGCGGGCTTTCTGTTTCGCTTCCAGGAAGCTCGCGCGCATGTCCTTGGCCCAGCCGTCCAGCACTGGCTTGACGTCATTCAGGGTCAGCTTGGTGGTCTTGTTCTCCAGTTCCTGCCCCGTGCCCTTGCGCACCACCTGGGCCAGCACCTTCTGGCTGGAACCATCGAGGAACGCAGCCTCCACACCGACATCCACCTCCTGGTCCCGGCCACCCATTGCAGTGTTCACACCGGCTGAAATCAACGCAATCGGGATCACCTCATAGGGCTTGAGGCCCTCGTTGCTGGTGGACACTGCGGTGATTGCCGGGCGCACCACGATCACGCCCGGGCCGGGGCCCTTGGCCAATGGCACCACGCTGCCCATCTCACGGCGCAGCGCTTCGTTGAAGTAGCGGGTGATTTCCTGCAGCGTCTGGGTCGAGATGACCTCCGTCGGCTGCGGCCTGGGGTAGAACTGGCTGGGCTCGATGAACACTTGGCTGTACTGGTTGATATTGACCTTCGGGTCGATCCAGCGCATCACCGGGTCGCCCGAAGGGCTCTTGGTCTCTTGCAGCCGGCTGTAATCCTTGAGGAAGCCGGAGTAGTCCTTGGGGTCCACGCGGTTGCTGGAGCAGGCAGCGACGGTAAGCAATGCGGCGCACAGCAAGGTAAGGCGAGGCAATGATTTCATGATGAAAATGCATCCATGATAGGTCGGCCAGAACAACGCTAGCAGGTGCGCGACAGTTGGCCAGTGGGTAGGTTCAATCTGTAGTGGGAATTGGCTGCGGTAATGTTCCCAGGCGCGCAAATTCCTACAGTGTCTTGGGACCTCGCTGGCTTTTCAGTTACTACCGCCCTCGGAAAACTATGCCCGTTAGCAAATGGGAGCAGGGCGAGACGCGCCCGTCTGGACCGGCTTTGAAGTTGCTGAATCTCATTAAAAACAAAGGGTTGCAGGTTCTTCTTTAAGTGCTGTGTTTGGTTTGAAAATCTTTTTAAAACAGTGGATTACGGTAATTTTTGAAAAATCTCGTTTAACTTCCGATTCGCAGGCAAGATCGCTGACACCTCACCCCAGCACCTCCCGCAATCGATACCACAACATCCCCAGCGCCAGCAGTGGCGAGCGCAGTGCCTTGCCGCCCGGGAAGGTCAGGTGTGGCACGGCGCTGAACACGTCCAGCCCCTGGCTGTGGCCGAGTGCGATGCTTTCGGCCAGCAGTTTCGCCGTCCAGTGCGTCACGTTCAGCCCATGCCCGGAATACCCCTGGGCATAGTACACATTGGAGTGCTGGCTGAGGCGCCCGACCTGAGGGAAGCGGTTGGCGGTGATGCCGATCATGCCGCCCCACTGGTAGTCGATGCGCACGTTGGCCAGTTGCGGGAACACCTTCAGCACCTTGGGCCGCATGTAGGCGGCGATGTCCTTGGGGTCGCGGCCGGAATAGTGGCAGGCACCGCCGAACAGCAGGCGCCGGTCTGCCGTGAGGCGGTAGTAGTCAAGGCCGACCTTCTGGTCGCACAGCGCCATGTTCTGCGGGATCAGGCTGCTGGCAAGTGGTTCGGGCAGTGGCTCGGTAGCCACCACATAGCTGCCGGCCGGTAACACCTTGCCGCTCAGGCGTGGCTCCAGTTCATCGAGGTGGGCGTTGCAACCCAGCACCAGGCTGCTTGCCCGCACCTTGCCGCGGGCCGTGTGCAGGGTCACCTGGGGGCCATGCTCGATGCGCAGCACCGGGCTCTGCTCGAAGATGCGCACGCCCAGGCCCTGGGCTGCGCGGGCTTCCCCCAGGACCAGATCGAGCGGGTGCAGGTGGCCCGAGCCCATGTCCACCAGGCCGCCGGCGTACTGGTCGCTGGCGACGATTTCATGCAATTGCTCGGCACTGACCAGGCGGGTTTCAGGGCGATAACCGAGTGCGGCCAGATCGTCCTGTTCGTCCTTGAATGCAGCGAACTGCGCAGAGGTGTTGGCCAGTTCGCAGAAGCCCCAGCGCAGGTCGCAGGCAATGCCGTACCGGGCGATGCGGCTGGCCACCAGCGCCACCGAGTCGATGCCGGCCTGCTTCAGGTAACGCACGCCGTCCTGGCCGACATGCCGGGCAAAGCCGCTGACGTCATGGCCGATGCCGCGAATCAGTTGGCCGCCGTTGCGGCCGCTGGCGCCCCAGCCGATGCGCCGGCCTTCCAGCAGCACCACCGAGAGCCCGCGCTCGGCCAGCTCCAGGGCGGTATTGACCCCGGTGAGCCCGCCGCCAACCACGCACACATCAGCGGTCAGGTCGCCATCCAGGCCAGGGTAGGGCGCCGCGTCGCGTGCCGTGGCGGCATAGTACGAAGCGGTGTGTTGGGTAGTGAAAGACATGGGCGTTCTCGACTCAGCGGTTTGACTTGATCTTGCTCCAGGAGCGGGTCATGACGCGCATGATCTTCGGGCTCGGCGTGCTGGAGATGTACAGCTTGTCCAGCACGTCCTGGGGTGGGTAGATCTCGGGGTTGTGCACCAGCGACGCGTCCATGTAGGCCTTGGCGTCGGGGTTGGCGTTGGCATAGCCGACCGTGGCGCTGACCTTGGCGATCACCTTGGGGTCGAGCAGGTAGTTGATGAACGCCAGGGCCTGTTCGGGGTTGTTGGCGTCCTTGGGGATGGCCAGCAGGTCGAACCACAGGTTGCTGCCTTCCTTGGGAATGCTGTAGGCGACTTTCACGCCGTTTTTCGCCTCCACGGCGCGGTTGGCGGCCTGAAACACGTCACCGGAGTAACCGAAGGCCACGCAGACATCGCCATTGGCCAGGTCGGAAACGTACTTGGAGGAGTGGAAGTAGGTGATGTAGGGGCGCAGTTCGAGCAGGCGGGCTTCCGCCTTGGCATAGTCGGCCGGTTTTTCGCTGCGCGGGTCCATGCCCAGGTAGTTGAGCATGGCCGGGAACAGTTCGTCGGGCGAGTCCATGAACGCTACGCCGCACTGCTTGAGCTTTTTCAGGTTCTCGGGCTCGAACAGCACCGCCCACGAATCGATATGGTCGACGCCAAGGACCGCCTTGACCTTGTCGACGTTGTAGCCGATACCGTTGGTGCCCCACAGGTAGGGTACGGCGTACTGATTGCCGGGGTCGTTCTGTTCAAGCTGCTTTAGCAGCCTGGGGTCCAGGTGCTGCCAGTTCGGTAGCTTGCTGCGGTCCAGCGGCAGGAAGGCACCGGCCTGGGCCTGGCGCGCAAGGAAGTGGTTGGACGGCACCACCACGTCATAGCCGGTGCGCCCGGCCAGCAGCTTGCCTTCCAGGGTTTCGTTGGAATCGAACACGTCATAGACCACCTTGATCCCGCTGCTGGCCTGGAAGTCGGCCAGGGTGGTGTCACCAATGTAGTCGGTCCAGTTGTACACGCTGACCGAGGGGGTGGCGTGGGTGGTGGTTGCGAACAGCAGGGTGAATGCGGCGGGGATCAGGGTTTGCAGATGACGCATGGAGACACCTCGTTGGTCTTGTTCTTCGAGTTCGGTGTGTTGGGGTGCAAAGCACCCCTTGGGTGGTTCAGACGCTGAGCATCAGGAATTCACGCTCCCACGAGCTGATCACGCGCTTGTAGTTCTCGTGCTCGGCCCGCTTGACCGCCACATAGCCCTGGACGAACTGCTTGCCCAGGTACTGCTGCACGGTTTCGCAGTCTTCCATGTGCTGCAGGGCGTCCTCGATGGTGATCGGCAGGCGCAGGTTGCGCCGCTCGTAGGCGCGGCCCTGTACCGGTGCGCTGGGCTCGATGTGCTCGACCATGCCCAGGTAGCCGCACAGCAGGCTGGCGGCGATGGCCAGGTACGGGTTGGCATCGGCGCCTGGCAGGCGGTTTTCCACGCGCATCGCCTCGGGGCTGGAAGTGGGCACGCGCAGCCCGGCGGTACGGTTTTCTTCACCCCACTCGACGTTCACCGGTGCCGAGGTGTCCGGCAGGAAGCGGCGGAACGAGTTGACGTTGGGCGCGAACATTGGCAGCAGCTTGGGGATGTACTTCTGCAAACCGCCGATGTGGTACAGGAACAGCTGGCTCATGCTGCCGTCTTCGTTGGCGAAGATCGGCTTGCCGGTGGCGATGTCGACCACGCTCTGGTGCAGGTGCATGGCACTGCCGGGCTCGTCGGTGATCGGCTTGGCCATGAAGGTGGCGGCCACGTTGTGCTTGAGCGCCGCTTCGCGCATGGTGCGCTTGAACACAGTGATCTGGTCGGCCAGGTCCAGGGCGTCGCCATGGCGGAAGTTGATTTCCATCTGCGCCGGGCCGTCTTCATGGATCAGCGTGTCCAGGTCCAGGCCCTGGATCTCGCACCAGTCGTAGACGTCTTCGAACAGCGGGTCGAACTCGTTGGCGGCATCGATCGAGAACGACTGGCGGCCGCTTTCGGCACGGCCGGAACGCCCCAGCGGCACTTGCAGGGGCAAGTCCGGGTCTTCGCAGCGCTGGGTCAGGTAGAACTCCATCTCCGGGGCCACGATCGGCTGCCAGCCTTTGTCGGCATACAGCTTGAGCACTTTCTTCAGCACGTTGCGCGGCGACAGCTCGATGGGGTTGCCTTGCTTGTCGAAGGTGTCGTGGATCACGATAGCGGTCGGCTCGATCGCCCACGGGATCTGGTACACGGCGGCCGGGTCGGGGCGGCAGACCATGTCGATGTCGGCGGCATCGAGCAGGTTGTAGTAGATGTCATCGTCGACGTAGTCGCCGGTGACCGTCTGCAGCAGCACGCTCTCGGGCAGACGCATGCCACGCTCGTGGAGGAACTTGGCGGTGGGCGCGATCTTGCCGCGGGCAATGCCGGTCAGGTCGCTGATCACGCATTCGACTTCGGTGATCCGGTGTTCTTTCAGCCAGGTGGACAGCTGATCGAAGGGGGCGTTCATACAGACCTCTTGGTTGGGTTTTAGTGGGGGAGCGAGCATGCCAGCGTGAACCGTCATCCGGTTTCGAGGGCGTCCCGCTTCCCAGGTGACGCACTGCAGACTATCTTGGTCGCAGCCCGCAAGGCTGATCTATCCACTTTCTCCGGCAATGAATGCACTAAAAGAGTGCAACTAGGACCGAGCGTGACAACCGCCAATGCCCTGCAAGTCCAGGCTTTCCACACCACCGACGTTACCGAACAAGTACGTGCTACCCCCGGATGGCAGCAGCAGTACCGGCAGATGTCACCCGGGCATTTCAGCGGTGAGCTGCGTTGCCTGGGGCTGGACGGTGTAGAGGTGTACGAGGAGCGGCTGAACACCCGGGTGGAGCAGTTTTTCCGAGCGCCGAGCGGCTCGCTGGCGTTCTGCTTCGACCGCAGCGAGAACAGCCTGTACCTGCTGAACGAACAGAGCCGCAACATCTGGATCACGCCTGAGAACTACCAGGAAGTGGCGGTGGTATTCGACCAGGCGTTCCTGGCCCGCCATGGGCTTGACCCGCAGCGCCTGGAAGGGTTGTTCATGGTGCCACTGGGCAGCGGGCAGAATGCGCTGTTCGGCAGCTGGCTGAGCGCGACACTGACCCGCCTGGGTGAGGCGGATTGCCCGCTGCAGGGGCAGGCCCTGGCGGAGCAGCTGCTGGAGGACTGCCTGTTCATTCTCGACAACGCCTGCCAGCGCCTGCAGGGTGTGGCGTTGGGGCGGCGCGACGAGGAGCGGGCGATCATGCGCCGGGTAAGCGAGTGGGCGGCCGACTGCCCGGAAGAAACGCTGAACCTGGTGGAACTGGCGGATGTTGCCGGGGTTTCCCTGCGTCAATTGCAGCAAGCCTTCAAGGCCTTTACCGGGATGCCGCCAGCGCACTGGTTGCGCCTGCGCCGGCTGAACGGTGCGCGGCGCGATCTGTTGCGTGGCGGTGGTGTGACCGTGGCCGAGGTGGCGATGCGCTGGTCTTTCTGGCATTTGGGAAGGTTTTCAGAGAGTTATCGTCAGTTGTTCAAGGAGTTTCCCAGTGAAACTTTGAAGCGGGGCAGGGGCTGAGTTTAGGGATGTAGTTTGATGGTGTAGCTGCTGGCCTCTTCGCGGGCTTGCCCGCTCCCACAGGGACCTCACAATGCCTGGCCCTGAGGTGATCCTGTGGGAGCGGGCGAGCCCGCGAAGAGGCCGGCCCAGGCACTACACAACCCAGCAATCCACCGCGAAAATTGCTATCGTGCCGCCCTGATTCGACCCGAGGTGCCGATGTTCTACCTGCCTTTGCCCAGCGACCAGGCTGACAGCCTCGCCAGCGAGCCCACTACCGATTTCTTCACCACTGCAAGCGTCCTCGACGCGGCCGCAGTGCTGTTCGTGCAAAACCTGCCGCGCCAGCCCGCCACCGCCTCGGCGGATGCGCAGGAACGCCGCTTTGCCGAAATAGTGCGTATTGCCAAAGAAGTCGAAAGCGCCGCACCGGGGCGCTTCCAGGACCAGGTAGCACAGCACTTCGATCGCGAAGCCTTCGCCATGGGCCTCGGCATGCTGGGCGATAACGGTATCGCACTGCTGTCCACCGAGGTGGCGTACCAGGCCGACGAGTTGCTGGACGCCGAGGGCCAGTGGAACTTCCAGTTCGCCGACAACTACCGCCAGCGAGCAACCCCATTGCACCCGGTGTACCTGCCTTCCCTTGCCAGCGACCTGATGCTCAGCGACCAACAGAACCGCCTGCTGCGCGAATTCCTAAGTGGTATCGATGAGTCGGTGGCGGTACAGGGCTTTGCCGGCACTGGCAAGACGTTCCTGATTCACCAGTTCGCCCGCCTGCTAGAGCCGCAGCGCACGCTGTTGCTGGCCTTGACCGAAGGCCAGCTGCGCGCCTTGCAGGCGCGGGTCAAGGATGCTGCCGCCTACACCGCGCTGACCTTCGGCCAGCTCGCCGACGAGTTGCTCAACCGCGATCTCACCAGCAATGGCTGGCGTTTGCGCGACCCGTATCGCACCAGGCTTTCGTGGCGCCCGCAGGATGCGCAGGTGGTACGTTGGCTGGCTATCCCCGACATCGGTCCGCTCGCCGCGCGTGATGTGGTTGCGTTGTGCATTCGCGCGGTACGCACGTTCTGTCACAGCGCCGACACCCAGCTGCAGTTGCACCACCTGCCCTGGGCCGGGCCGGGAACCACGCCGCTGGATCAGGAAGTGTTGCTGGAAAAGGCACGCCTGTACTGGCAGGAGCTGATTCGCCCGTCGTCACGGGAAATCCAGTTGCCGGTGCGCGACTACCACCGGGTCAAACTGCTGTCGCTGACCGGCCACGTGATCGACAGCCGCTACACCCATGTAATCGTCGATGAGGCCCACGAGCTGTCGGCTCCGATGCTTGCCGTGCTCGACCGCAGCCCGCAATCGATCATTGCCCTGGGTGACGAACTGCAGAATCTCAACGGCCTCAGCGCGCACCATGGCGGCTTTATCCGTCAGCGTTACATCGACCATTCACTGCGGGCCGGGCCGGCGATGGACAACGTGCTCAACCCATTGATCCAGGCACACCCGGCGGCGATCCAGGCGGCCTTCAGTGGCAGCGCCGAGCATTACACCCGGGTCAGTTTCTTCGATACGGTGAGCGTGCCGGAACAGCCTACGGCGCTTATCGTCGACGATGAATGGGGCCTGTTTGGCTGGTTCCAGCGCCTGACCCACCAAGGCGTGCCGTTCGTGCTGCTGAAAAGCGCGCGCAAGGACTTCGAGTTGTTCGTCGAAGACTGCATCGAGCTGTACCGCCATGGCACCCGGCCGCGTCACCCGATGCTGTTCCGCTACGCCAGCTGGCAGGCGCTGGAGCAGGACAAGGGTGATGACAAGGCCTTCGTTGCCGTGGCCAACATGCTGCGCAAGGGCTACACGCCGGAGCACTTTGCCAGGGCCAAGAGCCGTTATCGTTGGGACAAGGCGCCCAAGCTGTTCCTGGGGCGCGTGCGGGATGTGAAGAACCTGGAGTTCGCCCGGGTGATGGTGTCGCCAGAGCTGCTGGTGGCGCCGCAGGTGGCGGGCAACCGCAATGAGCGGGCGCGAATGCTGGCAGGGTTGTATACCGCCTGTTCGCGGGCGCGGCATGAACTGATCGTGCCGGGGGGGATGCTGGACTGGGTCAAGGACCAGGTTCGGGATTGAGGCCCTGGGGCCGCCTTGCGACCCTTCGCGGGCACGCCCGCTCCCACAGGTAATGCGCCAATCCGTGGGAGCGGGCGTGCCCGCGATGGGCTGCAAAGCAGCCCCAGGGTCATGAATCAGTTACGGTCCAGCCACACCGTCTGGGCATTGGTGAACTCACGCACACCAAAGTGCGACAGCTCACGCCCGAAGCCGCTCTTCTTCACCCCGCCAAACGCCACGCGGGGGTCGGAAGCGCAATAACCGTTGATGAACACGCCGCCGGTATCCAGCGCCGCGGTCATGCGTTCGGCCAGCGCGTAATCGGCGGTGTAGATGGTCGAGGCCAGGCCGAATTCGCTATCGTTGGCCAGCTCCACCGCATGCTCCGCATCCCGTGCGCTGATGATCGCCGCCACCGGCCCGAACAGCTCCTGCTTGAACGCGGTCATCTCAGGGGTGACATTGGCGAACACGGTCGGCGCATAGAAGTTGGCCACGCCATCCACCTTGTGGCCACCCAACAGCAGGGTGGCGCCTTCGGCGAGGGTTGCCTGGACTTGGCCATCCAGCTCGTCGCGCAGGTCATAACGGGCCATAGGGCCGATGTAGGTGTCGTCCTCCAGTGGGTTGCCGATTTTCAGCTCGCGAGTAGCCTCGACGAATTTTCGGGTGAATTCGTCAACGATGCTTTCCTCCACGATCAGGCGCTTGGCCGCAGCGCAGACCTGGCCGGTGTTCTGGTAGCGGCCGATCACCGCAGCCTTCACGGCGGCGTCCAGGTCAGCATCGGCCAGCACGATGAACGGGTCGGAACCGCCCAGCTCCAGCACGCACTTCTTCAGCGCGGCGCCGGCTTGTGCACCAATCGCCATGCCGGCACGCACGCTGCCGGTCAACGTCACTGCGGCAATGCGCGGGTCATTGATGGCGCGGGTGACGCCGTCCGGGGTCACGTTCAGCACCTCGAATACGCCTTCCGGCAGGCCGGCGTCCTTGAACAGATCGCCCAGCAGGTAGGCGCTGCCCATCACGTTCGGCGCGTGCTTGAGCACGTAGGTGTTGCCGGCCAGGATCGCCGGCACGGCGCCGCGCAGTACCTGCCAGACCGGGAAGTTCCAAGGCATCACGGCCAGGATCGGGCCGAGCGGGCGGTACTCGATGCGTGCTTTCTCGACCTGGGTCGGCTCGGCGGCGAGCATTGCCGGGCCGTGTTCGGCGTACCAGCGGCACAGGCCGACACACTTGCTGACCTCACCGCGAGCCTGGGCGATCGGCTTGCCGATTTCGCGGCTGATCATTTGCGCGAAGGCTTCGGCCTTGTTTTCGAGGGTGCTCGCCAGGGCAAGCAGGTATTCGCTGCGCTGACCCAGTGACACCTGGCGCCACTGGCGGTAGCCAACCTTGGCGCGTTGCAGCGCCGCTTCCAGTGCGGCGTCGGTGTCGAACGGGTAGGCGCCGATCTGCTCGCCACTGTAGGGGTCGAGGGAGATGGCGTGGGTCAGGCTGCTGATCGCGCTCATGTTGGGACACTCTCGTTGTTGATCCGTGACGCCAGACTAGTGGGCTAGGGCTTTAATGAAAACTGAATAATAATGAGCGAAACATTCACGTTTGGAGAAAGGCTGTGGACCTGGTGCAACTGGAGATTTTCAAGGCCGTGGCAGAGCAAGGCAGCATCAGTGCTGCCGCGCAGCATATCCACCGAGTGCCGTCGAACCTGACCACCCGCATCAAGCAACTGGAGGAAGACCTCGGCGTGGAGCTGTTCATTCGTGAAAAAAGCCGCCTGCGCTTGTCCCCCGCAGGCTGGAATTTCCTCGAGTACACCCGGCGCATCCTCGACCTGGTACACGAAGCGCGGTTGACCGTGGCCGGTGAAGACCCGCAAGGCACCTTTGCCCTGGGGTCGCTCGAGAGCACGGCGGCGGTGCGCATCCCGGCCTTGCTGGCGGCCTACAACCAGCGCTACCCCAAGGTCGACCTGGACCTGTCCACCGGGCCTTCCGGGACCATGCTCGAAGGGGTGTTGTCCGGCCGCCTGGTGGCGGCGTTCGTCGACGGGCCGGTGTTGCACCCTACGCTGGAGGGCATGCCGGTGTTCGAGGAAGAAATGATGGTCATCGCGCCGCTCAACCACGCCCCGGTAACCCGCGCCCAGGACGTCAACGGCGAGAGCATTTATGCCTTTCGTGCCAACTGTTCGTACCGCCACCATTTCGAGAACTGGTTCGTGCAGGACCAGGCTGTGCCGGGCAAGATCCACGAAATGGAGTCGTATCACGGCATGCTGGCCTGCGTCAGCGCCGGTGCCGGGCTAGCCATGATGCCGCGCAGCATGCTCGACAACATGCCTGGTTGCAGTACCGTCAGTGCCTGGCCGATGTCGGAGGATTTCCGCTACCTGAAAACCTGGCTGGTGTGGCGCCGGGGTACGGTGTCGCGCAGCCTGAGCATGTTCGTGAAGTTACTTGAAGAAAAGCGTGCAAGCTGAGGAGTTACATGGATATTCACACTGTTTAAGTGAAATTCATCCGCACGACCACGCATCAGCACGAACGCCGTTACGCCCGGAGGATCAGATAATAGGTAAGCCATCCTCGAAAGGAGGGTCGTATCATGCGTAACCACCATTATGCCCTCGGCACGGCGCTGCTGATCGCCCTGGCGCTGCCATGGACCCTGGCGGCCGCCGCCGACCTCGATGCCCCAATCGACATGCAGGCCGTGCAACTGCAACAGCAGGAGCAGAACGGCGTCCGTTATCTGCAAGGCGGCATCGGCCAGGATGAAGCCAATGCCCTGCGCAAGATTCCGGGCTATGACCTGCACGTAGAACTCTCCACCGGCCCGGAAGGCAAATTCCAGAGCGGTGCCAACATCGACATCCAGAATGCACAGGGCCAGTCCGTGCTCAGCCTTGTGGATGCCGGGCCGCTGCTGTACGTGCAGTTGCCTCCCGGCAAGTACAAAGTCACTGGCAACGCCCAAGGTCAGACGGTGCAACAGTTGGTGACCGTGAATGGCAAGACTCCGACGACCGTGGACCTGAACTGGCGTTGATGGAACACAGGCAGGAGTACGCATGTGCTCCTGCCTGAAAGGAGCGCATCGCCATGAACCTGGACCTTCAGCTGGAGATGTTGGACGAGCGGGGCTATGTGTTGCTCCCCGGTGTGCTCGAACCCTTGCGTATCGCCTTGTTGCGCTGTGCCATCGATGACCTGCAGCCCATTCACTGGGATTACCAAGGGTTGCTGGAACACTATAAATGCGTGTTCAACCGCAACCCGTTATGGTTGCCTTTTCTCGACCTGCCACCGCTGATTGCCCTGGCCGAAGCAGCGTTGGGCGCTGACTGCCATGTTATCGGGCAAACCGCCTGGCGTAGCCACCCGGGCTACCCTGGCATGGCCCTGCACCTGGACTATCTACCCATGCAGTTGCCCGCCTGGCTCAGCGAGCGCGGCGACTTTACCCAACCTGCGCAGATCCTGACTGCGCAGCTGTACCTCAGCGATATCGACCATCACATCGGGCCGACCTGGATCGTGCCCGGCAGCCACCGCGCGGCGCGGCCACCGCAGGCGGGCGAGCAACACTGGCAGGGCCGTGAGGCACAGCCGGTGCTGTGCAAGGCAGGCGATGCGCTGGTGTTTCGCAGCGATGTCTGGCACTGCGGCGCGGCCAACTGCAGCCAGTCGCAGGTGCGCGACATGCTGCAAGTGCACTATGGCCGGCGCATGGTCGCACAGAAGTTTTCGCCATACCTGAGCTGGCGTTTCAACCCGCAGGTGCTGGAGGAGGCCACACCGAGGCAAAGGCGCCTGCTGGGCGAACACGACGAGGCGGAATACGACTGAGTGCTGTCGTTCGGCAGGGCAGATGCTGGTAGACGGAATTAGCCAATAGTGGCAATTCACTTTCAACTTTCTGTTTATCTGGACAATAATCAGAAAAGTATTACTCCGTGTGACCGGCCGGGATGCAGCCGGTCCCGCATAAAGTCGAGGGGCCCAAGCCCCCGCGTGCCGTGTAGACCATCAGGAGAAGTCATTGATGAAAACCCGTCTAGCAGCTTCGCTGGCTGCTGCAGTGCTGGCCTTTGCCGGGGCGAATCTGGCCCAGGCAGCGCAGGTGAGCGGCGCCGTTGGCGCCACTGGCCAAGGCGACATGACCTACCGTATTGGCCTGTCGTTCGACTGGGACAAGAAATGGCTTGAAAGCAGTACCGGTTATCTGACCGGATATTGGGACGCGGCCTACACCTATTGGGAAGGTGGTGAAGCCAGTGGCGCGCACTCGCTGTCGTTCAGCCCGGTGTTCACTTACGAGTTCAGTGGTTTCACCTATACCCCTTACATCGAAGCCGGTATTGGCCTGGCAGCGTTTTCCAAGACCGACGTGGGCGACCAGCGCCTGGGCTCGGCGGTCAACTTCGAAGACCGCATCGGCTTTGGCCTGAAATTGCCGGGGGAGCAGAAGGTGGGCATCCGCGCGATGCATTACTCCAACGCTGGGCTCAAGCAGCCTAACGATGGCATCGAATCGTACTCGCTGTTCTACAGCAAAGGGTTCTGATGCCTGGGGCCGCTGTGCGGCCCTTTCGCGACACAAGGCCGCTCCTGCAGGAAATCGCGGTTTCCTTGTAGGAGCGGCCTTGTGTCGCGATGGGCTGCAAAGCAGCCCCGGCAATTCAGAAGGTATAGGAAACCCCGGCCTGCACCGTGCGCGGTGCCCCCGGGTAGACGTAGTTGTTGAACGCCCCCTCATCATAGCCCTTGTTGAACACGTTCTTCACGTCCAGGTTCAACCGCACGTGTTCGTTGACCTTGTAGTAACTCAGCAGGTCCACCACACTGTAGCGCTCCATGGTGTAGGTCGTGGCTGCCGTCTGGCCGGCGCGATCATCCACGTACTTCACCCCAACCCCCAACCCCAGCCCTTTGGCCAGGCCATCCTGGAACTCGTACGTGTTCAGCAGGCTGAAGCTGTTGCGCGGGATGTTGGCCAGGCGCGTGCCCTTGGGCAGGGTCGTATCCTTGGTCACTTCGGCGTCTACGTAGGCATAACCACCAATCACGCGCCACTCCGGTGTCAGATTGCCAGCGATGTTGATGTCCAGACCACGGCTGCGCACCTCCCCGGCGGCGATTTTGTAGGTGTTGGTGGTGTCGTTCGGGTCGTTGGCCAGTACGTTTTCCTTGACGATATGGTAGATCGCGGCATCGATGCTGAGTTGGCGGTCGAGCGCCTCCCATTTCATGCCCAGTTCGTAGGACTTGCCTTTTTCCGGGTCAAAGCCACCGCCGCCGCTGGCAGGCGTGCCGGTGTTGGGCTTGAACGAACGCGCGGTGTTGGCATAGACCGCCACGGTATCAGTCAGGTCGTAGATCAGGCCGAAACGCGGAGTGACGCCGTTTTCGGCCTTGTTGAAGTCGCGGTTGGTCGGCAGCTTGTCGTCGTAGTCATGCTCGAAACGTTCGAAGCGCACTCCCGCCAGCGCCTTCAGGCGCTCGGTCAGGGCCACCTGGTCTTGGATGAAGAAGGCCCAGGTCTGCAGGTTTTCCTTGTCCCAGGTGGTGGTGCGGGTGAGCGCAGGTCGAGTCTGGCCAAGGACTGGGTTGTAGATGTCGATGGGGTAGGTGCCATCAGCAGCGGAGGAGCGTTGGATAATCGAGTTGTAGTCGTAGTTCTCGTATTCGACGCCGGTCAGCAAGGTATGGCTGAACGCTCCGGTATCGAAATGCCCGGTCAGGTTCAGTTGCCAGTCGCGGTCGGTCCACTCCAGCTTGCGGTAGTTGAAGTTACGTTCCAGGGTGCGGCCGTCTGCAGGTGCTTTGTTGGCTTCAACCGCATTACCCTTGAGCGAACCATCCAGGAACTGGAACCCACCGCCCAGCGTCCAGTTGTCGTTGAGCAGGTGCTCGAAGCGCACCTGCGCCATGTTGTTGTCGTTGTGCAGTAGGTTGTCGCTGCCTTTTTCCCAGATGTAAGTGTTACGCGAGGCGCTGCCGGTCTGGGTCGGGTAGCGGGTCAGGCCGCGGTCCAGCGGATGGTTGTTGCGCATGAAGTCGCCTTCGAAGACGATCCTGGTGCTGTCGTTGACCTGCCAGCTGAGCACTGGCGCCACGTCATAGCGCTCGCTTTCCACATCGTCGCGGAAGCTCTCGCCACCTTCGCCCAGCAGGTTCAGGCGGTAGGCCAGCGAGCCATCCTGGTTCAGCGGCCCGGTAGCATCCAGGGTCGCGCGGTGCATGCCCTGGTCATCGAACTGGCTGCCCAGGGTGACCTTGGACTCTGGCAGCGGCTGCTTGCTGACCACGTTGAAGGTGCCGCCGGGGTCGCCACGGCCGTACAGGCTGCTGGCCGGCCCACGGATCACTTCAAGGCGCTCGACAGTGTTGGCATCGGGCGCATTGGGGTAGCCACGGTTGATCGGAAAACCGTTGCGGTAGAATTCGCCGGTGGTGAAGCCACGCACGGTGAAGCTGGTCAGGCCCTGGCCGCCGAAGTTGTTGGCGCGGCCGACACCTCCGGCGTAGTCCAGGCCGTCCTGAAGGCGCGTGGCGCCGGTGTCTTGCAGAACATCCTTGGGCACCACGCTGACCGATTGCGGGGTCTCGTGCAGGGCGGTGTCGGTGCGGGTGGCGCTGGCCGAACGGGAAGCCTTGTAGCCCTCGACCGGGCCATCGGCACGTTCGCTGTCGGCGCTGCTGGTAATGTTCAGGGCCTGAAGTTCGATCTGGGCGGGTTCGCTGAGCGGTTCAGGCTCGGCAAAGACCAGCGGGGAGACAGCATGAAGCACACAAAGCGAAACGAACGTGCGACGCATCGACGGTACGATCCTGGAGTAGGGCGCTGAGGGTAGGGTGGATAAACGCCGAAAAACTACTACGAATCATTATCAAATGCATTCTTTTTGTGTGGCACTGGTGTGCCAGATACCACGTGGAATTTGTGCTGGATTCTTCGCGGGCACGCCCGCTCCCACAGGTCATGCACAAATCCTGAGCCTGTGACGAACCTGTGGGAGCGGGCGAGCCCGCGAATAGGCCAGTTCAGGGGCAGCAGCTCTCAACGAACCGCCTTGATCGCCAGCACATTGCACAGCGGATGCTCCAGCACATGCGCGGTGGTCCCGCCCAGGAACGTCTGCAGGGTGTCATGCCGATGGCTGCCCATCACTATCACATCCGCCCGGCTGTGGCCGACGAACTGGGCAATGGCCTTGATCGCGGCCCCTTCCAGGAAGTGCCTGCGTTCCAGCGGGATCTGATGCTGGTCGCCCAGCCGGTTGAACGCTGCCCGCTGCGCGGTCCGCACGCTGACATCGAAGCCGGGCATGGTCACCGTACCGGCACCGAAGTCGGCAATGTGGGTCTTGGCCGCGTCGCACACGTGCAGCAGGTGCAGCTCGGCATTGCACTGCAGGGCCAGGGCATGGGCGCAGTGGATGACCTGCTCGTCCAGGTGCTCGCCAGCGCCATGGCTGTTCAGGTCCACCGCGGCGGCAATCTGCCGCGGCAGGGGCAGGCGGATATCGCTGACCAGGTGCACGGCGACCGGGCTGTCCTTGAGCAACTGCCAGTCCAGGGGCGTTACCAGCAGGCGCTTGAGCACCGGTTCGTGCTGCACGTCCTTGATCAGCAGGTCGCAACCCAGCTGTTCGACCCGCTCCAGCACGCTGCGCAGCGGGTCGCGGGTCAGCAGCAATTCGGTAGATACATCCAGGCCGGCATTTGTCAGCTGTTCGGCTTCGTCCGCCAGCCATTGGCGGTTGTCGCTGAGCAGCCGTTCACGCTCGCGGCTATCGCTCATCAGGCCGAAGGTGTCGACATCGTCGACGAACACATTGATATCCAGCAAGGCCCCGCTGGATTCCGCCAGCGCCGCAGCGCGTTGCAGCGCCGGCGTGTGGCGCATCTGCGGGCCGAGCATGACGAACAGACGCTTGAACTGGCTCATCTCACACCTCCACGTGTGGCAGCCCCCCGGTGACTTGGTCTTGTTCAGTCTAGACCGCGCAGGGCGGCATGAGCACCTGACGGATGCTGGCGCGGCACGACGTGTCGGGTATGATGCGGGCCCCATCATTTTCACGAGGCCCGCCCCATGTCCCTGAGTGCTGAACAGATCGGCGAATTCCGCGCTTTCGCCGAGCAGCTGGCCGATGCCGCTGCCGTGGCGATCAAGCCATATTTTCGCGCCAGCCTGGACGTCGAGGACAAGGGGGGGCGCCTGTACGACCCGGTAACCGTGGCTGACAAGGCCGCCGAGGACGCCATGCGCGCGCTGATCCAGGCCCGCTATCCCGAGCATGGCATTCTTGGCGAAGAAGCCGGTGTGGCAGTCGGCAGCAGCCCGCTGACCTGGGTGCTGGACCCGATCGACGGCACCCGTGCCTTCATCACCGGCCTGCCGCTGTGGGGCACGTTGATTGCGCTGAACGACGGTACACGCCCGGTGGTCGGGGTGATGAACCAGCCGTTTACCGGCGAGCGCTTTGTCGGCACGCCGGAAGGTGCCTGGCGCAGCGGTACGCCGCTGAAGACCCGCGCCTGCGCCGACCTGGCCTCGGCCACGCTGATGTGCACCACGCCGGACATGTTCGATACCTCCGCGCGCAAGGCAGCCTTCGAGGCTGTTGCCGGCAAGGCGCGGCTGATGCGCTACGGTGGCGACTGCTATGCCTACTGCATGCTGGCTTCCGGGTTTGTCGACGTGATCGTCGAGGCCAGCCTGCAGCCGTATGACGTGCAGGCACTGATGCCGATCATCGAAGGCGCGGGAGGGGTTATCACCGCGTGGGATGGCAGCAGCGCGCAGAATGGTGGGTGCGTGGTGGCCTGTGGTGACCCGGCGCTGCATGCGCAGATGGTGGAGATGTTGCGGCACGCCATGTGATTCATGTGTTGCCGGTACAGGCCTCTTCGCGGGCTTGCCCGCTCCCACAGGGACCCCACAGTTCTCGACATCTGTGGTGAGTCTGTGGGAGCGGGCAAGCCCGCGAAAAGGCCGGCACCGCTATCCATCCTCTCCAACCACCGCACTTTTTCCCGTTTCCGGGCTCTATGCTTGGCCAGGCCGCTCTGATCCCCGGTGCGGCCGCCGAATATCGACCCGGTGCCGATGGTTGCAAGCAAACCGAATGCCTTCTCTCGCCTGCTGCTGGCAGGCACCCTCACATGCCTGTGCGCCTGTACCCAGCAGCAGGGCCGTGACATGCTCGATCAGTTCGGCAACGGCAAGCCCAGCGAGCTGTTCCAGACCAGCGTCGACCGCATGGCCACGCTGTCCATGCGCGACAACCTGCAGAGCTTGTACCTGCTGATGAACAAGCTGTACCTGCGCAACCCCAACCAGTGGAAGCTGTCCGGTTACGTGGACGCTGCCACTGCCGAGCAGCAGATCCGTATCGCCATCGAACAACGCCAGCCCTTGCCGCAATTGGGCAACCGTCGTGATCTTGCAGCCTTGAGCTACGCCCTGAGTCCCGAGTTTCGCGGTGACCGGGTCGGCGCCTTCATCTACGCCATCGGCAGCATGCTGATCACCGCGCACGGCGGCCGTACCGAGTTCTACATGACTGATACCATCGACCCGCTGTTCGTCAACAATGCGGCGCGCAATATCGAGAAGGCTACCTGGATGCTCAGCCAGCGGCAGGATGCCAATGGGGTGCTGCTGCTGTTTTCCAATGAGATTTCGGAGGAGGGCAGTAACCTGAGTTTTGCCGTGGAGTTTGGCAAGATCGTGGCGCGGCTGGATTTACTGGCGGAATTGCTGGATGAGCGGTATCGGCGGATAGGGCTCAACTATGCCCAGAGTCTGCTGCTGATGAACTTCCTGCCCGTACAGTGACAATGGCCGTTACGCCGGCCCGTTGTAGGAGCGAGCGTCGCGAAAGTGGCGCGTGGCGGCCCCGGATCTCAGTCACCACGACACGTTGCTGGGGCTGCACCTGATATTTTTGCTAGTTTCCTGAAGTCATGGAAATGCCTACGCTTGCGACGTCTAGCGGAGAATTGATGATGACACATTCATGGGCTTACACACCTTACGGGACGGCCTCCACCTCACCCTCGGGCTGGAGGCTCAAGTTCAATGGTGAGATGTTGGATGGTTGTGCTGGCGGCTATCATCTAGGGCTGGGCAGAAGAATGTACTTGTTCAGACTAATGCGCTTTGCATCGCCTGACAACTTTAGCCCATTTTTGAGCGGTGGGCTGAACCCATATGCGTACTGTGAAGGAGACCCTTTAAATTTCTCTGACCCCATGGGTACTAACAGGATTAAAAGGTTCAAGGTACCCACGCTAAAGCGATTGGCGCAAAATGTACTCGCGAAGACAGAAAGCCCACTCTTGGATGCAGCGAGCCGTTCTGAAGGGAAGATAATGGGCACCATTCCGCTGGATTTGAATGGGATTTGGGGTGGTCAGCCTGCCAAAGACTATAAACAGCTAGTGAGAAATGTGAATGCTCAAGATATAGTGGCTTCTCGTCCAGAACTAAAGCCACAAGTTAAGGCCATGTCGCGTTCAGCGGCGTTAGATATACTGCTAGGCGTAACAGTGCAGTGGAGAGAAGTACTGCCGAAACATAGGCAGTTTATTTATGGGGTGAGTGAATTTCTGGATCACGTTATGCCTCGTACTGAGGGCGCGCTGCTCGACGCTATTCCGGGCGCTATTAAGTCTGGTATGAATCCATCAGATGGCAAGAAACTCATGAAATGGATTAGGCAGGTCGGCGACTTTAAAGATTACAAATTAATATGAAAGTTAATGCGGTTTTAATGAGTGGTATGCCCGCAGTTATGCTGTTATTGCAGTATGGACGGATAGGCGTACCGAGGCTTTATGTTGCAAGCTGTTTTTGGAGAATATGGGTTGCCTGTTCTGGCCTCTTCGCGAACATCCCCCCTCCCACATGGTTTTGCACCAGTCTAGATGGCGGAGGTGAGCCTGTGGGAGCGGGCGCGCCCGCGAAAGGGCAGGCTCAGGAAAAGTAGCGTTCGATAACCGAACACTGTTCGCTTGTTAAATGTCCGCCATCCGCCCATCCAATCCCATTGCCGCATTGCCCAACCACCCGCTTTTTGCTGTAGTGTGCCCATCCACCGGTTGTCGCCTGCCCCCGTGACCCGCAACCGGCTCGATACAATGACCGTGACGACCGCAACCACAGCCCAAAAGGCGGTAGGAAGCGGCGACCAGAACAATAACGATACCGAGTGCCTTGCCTATGGAAAGCCGCCTGCTGAGCGAGCGCAGTAGCGTGTTTCACCACGCCGACCCTTATGCTGTGTCCGATTATGTCAACCAGCATGTCGGCCAGCATTGCATCGGGCTGTCGCGCACCACTCATCCGCAAGCCAGCCTCAGCCACCGCAAGTTCGCTGAGCTGGACCTGTGCCGCATCAGCTACGGCGGCAGCGTTCGCGTTACCTCGCCGGCACTGGAAACCATCTACCACCTGCAGGTGCTGTTGAACGGCAACTGCCTGTGGCGCGGGCACAAGCGTGAGCATCATCTGGTGCCCGGCGAGCTGTTGCTGATCAACCCCGACGATCCGGTAGACCTGACTTACTCGGAAGACTGCGAGAAGTTCATCCTCAAGGTGCCGACCCGGTTGCTGGATTCGATTTGCGATGAACAGCGCTGGCACCGGCCTGAAGGTGGCGTCCGGTTCCTGCGCAACCATTACCGGCTGGACGAGCTGGACGGGTTCGTCAACCTGCTGGCCATGGTCTGCCATGAGGCAGAGGTGAGCGACTCACTGCCCAGGGTGCAGGGCCATTACAGCCAGATCGTTGCCAGCAAGCTGCTGACCCTGATGAGCACCAATATCCGCCGGGAATGCCTGAGTGCACCGCAAGCAGGGCTGGAGCGCATTCTTGACTACATCGAGCGCAACCTGAAGCTGGAGTTGTCGGCTGAAGTACTGGCGGAGCAGGCCTGTATGAGCGTGCGCTCGCTGTATGGGTTATTTGACCAGCATCTGGGCACCACGCCCAAGCATTACATGCGCCAGCGCAAGCTGGAGCGGGTGCATGCATGCCTGAGCGACCCGACGTGTGGCGTGCGCAGCGTGACGGAGCTTGCCCTGGATTACGGTTTCCTTCATCTGGGGCGTTTTTCCGAGGTCTATCGGCAGCAGTTTGGTGAGTTGCCGTCACAGACGTTCAAGCGGCGGAGATGACACCCGCCCGCTTGGCCACCTGATATTTCTGCCAGTTGTTTGCATTTCATGCACAACACACCATTTGTCTTATGTCAGTCAGCCAAGCTGCAGCACCTATCAGTTCGCAGAGTCGACTAAGCGAGGCGATCAGCGTGCTCGTTCCTCTCTATGAAAAGATGAAGCTCGCCAAAAATACTCCTAGTGCCATCAGTTGGCTACATGACCCCAAACGGCAAATTCCGAACGTGCGAGATCCCGGCAAAGCTGGATAGCACTCTGCACAATCCGGATAGTCCCCCGCCAGCCGTCTCCCTAACCTGACCAGGTCTAAACAATAACAAGGGAGACCCTGGCCATGTCCCTGGGATTCGACTACCTCAATGCCTTGCTCGAGGACGACCGTGAAAAGGGCATCTACCGCTGCAAGCGCGAGATGTTCACCGACCCCCGCCTGTTCGACCTGGAGATGAAACACATCTTCGAGGGCAACTGGATCTACCTGGCCCACGAAAGCCAGATCCCTGAGAAAAACGACTTCCTCACCCTGACCATGGGGCGCCAGCCGATTTTCATCGCGCGCAACAAGGACGGTGAGCTCAATGCCTTCCTCAACGCCTGCAGCCACCGCGGCGCCATGCTGTGCCGGCACAAGCGCGGCAACCGCTCCAGCTACACCTGCCCGTTCCACGGCTGGACCTTCAACAACAGCGGCAAGTTGCTGAAAGTGAAGGACCCGAGCAACGCCGGCTACCCCGAAAGCTTCAATTGCGACGGCTCCCACGACCTGACCAAGGTCGCGCGCTTCGAGTCGTACCGCGGCTTCCTGTTCGGCAGCCTGAATGCCAACGTGAAACCGCTGGTCGAGCACCTGGGCGAATCGGCCAGGATCATCGACATGATCGTCGACCAGTCGCCAGAAGGCCTGGAAGTGCTGCGCGGTGCCAGTTCGTACATCTACGAAGGCAACTGGAAGCTCACCGCCGAGAACGGCGCCGACGGCTACCACGTAAGCTCCGTGCACTGGAACTACGCCGCCACCCAGAACCAACGCAAGCAGCGCGAGGCGGGTGACGAGATCAAGACCATGAGTGCGGGCGCCTGGGCCAAGCAGGGTGGTGGCTTCTACTCGTTCGATCACGGCCACCTACTGCTGTGGACCCGCTGGGCCAACCCCGAGGACCGCCCGGCCTACGAGCGCCGTGCCCAACTGGCCGCAGACTTCGGCCAGGCCCGTGCCGACTGGATGATCGAGAACTCGCGCAACCTGTGCCTGTACCCGAACGTGTACCTGATGGACCAGTTCAGTTCGCAGATCCGTATCGCCCGGCCGATTTCGGTGAACAAGACCGAAATCACCATCTACTGCATCGCGCCGAAAGGCGAGAGCGCCGATGCCCGTGCCAAGCGCATTCGCCAGTACGAAGACTTCTTCAACGTCAGCGGCATGGCCACCCCGGATGACCTGGAGGAGTTCCGCTCGTGCCAGACCGGCTACGGCGGCGGCACCGGCTGGAACGACATGTCCCGCGGCGCTGCCCACTGGGTGGAAGGCGCAGACGAGGCGGCCAGGGAAATCGAGCTCAAGCCACTGCTGTCCGGCGTGCGCACCGAGGACGAAGGCCTGTTCGTGCTGCAGCACAAGTACTGGCAGGAAACCATGATCCAGGCGCTGAAGGACGAACAGCAACTGATCCCCGTGGAGGCCGTGCAATGAGCCTGTATGAAACCGTGCGCGACTTCCTCTACCGTGAAGCGCGCTACCTCGACGACGCCCAGTGGGACCAGTGGCTGGAACTGTACGCCAGCGATGCCAGCTTCTGGATGCCGAGCTGGGACGATGACGACACCCTTACCGAAGACCCGCAAAGCGAAATCTCGCTGATCTGGTACGGCAACCGTGGCGGCCTGGAAGACCGGGTGTTCCGCATCAAGACAGAGCGCTCCAGTGCGACCGTGCCCGACACCCGTACCTCGCACAACATCAGCAACATCGAGATCGTCGAGCAGGGCGAGGGTAGCTGCCAGGTGCGCTTCAACTGGCACACCCTGAGCTTCCGCTACAAGACCACCGACAGCTACTTCGGCACCAGCTTCTATACCCTCGACCTGCGCGGCGAACAGCCGCTGATCAAGGCCAAGAAGGTGGTGCTGAAGAACGACTACGTGCGCCAGGTCATCGACATCTACCACATCTGATCCAGGTTATTGCGAGCGCTGCCCGGTGCGTCCTGCGACACGCCGTGGCCAGGCTCGCCCGCGAGGTGCAACATGAGCTACCAGATCGCACTGAATTTCGAAGACGGGGTCACCCGTTTCATCGAGGCCAGCGGCCATGAAACCGTGGCCGACGCCGCCTATCGGCAGGGTATCAATATCCCGCTGGACTGCCGCGACGGCGCCTGCGGTACTTGCAAGTGCAAGGCCGAGTCCGGGCGCTATGACCTGGGCGACAACTTCATCGAAGACGCCCTGAGTGAAGACGAAATCGCCGAAGGCTACGTCCTGACTTGCCAGATGCGCGCCGAAAGCGACTGCGTCATCCGCATCCCGGCTTCGTCGCAGCTGTGCAAGACCGAACAGGCAAGCTTCGAAGCCGCCATCAGCGATGTCCGCCAGCTGTCGGCCAGCACCATTGCCCTGTCGATAAAGGGCGAGGCCCTCAGCCGCCTGGCCTTCCTGCCGGGGCAGTATGTCAACCTCAAGGTGCCGGGCAGCGAGCAGAGCCGCGCCTATTCGTTCAGCTCGCTACAGAAGGACGGCGAGGTCAGCTTCCTGATCCGCAACGTGCCGGGTGGGCTGATGAGCAGCTTCCTGACCAACCTGGCCAAGGCCGGCGACAGCATGACCCTGGCCGGGCCGCTGGGCAGCTTCTACCTGCGGCCTATCCAGCGCCCGCTGCTACTGCTGGCCGGTGGCACCGGCCTGGCGCCGTTCACGGCGATGCTGGAGAAGATCGCCGAGCAGGGCAGCGAGCACCCACTGCACCTGATCTACGGCGTGACCAACGACTTTGATCTGGTCGAGCTCGACCGCCTGCAGGCGCTGGCAGCGCGCATCCCCAACTTCACCTTCAGCGCCTGCGTGGCCAACCCGGACAGCCAGTACCCGCACAAGGGCTACGTGACCCAGCACATCGAGCCGCGCCACCTCAACGACGGCGATGTGGATGTGTACCTGTGCGGCCCGCCACCGATGGTCGAGGCGGTCAGCCAGTACGTGCGCGAGCAGGGCATAACCCCGGCGAATTTCTACTACGAAAAGTTCGCTGCGGCGGCCTGATTCCTTTTATCCCAAGCAATACGCCGCCCTGTGGGAGCGGGCGTGCCCGCGAAGAGGCCAGCAGGTTCAACAACTTTGTCTGGTCGGACGCATTCGCGGGCACGCCCGCTCCCACAGGAACTGTGGCGAACCGGAGAGATGGACATGAACAACCGATTCCAAGGCAAGGTCGCCCTGGTCACCGGTGCCGCCCAGGGCATCGGCCGTGGCGTGTGCTGGCGGCTCAAGGCCGAAGGCGCACAAGTGGTCGCGGTAGACCGCTCCGAACTGGTTCACGAACTGGCCGGCGAGGGCATGCTTACCCTCACCGCCGACCTGGAACAGCATGGCGACTGCGCCCGGGTCATGGCCGGCGCGGTTGAAGCGTTCGGCCGCCTCGACATCCTGGTCAACAACGTGGGTGGCACTATCTGGGCCAAGCCCTTCGAACACTACGAAGTGGAGCAGATCGAAGCCGAAGTGCGCCGCTCGTTGTTCCCCACCCTGTGGTGCTGCCATGCCGCACTGCCGTACATGCTCGAACGTGGCAGCGGCGCCATCGTCAACGTCTCGTCCATCGCCACCCGTGGCGTCAACCGCGTGCCTTACGGCGCGGCCAAGGGCGGCGTCAACGCGCTGACTGCGTGCCTGGCCTTCGAAACCGCCGGGCGCGGCATCCGTGTCAACGCCACCGCGCCCGGCGGCACCGAAGCGCCACCGCGGCGCGTGCCACGCAACAGTGCCGAGCAGACCGAACAGGAAAGGCGCTGGTACCAGCAGATCGTCGACCAGACCCTCGACAGCAGCCTGATGCACCGCTACGGCAGCATCGACGAGCAGGTGGGCGCAATCCTGTTCCTCGCTTCCGACGAAGCCTCGTACATCACCGGCGTGACCTTGCCGGTAGGGGGCGGCGACCTCGGCTGATCGACACCCCAAGGCAAGAGCTTTCTTTCACAACAAAAACAAGAGCGACAGATGCCATGCGAACCCTTGACGTACACCCGATCATCGATAACGCGCGCTTTACCCCTTACCACTGGATGGTCATGGCCTGGTGCGGCCTGCTGCTGATCTTCGACGGCTATGACCTGTTCATCTACGGCGTGGTACTGCCGGTGATCATGAAGGAGTGGGGGCTGACCCCGTTGCAGGCCGGTGCACTGGGCAGCTATGCGCTGTTCGGCATGATGTTTGGCGCCTTGGCATTCGGCAGCCTTGCCGACCGCATCGGTCGCAAGAAGGGCATCGCCATCTGTTTTGCCTTGTTCTCCGGGGCGACCCTCCTCAACGGGTTCGCCAGCAGCCCGAGCGAGTTCGGTATCTACCGTTTCATTGCCGGCCTGGGCTGTGGCGGCCTCATGCCCAACGCCGTGGCACTGATGAACGAGTACGCGCCCAAGCGACTGCGCAGCACGCTGGTAGCGATCATGTTCAGCGGCTACTCGCTGGGCGGCATGCTCTCGGCGGGTGTCGGCATCTTCATGCTGCCGCGTTTCGGCTGGGAGTCGATGTTCTTCGTCGCTGCGGTACCGCTGCTGCTGTTGCCGGTGATCCTCTGCTACCTGCCTGAATCGATTGGTTTCCTGGTGCGCCAGGGCCGTACCGACGAGGCCCGCAAGCTGCTCAAGCGGCTGGACCCGGATTGCGACGTGCAGGCAGATGACGTGCTGCAGGCTGCCGACCGCAAAGGCACCGGGGCGTCGGTGCTGGAACTGTTCCGCAACGGCCTGGCCATTCGCACCCTGGCACTGTGGCTGGCGTTCTTCTGCTGCCTGCTGATGGTCTATGCACTCAGTTCATGGTTGCCGAAGCTGATGGCCAACGCCGGCTACAGCCTGGGCTCGAGCCTGTCGTTCCTGCTGGCACTGAACTTCGGCGGCATGGCCGGGGCGATTCTGGGTGGCTGGTTGGGCGATCGCTACAACCTGGTCAAGGTCAAGGCGATGTTCTTCATGGCCGCCGCGCTGTCGATCAGCCTGCTTGGCGTCAACAGCCCGATGCCGGTGCTGTACCTGCTGATCTTCATTGCCGGCGCCACCACCATCGGCACGCAGATCCTGCTGTATGCCGGTGCCGCTCAGCTGTACGGGCTGTCGGTGCGTTCCACCGGGCTGGGCTGGGCCTCTGGCATCGGCCGTAACGGCGCAATCGTCGGCCCGCTGCTGGGTGGTGCGCTGATGGGCATCAACCTGCCCCTGCAACTCAATTTCATCGCCTTCGCCATCCCGGGCGCCATTGCCGCGCTGGCCATGGCCGTGCACCTGGCCAGCGGCCGTCGGCATGCCCAGGCCATTGCAGCGCAGGCGTAATACCTGAACAACACATGAGGTGACCCACCATGACCGTGAAAATTTCCCACACTGCCGAGGTTAAGCAGTTCTTCGAAGAGGCCGCAGGCTTCGGCAACGATGCCGGCAGCCCGCGCCTGAAGCGCATCGTGCAGCGTGTGCTGCAGGACACCGCGCGGCTGATCGAAGACCTGGAAATCAGCGAGGACGAGTTCTGGCATGCCGTCGACTACCTCAACCGCCTGGGCGGCCGTGGCGAGGCCGGGCTGCTGGTGGCGGGGCTTGGCGTCGAGCACTTCCTCGACCTGCTGCAGGATGCCAAGGACCAGCAGGCAGGCCTGATCGGCGGCACCCCACGCACCATTGAAGGCCCGCTGTACGTGGCCGGTGCGCCCATCGCCGAAGGTGAAGTGCGCATGGACGACGGCAGCGAGCAGGACGTGGCCACGCTGATGTACCTGGAGGGCCAGGTGCTCGACTCGCAAGGCCGGCCGCTGCCGGGGGCCACGGTCGACCTGTGGCATGCCAATACTCGTGGCACTTATTCGTTCTTCGACAAGAGCCAGTCCGAGTACAACCTGCGCCGGCGCATCGTCACCGACGCGGAAGGGCGCTACCGTGCGCGCTCCATCGTGCCGTCGGGCTATGGCTGCGATCCGCAGGGGCCGACCCAGGAATGCCTGGACCTGCTGGGCCGCCATGGCCAGCGCCCGGCGCATGTGCACTTCTTCATCTCGGCGCCGGGGCATCGGCACCTGACCACGCAGATCAACCTGGCCGGGGACAAGTACCTGTGGGATGACTTTGCCTATGCCACGCGCGATGGGCTGGTGGGCGAGGTGGTATTCGTCGAAGGCGAGGCGGGGCGGCATGCCGAGCTGAAGTTCGACTTCCGGTTGCAGCGGGCCCAGGGCTGCGCGGATGAGCAGCGCAATCGGCGCCCGCGGGCTTTGCAGGAGGCCTGATACACCGAGGTGGCTTCTTCGCGGGCTTGCCCGCTCCCACCGGTTCACGGTCTCTGTGGGAGCGGGCGAGCCCGCGAAGAAGCCAGCATAAAACAAGAGCCAGCCACGAAGGCCGGCCGCCGCCTTGCGAGACAATAATGAAAACCCTGATCAAGGACTGCTCCCTGTCGGCCCTGGTCGCCGGCTGCATCGCCACGACGATCTCCTACGCAGGCCCTTTGGTGATCATCTTCCACGCCGCCGAAGCCGCCGGCCTGTCCCATCGGCAACTGTCTTCCTGGGTGTGGGCGGTGTCCATGGGCAGTGCCGTGCTCGGCGCACTGCTCAGCCTGCGCTACCGGGTACCGGTGGTTATCGCCTGGTCGATCCCTGGCTCGGCTTTGCTGGTCACCGCCTTGCCGCAACTGGGCCTGGAACAGGCCGTGGGCGCGTACCTGGTGGCCAACCTGGTCCTGCTGCTGATCGGCATCAGCGGGGCCTTCGACAGCATCATTGCGCGTTTGCCGGGTTCCATCGCCGCAGGCATGCAGGCCGGCATCCTGTTCAGTTTCGGCATCGAGGTGTTCCGCGCCTTGCCGGTGCAGCCGCTGCTGGTCCTGGCAATGTTCGTCACCTACGTGCTGATGCGCCGGGTGCAGCCGCGCTACGCCGTGGCGGCGGTGCTGTGCGTGGGCATGGTGGTGACCGTGGCCAGCGGGGCGTTTCGCAGCGAAGCGTTGGTGCTTGAGCTGGCGTCGCCGCAGTGGGTCACCCCGCAATTCAGCCTGGCAGCGGTATTCAGCCTGGCACTGCCGTTGGTGCTGGTGGCCCTGACCGGGCAGTTCATGCCGGGCATGGCGGTGCTGCGCAACGCCGGTTACCCCACGCCGGCCAGCCCGATCATCAGGGCCAGCGCGCTGGCCGGTGCCGCGCTGGCGCCGTTCGGTTGCCACGGGCTGAACCTGGCTGCGGTCACCGCCAGCCTGTGCGCTGGGCATGAAGCCCATGAAAACCCCCAGCGGCGCTATGTCGCGGCGGTGGCGGGCAGTGCGCTGTACCTGCTGCTGGGGATCGCCGGGGCCACGCTGATGTCGCTGTTCGCCGCATTTCCCGCTGCCCTGATCGCAGCACTGGCCGGGCTGGCGCTGTACGGCGCGATCAGCGAGGCGCTCGCCCGCAGCCTGGCGGAGCCGGCCGAGCGCGATGCCGGGTTGTTCACCTTTCTGGTCACCGCTTCGGGGGTGGCCTTCCTGGGCCTGTCGGCAGCGTTCTGGGGCTTGCTGTTCGGCCTGTTGGCCCATGCGTTGCTCAGGCTGCGCCAGCCACGGGCCGGGGAGGTGCTGCGCCGTACCCCATGAACCGCCGTGTTTCCAACGCTTTACCCATAAAAACAAGATCAAGAGAGCTTCGGAATGAACCACACCCCTTGCGTCGCCCTGGGCCTGACTTTGCTCAGCCAACCGTTGCTGGCCGCCGAAGGCGGTTTCTTCGAGGATTCGAAGGCCACCCTGAGTGCCCGTAACTACTACTTCAGCCGCGACTTCTCCGACATTGTCGGGGCCAACCGGCAATCCAGGGCCGAGGAGTGGGCCCAGGGCTTCATCCTCGACTTCAGGTCGGGCTACACCCCGGGCAAGGTCGGCTTTGGCGTGGATGCCCTGGGCCTGCTGGGCATCAAGCTCGACAGCAGCCCCGACCGCACCAACACCGGGTTGCTGCCGGTACACAGCGATGGCCGGGCCGCCGATGAATACAGCCGCCTGGCGCCTACCTTCAAGGCCCGGCTGTCCAGGACCGAGTTGCGCATCGGCGAACTGCAACCCAACTTGCCAGTGCTGACCTTCAGCGACATCCGCCTGTTGCCACCGACCTACCAGGGCGCAAGCCTGAGCTCGGCGGAAATCGACGGCCTGACCATGCAGGCCGGGCACCTGAAAAGCACCCACCTGCGCAATGAAGGCGGCGACGGCAAGATGAACGCCATGCTCGGCCATGTGCCGATGCGCCAGGCAGCGAGCGACGCCTTCAGCTACCTGGGCGGCGACTATGCGTTCAATGCCAACCAGAGCAGTGTCAGCCTGTGGTATGGGCAGCTGGAGGACATCTACGAACAGGGCTTTGTCGGCCTCAAGCACAACCAGCCCGCAGGCAACTGGGTGCTCAGCGCCAACCTGGGGTATTTCACCGCGCGCGAGGATGGCGATGCGTTGCTCGGCAACATCGACAACCAGGCGTTCTTCTCCATGTTCACCGCCCGGCATGGCGGGCACAGCTTCCATGCCGGCTACCAGGGCATCTATGGTGACAGCCCGTTTCCACGGGTATTCGCCAACATCTCGCCGCTGGGTAACGAAGTGCCAACCTATGAGTTCGCCTACACCGACGAACGCTCGTACCAGGTGCGTTACGACTACAACTTCGCGGCCATGGGGGTGCCGGGGCTGACTGCGACCGTGCGCTACATAACCGGTAACAATGTCGATACCGGGCTGGGTTATGAAGGGCGTGACCGCGAGCGTGACCTGGACATTGGTTACGCGGTGCAGAGCGGAGCGTTAAAGGGGCTGGGGATCCGGGTACGCAATGCCATGGCCCGCTCCAACTACCGCAGCGACATCGACGAGAACCGCTTGACGCTGGTGTACACCTGGCAGTTGTTCTGAATAATCCACATGTGCACGCGGAAATCCCTGGGTATCGGGGATCTCTGTAGGAGCGGCCCAAACACACGGGAATTGCGCATCAGCCCTGGATGAGGGTAGCTTTCTGAAACCAAGATTTCAGGAATGCTCCCTTGGACTCCATCACCCAAGCAGTACTCGGCGCAGCCCTGCAAGGGACCGTACTCGGCCGTATCCAGGGCCGCCGCTCGCTGCTGTATGGCGCAGCGCTGGGTACGCTGCCCGACCTTGACGTGATCATCCGCTACGCCGATCCGGTGTCGCAGATGACCTACCACCGCGGTTTTTCCCACTCCCTGTTCGTGCTCACCGGGCTGGCCATGCTGCTGGCCTGGCTGGTCAACAAGTGCTGGCCAGGCAAGGGCTATACCTTGCCCAGGTTGTTCCTGGCATTCTGGCTGGTGCTGGTCACCCACCCGTTGCTCGACGCCTTCACAGTCTACGGCACGCAGTTGTTCTGGCCTTTGCAGGCCACCCCGGAAAGCTGGGCAGCAGTGTTCATCATCGACCCGATCTACACCGTGCCGCTGCTGGCGGCGGTGAGCTACGCCCTTGTCAAAGGGCTGACGAGCAGGGCTATGCAGTTACTGACCTTGGCCTTGGTGTTCGGCGCAGCCTACCTGGGTTTCGGCCTGGCCGGGCGCATGGCGGCCGAGCAGCGTTTCCAGGCGGCACTCGACCAGCAAGGTATCGCCGTCAGCCAGGTACGTGCCGTGCCTATCGCCTTCAACAGCCTGGTATGGCGCGTACTGGCCAAGACCCCGGATGGCGATTACTACGAAGGCATCAGCAGTGTGTTCGACCAGCAGGTGCCAGAAATGCAGCGTTTGCCGCGTAACCTTGAACTGGCCCGAGCATTGGCCAACGACCCGCTGCACCAGCGCTTGAGCTGGTTCACCGATGACTGGCTGCGTTACGACCAGGTCGGCGAGGCGCTGGTGGTCAGCGACCTGCGCATGGGCCTGCCCGGGAACTACACGTTCCGCTTCAGCATGGCCCACCGCGACAGCCAGGGGCACTGGATTGCCGATGTGCCTTCGATGTGGAAGGGCGCAGGTCCGGGGGCAGCGTTCAATGGCAGCGACCTGGTGCTGATCTGGCGACGGATCGTCGAGCAGCAGCCACCTTTGCCGCTGGCAGCCTGGACTGATCGTTACCTGGGGCCCGCAACAGTCGAGCGCGGGCGCTGAGGCGTGCGCTCAGCCGGGCTGGACCTGGTCAAGTGGACGGCGATGCTGACCATGGTCGCCGACCACCTGCGTTTTCTGTGGCCTGATGCCGTTGGCTTGTTCGTTCTTGGCCGGTTGGCGTTTCCGCTGTTTTGCCTGGCGATTGCGATGAATGTGGCGCGCACCAGGCGCGGGGCGCTCTATACCCGCGGCAACCTGCGTTACCTGGGGCTGATGCTGGTGTTCGCGGTGCTGTCGGAACCTGCGTACCATTGGCTGGACAGTGGTTCGTCAACGTTCAGCGTAATGCCGACCCTGGTGCTGGGGTTGCTGGTTGCCTGGGGTGTGCATCATCCGTTGAGGTCGGCGCGAGCGCTTGGCTTTGCCGGTCTGCTTGCAGGGTGGCTGTTCAGCGAACAGTTGATGTACGGGCTTCCGGGGGTGATGCTGCCGGGCGCCTGCTTGATGGCTCGGCGGCAGGGCGGTGTGAGCTGGTTGTTGCCGTGCCTGTTGGCGATGGGTGGGAACCTGACCAACAGTTGGTTGCGGGAACATCTGTTGACGCCCTTTACCGTGCTGACGCTGATTGTTGCTGCATTGGCCATTCCGGTCGGATTGCTGTTGCTGCGCCATGATGATTGGCGAGTGCCGGCAGTGGGACGTTGGGGGTACCTGTTCTATCCGGTGCATTTACTGGTGATCAAGGTCTTCGCTTGATCGCTCTGGCAGCCACACCTGCCAGTTTGGCATGCGTTCGCATGCCTGTGCTGCGCGCGCCCTGGCTGAACTGAGCTCAACCCTGCTGGCCTCTTCGCGGGCACGCCCGCTCCCACAGGGATCCCACAATTCCCCGGGCTGTGGTGATCCTGTGGGAGCGGGCGTGCCCGCGAAGAGGCCGGAACAGGAGGAAAGTCAGCTGCGGGCCAACCGCCCACTCACATAATGCGCCACATCATTGAACCCCGGCGTCGACGCATGCCCCGCCGTCACCAATGAATCGATGAACGCCTCATCCTCTGCCGTGATTTTCACCGCCAGCGCACCGCCATAGGTATCCCACTGTTCTTCCGTACGCGGCCCGACAATCGCCGAACTGACCAGCTGGTTGTTCAGCACCCAGGCGATAGCGAACTCGACGATACCCACGCCCTTGGCTTCAACATAGGCCTGGATCTGCCGGGCGGTGGCCAGCGACTCCTGGCGCCATTCAACCTCCATGATGCGTTTGTCCTGGCGCCCGGCACGGCTACCGGCATCTGGCACTGCGCCTGGCGCATACTTGCCGCTGAGCACGCCCCGCGCGAGCGGGCTGTATGGCACCACACCAAGGCCGTGGGCAGCCGCCGCAGTGAGCTGCTCCGGCTCGGCCTGGCGGTTGACGATGTTGTACAGCGGCTGGCTCACCACCGGCCTGGGCACGCCCATGCGCTCGGCAATGTGGCAGGCTTCGGCGATGCGCCAGCCGCGGAAGTTGGACACGCCCCAGTAGCGGATCTTGCCCTGGCGCAGCAGGTCGCCAATGGCCTGCACGCTCTCTTCCAGCGGCACTTTGTGGTCTTCGCGGTGCAGGTAGTAGAGGTCCACGTAGTCCATGTCCATGCGCGTCAGCGTGGCATCGAGGGCGTTGAAGATGTGTTTGCGCGACAGCCCGCTGCGGTTGGGCAGGCCATCGGCCGGGCCGAAGCCGACCTTGCTGGCCACGATCCAGTCCTGGCGATGGCGGGCCACTGCTTCGCCGACGATTTCCTCTGCACGCCCGGCGTTGTACACGTCTGCGGTGTCGATGAAGTTGACACCCTGGCCCCAGGCCTTGTCGATGATGCGCAGGGCATCCTCGGTGCTGGTCTGCTCGCCGAACATCATGCTGCCCAGGGTAAGGGCGGAAACCTGCAGGCCACTGTGGCCGAGAGGGCGGTAGATCATGCGCGTGGGTCCTTGTGCGATCGGCTGATCTACTCGTTTTACACACAACCGGGGCGCAATGAAAGGCAGCCTCAACCGATCAGCGTCAAGGCTTCCTGCAAGGTCAACGGCCGCTTCAGGCGTTGCGACAGCGTCGCCATGGCGTCGGAATAGCCCTTGGCGATGACCGCCTCGACCCGCTCATCCACGCATTGCAAGGCAATGAAGTCGCCTTTTTCCGGCTCGCCGACGAACTCGATACGGTTCCAGTCCCGCGCATGGCCCAGTACTTCGTAGGTGCGGCCGTGCTGGTAGGTCCAGAAGAACGGTACATCGGCATAGCGGCGCTGCTCGCCGAGCATGTTGGCGGCGGCGATGACCCCATGTTGCTGGGCCAGGCGCCAGTGTTCGATACGCACCGGGCGCCCGCTGAGGGGGAAGGTGGCGATATCCCCCGCGGCCCACAGCCCATCTGCAGCGCGCATTTCAGCGTCGACTCGCACCGATTTGTCTTCGCTCAGCAGCACGCCCTGGATAAAAGCGGTCGCCGGTCTTACCCCGGTGCCCAGCAGCACCAATGGCGTCTGTAGCCGCTCACCGTTGGCCAGCAGCACCGCCTCGACCTTGCCTTGGCCTTCGATCCGTTCGACCTCGGTGGGGCCGTGGAAGATGACCCCCTTGCGTTCGTGCAACTCGCGGATGCTACGGCCGATGCGCTCGCCCAGCTGGCGGGCCAGGGGGACCTCGTGGCGGGTGACCAGGTGCACCTGCACGCCGTACTTGCGCAAGGCCGAGGCGGCTTCCAGGCCGATGAAACCGTCGCCGACGATTACTGCCGGCTGGCCGGGCTCGGCAGCGTCCAGCAGGTGCGCGGCATCCTCCCGTGAGCGCAGGGTAAATACCCCGGGCAACTCCACACCTGGGATATCGGGCCGCAGCGCCTTGCCGCCGGTGGCCAGCAGGCAGGCGTCATAGTCGATCTGCTGGCCGTCGGCCAGGGTGAGCTGGCGTTTCTGGGTGTTCAGGGTGCGCACCTTGCCATGCTTGCGTTCCAGCTGGCCTTTGCGCAGGGCGTCGGCTTCAAGCAGGGCCGGCACTTCATCGGGCGGCATCTGCCCGGCGATCACGAACTTGCTGAGGGAAGTACGATCGTAGGCTGACTGGCGTTCCTGATCGACCCAGACCAGGCGGCCGGCAAAGCCATGGGCCAACAGGGTGGCGACTGCGGCACTGCCTGCGGCACCGGCGCCGACCACCACGAAACAACGGGCATCACTGTGGCGGGGCGGCTCGGTTCTGGGCAGGGGCTGGTCATCGACCCAGACCTCGTCGCCCTTGACCCAGGTGCGATAGCGACGCAGGTCGGCCAGGGCCGGTGGCTCGCAGACCGCACCCTCGTCCACAGCGAACGCGGCCTTGTGCCAGGGGCATACCAGCAGGCCGCCGCACACCACGCCTTCATTGAGTGGGGCGCCTTCGTGGGGACAGTTGCCCTGGTATGCGTGCACCTGGTCGCCCTGGCGGATGAGGATGATTTCCTCGCTGCCGGCCTGCACGCGCAGTGGGCGGTGTTCGTCGAGTTGGGCCAGGCGGGCCACGGCGTGCTGGGTCATGGCGGTTCTCCAAAGGGACCTTTGGAACCATTTGACGCCTGGGTCGGTGAGGGGATGCGTTGAGCTGACGATCGGTGGAGGGAGTGAATTGTGTATGGCCTGAGCGGGCCTCTTCGCGGGCTTGCCCGCTCCCACAGGATCACCCCAGGCTCGAATGCTGTGGTATCCCCGTGGGAGCGGGCAAGCCCGCGAATGGGTTCAATTGGCCCTTGCAGTACTCAGCGCACCGGCCCGGGTCACCCGCAAGGCCACCAGGCTACCCAGCACGATCAACGCCGCCAGCGAATACAGCGCGGCGTCGGTCGAGCCTGTCTGGTCCTTGATGAAACCGACCAGATAGGGGCTGAGGAAACCGGCCATCTGGCCCACCGAGTTGATGATCGCCAGGCCCGCCACCGCCGCGCTGGCGCTGAGCAGCGCGGTAGGCATCGGCCAGAACATCGGCAGGCCGGTGAGGGCGCCCATGGTGGCGATCGACAGGCCGAGGATGGCGATGGCCGGGTTGCCGGCGAAGTTCACCGCGATCAGCAGGCCGATGGCGCCCATCAGCATCGGTACTACAAGGTGCCAGCGGCGCTCGTTGCGCAGGTCGGCCGAGCGCCCGCAGAGAATCATGAACACGCCAGCCAGCAGGTACGGGATGGCGCTGAGCCAGCCGATAAGCAGCGGGTTGTCGAAGCCCATGTTCTTGATGATCGAAGGCAGCCAGAAGTTGATCGCGTACACACCGCTCTGGATGCAGAAGTAGACGAAGCCGAAGGTCCAGATCAGCGGGTTGGTCAGCACGGCGAGCACGCTGTCGCCGGTAGTGCTCGGCTTGCCTGCAGCATCGGCGTCGAGGTCGGCGGCAATCAGCTGGCGTTCGGCTGGGCTCAGCCAGGCGGCTTTCTGGTAGCCGTCACTGAGCAGGAATACTGCCAGTACCCCCAACGCAACGGTCGGCAGGCCCTGGATCAGGAACATCCATTGCCAGCCGGCCAGACCGTGCTGGCCAGCGGCGAAGTGCTGGAGGATCCAGCCGGAGAACGGCCCGCCGAGCAGGCCCGACACCGGGATCGCCGACATGAACAGGGCCATGATGCGGCCGCGGCGGGCCGCCGGGAACCAGCGCGAAAGGTACAGCACCACGCCGGGGAAAAAGCCGGCTTCGGCGGCGCCGGTCAGCAGGCGCAGTGCGTAGAATTCGGTGGGCGTGGTGACGAACAGCAGGCAGGTGGAGAGGCTGCCCCAGGCGATCATCATCAGCGCGATCCAGCGCCGCGGGCCGAAGCGGTTGAGCGCCAGGTTGCTCGGCAGGCCGCAGAGCACATAGCCGATGAAGAAGATGCCGGCGCCAAGGCCGTACACCGTTTCGCTGAACTTCAGGGCGTCGAGCATCTGCAGCTTGGCAAAGCCGACGTTGACGCGGTCCAGGTAGTTGAACAGGTAGCAGATGAAAATGAACGGAATCAGCCGCAGGGTGATGCGCCGGTACAGCGCGTTGCGGGTGGTGTCCGTGCCTTGGTCAGGGGCGGGGCTGTATGCCATGATCGGGTTCTCTGTTGTTATGGTTGTCGCCGCGTCGCCTGTTCCGGCGCTCGCCCTGACGAGTCTCGGGGACGGCGGCGTGCCTGTCTTTGTGCTTTTGCACAGCACTTGCACCGGGCTGCTGTGCCCGAGCCCAAAACCCTGACACCCAAAGGACCGTTCAATGTTCGAACTCGACCATGACCTGGCACAGGATATCGTTGACCGCGCGATGGCCATTCTGCCATGCAACGTCAATGTCATGGACAGCCAGGGCTTGATCCTGGGTAGTGGCGAACCGGAGCGCATCAACACCCGCCACGAGGGCGCGCAACTGGTGCTGGCCAACGGCCGCATCGTCGAGCTGGATACAGACGCGGCCAAATGCCTGAAGGGTGTGCAGCCCGGGGTGAACCTGCCATTGATGCTTGATGGCAGGTTGATGGGCGTACTTGGTCTGACCGGCGACCCGCAACAAGTGCGTACCTATGGCGAACTGGTGCGCATGACTGCGGAAATGCTACTGGCCCAGCGCCATTTGCAGGCGGACCAGCAATGGCGACGGCAGCGCTGTGACGACTTGCTGGCCTTGCTGCTGGGCGGCAGTGGCGATTCTCCCCGGTTGCTCGACGAGGCCCGGCAACTGGGGCTGAAACCCCAGTTGCCACGGGTGCCGTGCCTGTTCGAACTGGCCTCGGGGCCCGCCGCCGAAGCCTTGGCAGCATGGTTGATGAGCCGCTACCCGGACAGTTGGTGCGTCAGCCCGGCCCGCCAGTCGTTGTTGTGGTGTCGCCCGGCAGGCGTGGCGCTGGACGAACCTCGCCTGCTGGAGCGCCTGCAGCGCCATGGCTGGGAAGTGGAGCGGCTGGCCCTGGGCAGTGCCGCGCAAAGCCTGGAACAGTTGCGCCGCGGCTATCGCCGGGTGCGCGACCTGTTGGCCTATGGGCGCGAGGTACTGCCCGGCGAGCGCCTGCTCAGCCTGCAGCGCTACCGGTTGCCGGCATTGCTGTGGCGGCATCGCAACGATGATGCGCTGGATGAGTTGCTGGAGCCTTTGCAACGTATACGCAGCAAGGACGGCAGTGGGCAGTTGCTCACCACTCTGCGCGCCTGGTGTGCCCATGACGGTCAGAGCCAGGCCTGTGCCGATGCCCTTGGTATCCACCGCAACAGCCTGCGCTACCGCCTGGAGCGCATTGCCGAACTGGGCGAGGTCGACCCGCTGCGTATGGAAGGCATGCTTAGCTTGTACCTCGGGTTGCAGTTGCTGCCTGCAGATTGACACGAGACCTGTAGGAGCAGCCACGAAGGCATCCGCCCAAACAACCCGCCCGGCGTTTTGTGCATTTGACCGAGGCTACCTTTGCAGCCACCTGTCAGCATGCCGCTCATCTGGACAGGAGAAACCCCATGAAGATCGTCATTGCCCCCGACTCGTTCAAGGACAGCCTCGACGCTGCCGGCGTCGCCCGCGCCATCGCCGCTGGCCTGGGCGAGGCCTGGCCGGAGGCCGAGCTGGTCGAGTGCCCGATGGCCGACGGTGGCGAAGGCACCATGCAGGCGATTCTCGCCGCCAGCCACGGCGAACTGCGGCTGCAGACCGTGCGCGGGCCGTTGGGGCAAAGTGTGGAGGCGGGCTGGGGCTGGCTGCCGCAAAGCCGCACGGCGATCATCGAAATGGCCCAGGCCAGTGGCCTGCAACTGGTGCCGCCTGCCCAGCGCGATGCTTGCCGCAGCAGCACCTGGGGCACCGGCGAGCTGATTGCTGCCGCCCTGGCTGCTGGCGCGCAACGTATAGTGCTGGCCATCGGCGGCAGTGCCACCAACGACGCTGGCAGCGGCATGTTGCGGGCGCTGGGCCTGCGCCTGCTGGACGCCGACGGGCAAGCACTGGAAGAGGGCGGCCTGGCCTTGGCCAAGCTGGCCCGTATCGATGCCAGCGACCTCGACCCGCGCCTGGCCGAGGTGCAATTCGAAGTCGCAGCAGACGTTGACAACCCGCTGTGTGGCGCCAACGGCGCATCGGCGATCTTCGGCCCGCAGAAGGGCGCCAACCCGCAGCAGGTGCAGGCGCTGGACCAGGCCCTGGGCCATTTTGCCGACCATTGCGCACAGCTGCTGGGTGAGGATGTGCGCGACTACCCTGGCTGCGGCGCAGCCGGCGGCATGGGGTTCGCGGCCCGGGCATTCATGGGCGCGCAGTTCCGCCCCGGGGTGGAAGTGGTGGCCGAACTGGCCGGCCTGGATGCGTTGGTGCAGGGCGCAGCCCTGGTGGTCACCGGCGAGGGGCGCTTCGACGCCCAGACCTTGCGTGGCAAAACGCCGATGGGCGTTGCCCGGGTCGCCAAGCGCCATGGGGTACCGGTTGTGGTGCTGGCCGGGACCTTGGGTGAGGGGTACCAGCAGCTGTATGCCCATGGGGTCGATGCCGCCTTTGCCCTGGCCAGCGGGCCGATGAGCCTGGAGCAGGCCTGTGCCAATGCGGCCGACCTGCTGCGGGCGCGGGCGGGTGATATCGGGCGCTTTTGGCGCTGCGCGAAGCAGATCTGAGCAGATTGATCGGTGAATTGTGTTAACCCCACAGAATACTGCCTGCTGGGGCGGCCGTACCTAAGTCTGTCGAGTGGTCTGTGCCGCGTTTTGGATATCTGGCGGGGTTTGAATGCGTGCATAGCCACTGGGCGCGGAGGGCAGGATCAGATCGGTCTGGTGAGTGCCTTCGCGTTGCTGAGCACTGAGTAGCCTGCTGAAGAGTTCATCGAGGGTTTCCTCGCGATCTCCCCAGGGGGATTGCTCAGGTAACGGTATCGGAGCCCGGCCCTGAGGTGACCTGTTCTGTTCTGTGACTGTGGATGCACGAGGCGCGGGGTAAGGCGGTGCAATAGGTTGGTAGACCACCTCATTGGTTGCTGGTTTTTGCACATAGAGCGTCAGACTGTCGTTGCTGCTGCCAGAGCCTGCAGATTTGGCAGGAATCTTACCGAGAGACGTTTTGCGCTTGTACATATGCCCGTCCGGATCGGTGTGATTGACCGGATCGTTCCCACAGAAACAATAGCAATTGATCCCTCCGGCCATAAAGGGACTCAAGCTGTCTGGTGAGTTGAAACGCATCAGGCTGGGGCTATAGGCCCGGTATCCTTTACCTAGCAAGTAGGTCTTTGACGCTGTCTCGAAGGGCTCACCATTGAACCCCAGCAACGGCTGGCCCAGCAGGGCTGTCTGATGATATCCGTAAGTTGAATAGGCGCGCTGCTTTGCACGCTGTGTAAGAGCCGGCACATGAAGTATCGAACTTTTGGAATCCATAGTGTGACCTTCGTTATAAATTTGATCCAACAGCGCATGTTGTGATGTCCAGTATCCTGAGCGGCGAAAGTCACGACTACTGTCAATAATGTTAGGTCCGGCGAACCAGGGCCAGCTTCGACCGGGCTATCAAGGCGGCTCTTGCCGTTTCTGGGTTTCAGGAAACAAGCTTTTGAGCCTGGCTGGCCGGTAGCATGGCCAGTTCGCCAAAGCGCTGCGCCGCGTCGATGTAGCGTAATGCCGACTTGGCGTCTTTCCAGCCCACGTAGCTCATCAGCGACTTCAACTCCCAGCCATTGGCCGTGGCCCAGGTGGCGAAGCCACGGCGTAGCGAGTGACCGGTATACAGCGCCGCCGGTACCCCGGCGCGCTCCAGCATGCGCCGCAGCAGGCCGACCAGGCTGTTGCTGTTGAGCGCGGTATCGCCGAGGTTGCCCCAGCGGTCGAGCTTGCGGAACACCGGCCCATGGGCGATGCCGGCCACTTCCAGCCACTGCAGGTAGGCCGCGACCGGGCACAAGGCCTTGAGGGCCGGGGTGCGGTGTTGCACGCCCAAAGCTTCGCGGTCGCCTTTGCTGCGTGGCAGGAACAGGGTGATGCCGACACCGGCCTCGGCCTGGATGTGCTCGACGCGCAGGCGTGCCAGTTCATCGCCGCGAAAGCCGCGCCAGAAGCCCAGCAACAGCAAGGCTGCATCGCGGCGGGCCCGGCGCAGGGCGGCCAGGTCATGCCGCTCCCGTGCCTGGCGGGCTTCCTCTTCAAAACATTCCACTGCGCTTTGCAGGTGTTGCAGTAATAGCGGTGCGGCCTGCCTGGGCGGTGTCGGGTGCAGGGTGCGGATGCCGCGCAGTACCTGGCGCACCAGCGGCGCCTTGGTCGGGTCGGGGAAACCTTGGGCAACGTGCCATTGGCTGAGCGCGGCCAGGCGCTGGCGCAGGGTGCTGACGGCATGCTGGTCGGCGTGATCGGCCAGGTAGCGGGCGATGCTCTCGGCAGTGGCCGGGAGAAAGCCGCCCCAGTGGGTTTCGAAATGCTCGATGGCGGCCTGGTAGCTGCGCCGGGTGTTGTCACGGGTGGCGGCGCGAAGGTAGCGCTCGATGTCGGTCATGATGCAGCTGTCGGTGGGCGATGGGCACACGATAAACCGAAATGGACTGCCTGTCCCGACTGTGCTTTTCAGCTTGACTGCTGGCGCGCTGCCTTCAAGGGTTTCCCTTGTCTGCCAGGGGCGTCTGCAGGCGCGCTGTTTCTTCCTCCATGTAGCTCATCAGCGCACTGACTTCGGCATCGCCCAGGCGCATGTTGGGCATGGCCAGGCGCTTGTATTGTTGGTACAGCAGCATGGCCAGGGGGTCTTTCTGTGCCAGCATCTGGTCGGGCTCCTTCAGCCAGCGGGTCAGCCAGTTGGCATCGCGCTGGCGGGTCACGCCCAGCAGGTCAGGGCCGATGCCGGGTTGTCCAGGCTCGGCGTTGCCAAGGGTGTGGCAGGACGAGCAGCGGGTGCGGAAGAGCTGCTCGCCACTGCTGGGGGCGCGTACCTCGGGCGCCTGGGCGTAGTCATTGGCCATGGTACTGGCCTGTTTCCAGTTGTGCAGGCTGTTGCCCAGGCGGTCGGCGAGGATATACGGGCTTTCGAAGGGCGAGGCCTTCATCCAGCGGCCGGTGGCCTGGTTGCCGATGATAAGGCTCAGGTTGTGGTCCTTGGAGCGCCCGTTTTCCAGGCCATCGATGTACAGGCCCAGGCTGCGACGCAATTGTTCGATATCGGCCGGCTCGCCAGTGAGTAGCGTCCAGCCGGGGCCGATGGCGAACTTTTCGGCGTAGCGCTTGAGAGTGGCGGGGGTGTCGTTGTAGGGGTCGATGCTGATGGAATAGAGGAAGATATCCTTGCCAACCCGGTCACCGAGGATTTTCTGCACCTGGCGCAGGCGCGCGGTTTCCACCGGGCAGGAGTCGGAACAGCCGGTAAAGATGAAGTTGATGGCGACCACCTTGCCCTTGATCAGGTCGTCGAAGAAATGCACCTTTTCACCGTCCTGGGTGAGCAAGGGGATGTTGGGAAAGTAGTTGGCACCCCATGGGGTTGCCGCTTCCTCGGCTACGGGTTGTTGCGGCTGCAGCGGCCAGAACGGGAGGCTGGCGGCGAACAGCGAGAGCACCAGCAGAAAACGCCATGAACCAGGCATGATGTGGCCCTCGTCGATAACGGTATCGGGGGCTGCCCTGCAGCCCATCGACGCGGTTCGTCGCCACGACAAGCCAGCTCCCACAGGTAATGCGCAGGTCTTGAGGGCAACACGGTCGGTGTGGGAGCTGGCTTGCCGGCGATGGGCCGCACAGCGGCCCCCGCTTTACCTTCACTTGTACCTGACTGGCGCGGTCACGCTCTGCCCCAGCGCCGATTTCACGGTCACCGTCGCCGGCGTGGCCGGGCCATAGCCGCTGGTGGTTGCCACCAAGCGCCAACTGGCACCGCTGCCCGTGGCGGTCATTGTGGCGGTGCCCAGGTTCACCGGGCCGCCGGTAGTGGCAGCGGTCACAGTGATGCTGTTGCCCGTGGCCACTGTTGTGGTGCCGGCGATTTCCCAGGTGAAGCGGTTGCTGCTGAGCACCTGTACCGTGGCACTGGTGACCTGGATCTGGTCGATCGCCACCGCCGCGCCCACCGCGATGCTGACCGTGGCCGGCGCTACCGATTCGGCGCCCTTGCTGTCACGCGCCGAGTAGTTGAAGCTGGCGGTGAACGGTGTGGTGACCGTGGCCGGCGGGGTGTAGGTCACGGTGGTGCCATCTGTGCTGGTGTTGCCCTGGCCAGAGTCCGGTTGGCTGAGGCCGACGACCTTCAGCGGCAGGTTGCCTTCCGGATCGCTGTCGTTGGCCAGCACATTGAGAGTGATCGGCTTGCCGGCCGTGGTTGCCGCGCTGTCGTTGGCCGCGACCGGCGGTTTGTTGGCCGGATCTTCGCCACGGCCCTGGGTGCGGAAGGTCGGCAGGCCAACCGAAGCGACGTACTCCACGCCATCCCAGCCTGGCAGAGGGGTCGGCATCACCTGGAACTGGCCTGGGTGCTCCAGGTCCCAGCGCAGCAGCATCGACGAGTCTTCATGCTGGGTGTTGTGGCAGTGTTCCATGTAGGTACCAGCAAACTCGCGGAATCGGATTGCCACTTCCACCTCTTCCGAAGAATCGATATCCGGCCCGATGCGATACACGTCCTTGCGCGCCCATTTTTCCCATTCTGGCGGTGCCTTGCCGTCGCGGCTAAGGACCACGCCTTCCTCGAAGTGCACATGCACCGGGTGGCTCCAGCCATTGCCGCCGTTGATGATCTTCCACACTTCCAGGGTGCCGTCGCCGCTGAAACCGCCGTCGGTGGACTGCTGGGCCAGTTGCGGCGCCGCGTTGATGCGTCGTGGGTCCATGCTGTAGCCAAAGCCGCCGTCGGTCTTGATGGTCCAGGGCTGGGTGTCGGTACCGTCCGAACGACCGAAGATGAACTCGCGGTGTCGGGCAGCCTGGAGTTTGGCCTGGTCGGTGGCAGAGTTGCGGTCGATGGGCAGCGGCAGCATCTTCATGCCTGCGGCCTTGCCCGGTTTGGCCGGTTCATAGGCTGCCGGGTTCATGCTGAGGTCCTGGCCGCTGTAGGGCTGTACCACAAGCTGCAGGAACCTGCCGATTGCCGGGTCGCCGTTTTCCCAGCGCGGGCCTTTGCTGGTCTGCTTGATCACCGGCTTGTACTTTTCCGACAGCACGTCGGCCAGCGAGATGGCGCCTTCCGGGCCCTTGCCACTCTGGTGTTCCTCAAGGTTGACGAAATACAGCTTGTCGCCGACCTTGATGCCGTTCTTGGCGAAGTTGATGATGATGTCGTAGCGCTCGGCGATGCCTTGCAGCGGCAGGATACCGTTGTTGTCCTGCAGGTTGCCGTCACCGTTGAGGTCCATGGTGCCGTCGAACGGCACGGTGTGTTCCATGATGTTGCCGTCGTTGGCGATCATGTGGAACGGCACCCGTGCATACGACAGGTTGGAGCCGGTGGGGCCTTTGAACTCACCACTGGTACCGGCAATTTCCCGCACCACGGCAAACTTGAAGTAGCGCGACACCGAGCCGTTGAGGATACGGAAGCGGTAGCTGCGCGCACGTACCTTCAGCACGGGCCGGTACTGCCAGTTGACCAGGATCTGGTCACCGAGGAAGCCATCGGTGTTGAACGGGTTGAACCACAGCTGCCCATTGGCATCCCAGGCCTTGTCGGCGATCACCAGGTTGACGTCGTAGTCGCGGTTGCCCCACGGCATGCCCGAGCCGCTGGGGAAGCGCAGGTTCACGCCATCCTGCAGGGCCTCGTTGCCGCGGTCCAGGGCGCTGTAGTAGTTCATCATCACGGCGTTGCCTTTGTAGACGTTCTGCGCCGTGAAATCCATCATGTGGTCGTGGAACCAGTGGGTGCTCATGGTTTCGCGCCAGTCACCCCGTATCTTGATGCTGCCGTTCTGGCAGGTTTTCACGCCGGGCGAGGCGTCATTGACGAACAGGGTTTCACCCGGCGAGCAGGGGAACGCCGCACGCGCGTCCTGGGCGAGGGTGTTGATGGTGTCGTAGCCGGCCAGCTGCAGCGGCCAACGGTAGTCGTAATACTGGCCGGGGAAGAAGTAGGCATTGGCATAGCCGTCGCTCTCTGCCGGCGAATGGCCGTTGTGTTCGTGTGTGGAGAGGGTGTGCAAGCCAAAGCCGTAGTTGGCCGATGGGTCGATCGGCAGGGCGTTGTAATGGCGCATCAGGATCGGCTGGCCATAGCGCGCCATCAACAGTTTGGGCGGGAAGGTACCGTCGAAGGTCCATAGCGACTTGTGGTTTTGCAGTGGCATCCTCGGGTGGAAGCGGGTGTCGATGCCCTTGGTGGTGCCCAGCGTGTTCGGGATGTCGGAGGTCTGGTAATACAGGCCGCCCGGGGCGAACTCACCGACCGCATAGTTGTGCAGCTGCTTGCGGTCACGCAGGCCGAGGTTGATGCGTGCACCGGCCTGGGCGGTCTTGAACCCCGCCTGTGGGTAGAACTCGTTCCAGCGCTGGTGCGACCAGCCTTTTCCTGGTGGCCGGCCTTCCGCTGGCGAGCCAACCGGCTTGCGGTTCAGGAACATCTCGATCTGCGCCTTCCATGGGTTGCGGTCGAGCACGTTGGAATACTGGGTCGGGAACGGGTACAGGCCCGGTTGTTTGAGGAAGGCTTCCAGGGCCGTACCGGCAGGGCCACTGCGAGCGACCACGTCAGGGTCCTGCGCCGGTGCTGCGCCCAATGTGGGCACCGGGAAGGTAAGGGCGGGCGGCGGCAGCGTGGGGTCGAGCTTTTCGGTGCCAAATTCCTCGAACAGCAGTAACTGCTGGGTAAACGGCAGCGCCCCGAACAGCGGGCTGGGCTTGCCGTTGGTGGGGTATTTGTTGTCGGTTTGCAGGGCCGGTGGCAGCACATTATTGGCGCTAACCGTGTCGCGGTTGCCGTATGCACCATCGGTCAATTCGAGTGAACCGCCGTTGGCTTCCGGCATGCTGTACAGGTCGAGCAAGGGCTGGGTCGGGTCCGCAGGCTGGTCTGTGTAGGCCGAAGGGTCGGTCGGCGGAGGCATGCTGTTGTCATCGAGGGGAGCGGCGGTAGCCGTGATCAGCCCGAGGCCGAGCATCAGCGTAGTGACGGTGGACAGCTGAAATGCAGGCCTGGCGGGGTGGATCATGGCAGGTGTTTTCATTGCCGTATGCCTCGTTCGCGACATCATGGCTTGCGGCCATCAATGGCTTTTTGCCCGTTTCTGGGGCTAGAGCAACGGGTGTGCCAACCCAGAAGCGAGGAATGTGTTTCCAAACAAATCCTTGCGGCGCCTATGGCGCGCAAAATAACGTGGCGTCAAAAATGGGTAAGGGGCCCCACTAGTGGGTCACCCATTGCCCAAAGATTGGGTGACAGCAGCGGTGCCCTGGGGTATACCTGAGCGCCACCAAGGGGAGCCCGGCCAAGGGCTGAGAAACCGCTGAACGCTGCAGCGCGGTGACCCTTCGAACCTGATCCGGATCATGCCGGCGAAGGGATTGGGGCTTGCAACCTGCCTTTTCGCCGGCCTCACTGCGAGGCCCGTCCATGCCAACCATCGTGGTCTCGCTGTCTCCACCATCAAGGACAGCAACATGACCGAACGCTTCAGCCAGTCCCTGCGCCGCCGCAGCGAGCCGACCTGGTCGGCGGCCGTTGGCCACCGCTTCGTCACCCGATTGTGCGACGGCAGCCTGCCGGACCCGATCATGGTCGACTACCTGGTGCAGGACCACCGCTTCCTCGACAGCTTCCTGACTCTGCTGGGCGCAGCCATCGCCACCGCCGACACGTTCGAGGCGCGCCTGCGCTTCGGTCGTTTTGCCGGGATGATCTGCAGTGACGAGAACACCTACTTCCTGCGCGCCTTCGAGGCCCTTGGTGTAGGTGCTGCACAACGCAGCCAACCGGCCGACACGGTGCCAACCGCAGGTTTCAAGGCGATCATGCGCGAAGCGGCGGCCACCAGGTCCTATGCAGCCGCACTGGCAGTACTCAACGTCGCCGAAGGCCTGTACCTGGACTGGGCGCTGAAGGCGCCAAAACCGATGCCGGACAATTTCGTCCACGCCGAATGGATCACCCTGCACGACAACCCGGCATTCCAGGACTTCGTTGCCTTCCTGCAAGCCGAACTTGACCGCGTCGGCCCGCAGGAAGCCGCGCTGGCAGGTGACTTCTACCAGCGCACCGTGGCGCTGGAGCTGGCCTTCTTCGATGCCGTCTACCCGGAGGACAAATGAGCCTGGATATCTTCGACCGCCTCAAAGCGGCCGCCGAACCGCAGTGGAACAGCTACGTCGACCACGAATTCGTGCGCCGGATGGGCGAGGGTACGCTGAGCGAAGCCGCCTTCCGTACCTATCTGGTACAGGATTACCTGTTCCTCATCCAGTTCGCCCGCGCATGGGCGCTGGCCGCCTACAAAAGCCGCCGCCCGGCCGATATCCGTGCTGCGCAGGCCGGGCTGGCGGCGATTCTGGATGAAACCGAGCTGCACTTGCGCCTGTGCACACGCTGGGGCCTGACCCAGGCCGATATCGAGGCCGCGCCTGAACACCAGGCCACGGTTGCCTATACCCGCTATGTGCTGGACTGCGGCGCTGCGGGCGACCTGCTGGAGCTGCATGTGGCGCTGGCGCCTTGCGTGATCGGCTATGCCGAGATTGGCCGGGCGCTGTCCGAGCGCATTGGCGATCTGGGCAACCACCCGTACCGCGAGTGGATCGCCGAGTATGCCGGTGAGGGCTACCAAGGTGTTGCAGCGGCGGCGCGCAAGCATCTGGATGAACTGGCGGCGCGAAGCATGACCGAGCAGCGGTTTGCCGAGCTGGTGGGGATTTTCGGCCAGGCGTCCAGCCTGGAGGCGGACTTCTGGCAGATGGGGTTGGCTAGCCAGTAATGTATTGCACGGTCCGCGCTAGCCGGGCAGATGCGATTTCCGTCACTATTCTGGTAGGGCCATCAGCCAAGCCCAGGGAGAAGCATCATGAACATCATCAACGCACGCCTGCGCGGCAAGCCCGGCCTGTTCCGCATCGAGCTCAGCGGCGAACGCATCGCCGCCATCGTGCCCCAGGGCGAAGGGGTGGCCGCGTGCGCTGCCGATGACCTGGACGCCGGGCAGAACCTGGTGGTGGCGCCCTTCATCGAACCGCACATCCACCTGGACGCCACGCTGACCGCAGGCGAGCCGCAATGGAACATGAGCGGCACCCTGTTCGAAGGCATCGAGCGCTGGGCCGAGCGCAAGGCAATCACCACCCACGACGACATCAAGCGCCGCGCGAAAAAGACCATCGGCATGCTGGTAGACCATGGCATCCAGCATGTGCGCACCCATGTCGATGTCACCGACCCCACCCTGACCGCTCTCAAAGCCATGGTCGAAGTGCGTGATGAAGTGCGCGACATGCTCGACCTGCAGATCGTCGCCTTCCCCCAGGAGGGGATCGAGTCGTACGCCAATGGTCGGGCGCTTATGAGCGAGGCGGTGGCCATTGGCGCCGATGTGGTCGGCGGTATCCCGCATTTCGAGAACACCCGCGACCAGGGCGTGTCGTCGGTTAAGTTCCTGATGGACCTGGCCGAGCGCACCGGCTGCCTGGTGGATGTGCATTGCGACGAGACCGACGACCCACAGTCGCGCTTCCTCGAGGTGCTGGCCGAAGAGGCCCGGGTGCGCGACATGGGTGCCCGGGTGACGGCCAGCCATACCGTGGCCATGGGCTCGTACGACAATGCCTACTGCTACAAACTGTTTCGCCTGCTCAAACAGTCGGGTATCAACTTCGTCTCCTGCCCGACCGAAAGCATTCACCTGCAAGGGCGTTTCGACAGTTACCCGAAACGCCGTGGCGTCACCCGCGTGGCCGAACTCGACCGGGCCGGGATGAACGTCTGTTTTGGCCAGGACTCCATCGTCGACCCTTGGTACCCGCTGGGCAACGGCAACATCCTGCGTATTCTCGAGGCCGGCCTGCATATCTGCCATATGCTGGGCTACGAAGACCTGCAACGCTGCCTGGACCTGATCACCGACAACAGCGCCCGCACCCTGAACCTGGGCGAACGCTACGGCATTGAGGTGGGGCGCCCGGCGAACCTGTTGCTGCTGTCCGCGCCAGACGATTACGAGATGGTGCGCAGCCAGGGGCATGCACTGGTGTCGGTACGCAACGGTAAGGTGCTGATGCGGCGTACGCCGGCGCAGGTGCAACGCTTTGCCTGACGCCGGCGTGGTTTCAGGCGGCCAGCGCAGCCAGCACGCAGCTTGAGATCTGCGCATCCTGCACGGCTACGCCGGTCAGGTCCGCCAGGGTTATCTGGTCATCATGCTCACGCCCCTTGGCACGGCCAGCCAGCAGCGCACCCAGTTCGCTCAGCTGGGTTGCGTCGATCAAGCCGCTGTTCAAGGCATGGGCAACCTCGCCGTACTGGCTGCACTGGGCCATCGAGTCGACGACGACGCGATCCGCCCTGGCCACTAGCGCCGGGTCCAGCTCCTGCTTGCCTGGCGCATCGGCACCGACAGCGGTGATGTGCGTGCCGGGCTGCACCCACTCGCTGCGCAATAGCGGTTGGCGCGACGGAGTCGTGCAGACGATCAGGTTTGCCGCCGCGGCGACCTCTGCGGGATCACGGGTGGTCCGCACCTCGTAACCTAGCGCAGAGGCAAAGGTGCTGTAGGCGGCAAGCCCGCTGTCCTGGCGCCCCCAGACAATGACCCGGCGGCAGTCGGTAACTGCGCCCAGCTGTTCAAGCTGCATCCGCGCCTGCATGCCGGTACCCAGGATGCCAATGGCGCTGATCTGTGTCGGCGCCAGCAACCGCGCAGCGATACGCCCGGCCAGGGCTGTGCGCATACCGGTCAGCCACCCCTCGTCCTGCAGCAAGGCCAGCGGCTCCCCGGTGAGCGCAGACAGCACCAGCATCAAACCGTCGTTGCTCGGCAAGCCCCTGGACGGGTTGTCGTAGAAGCCGGTCGAGAGCTTGACCGTGAAGGTGGCGCTGCCCGCTAGGTAAGCCGACTTGACGCAGCAGTCACCGTTGGCCTCGGGGAAGGCAAAGCCCTGGACCGGCGGGACCTGCGCCTTGCCCTCGGAGTAGGCGATGAAGCCTTGTTCCAGGCAACGTACCGCGGCTTCCGGGTCCAGGCTGGCGGTGATCTGCGCTTTGCTGAAAACCTTCATTGGACAGCCTCGAGGAATTTGTCGAGCAGGATGTTGCGGCCACACACGACCACCGCCACGTTCTTGCCGCGGTAGCGCTCGGCAAGCTTTTGCATGCCCGCGACCGCAACAGCGGCGGCACCTTCGATGATCCAGCGCTCACTGCTGGCGACATCGCGCATGGCGGCCCTGATCTCGGCCTCGCTGACCAGCACGGTGTCGGTCAGCAGCGCCTGGCACAGCGGGAAGGTGATGCTACCGGGCTCGACACCGCCGGCCGTGCCATCGGACAGCGTGTCAGTCGCTTCCACGTCGATGATTCTGCCGGCCTTGAGCGACTGCTGCAGGGCGGGGTCATTTTCTGGCCAGCAACCAATGATGTCGATGCCAGGTTTGAGTACCCGCAAGGCCGCAGCAATACCGGCAATCATTCCGCCACCGCCCACGGCAACGAACACGGCGTCCAGCTCTGGCGCCTGCTCGAACAGCTCGATGCCGATGGTGCCTTGGCCCGCGATGACTTGCGGGTCGTTGTAGGGCGACACGAACGGTTTGCCCTGGGCCTTGGCCTGGCTGGCTGCTTCCAGTTCCGCACTCAGCGGGTCGGTGGGCAGGCAGACCACTTCGGCGCCCAGTGCACGCATGGCTTCCACCTTGTACGCAGAGGCAGAGGTGGTGGTGTAAACGGTGACAGGTACCCCAGCCCGCTTACCCGCCAGCGCCAGTGCCTGCCCGTGGTTGCCGGAGGAGGCGGCAATCACGCCTTGCTGGTGTCGGTCGACCGGCAACAGACGGATCTTGTTGCTGGCTCCACGAAACTTGAACGAGCCGGTGTGCTGCAAGTGTTCGCACTTGAGCAGCACGTTGCAGCCGCTCATTGCCGACAAGCGGGCGCTGTAGGTCAGTGGGGTGATGCTGACGGCCGGGCGCAGCGCCACATGGGCATCCTTGATCGCTTCGTATAGCGCATCCAGGTAACGGGTATCTACAACGGAAGGAGAAGCGGTGGCGGCTGACATGACTGCATTCCTGTCTATTCGTGGAAAACATGTCCACCGTAGACTATTAATCCATATCAGGCAAGAGGGTGCGCGCAACCGTTGGCGCCCGAGACCGGCCGCCCGCGTAATGGGCTACAGGGGAGGAGTTGTCGCCTAGGTGCGGAATTCCTTCAGGTACTTGTACACCGTGGCCCGGCCCATGTTGAGCACGTTAGCGACGTAGTCGGCGCCGCTGCGCCCCTCGAACGCGCCTTCAGCGTGCAATGCTTGCACCAGGCTGCGCTTGTCTTTTATCTGCAGCGTTTGCAGTGACAGGTTGCGCTCCTGCAGCCAGGCATGCAGGAAGGTGTTGATGCGTTCCTGCCAGTCGTTGCGGAACAGCGAATCCGGCTGCGGCACCAGCCGGCTCACCTGGAAGAACGCCTCCAGCGCCGCGCGGGCCTGCTCCAGTACCGACACGTTCAGATTGATGCACATCAGGAACTCGGCTTCACCGTCGCTGTTGCGCAGCACGGTACTGATGGAGCGGATCTTCTGGCCGTTCCAGTTGAGCTTTTCGTAGGGCCCAAGGTTGGCACCGTTCAGCAGGTCGCCCAGTTCGTGGTCGATGGCCGAGTCATCGCCCAGTTTGCGCTGGGAGAAATTGTTGGCGATGTGCACGACCGTCTGGCTGCGCAGTTCATGGACGATGACTTCTGCGTGCGGGTACAGCAGCAGGGCGATGCTGTCGGCGATTGCCTTGTAGTTTTCCAGGGTCATTTTCGGTCGGTGATCGGGTGCTGGACGCCCATGGTGGCGGCAAAGCGCAACCGACACAAGGCAGCTACAGGCAGGGTCGGTACATTCGCCCGGCTGGAAACCGCTCTGTTTTCCCTGTCACATGCGATAAGCCGTGATTATTCCACCTCATTAAATGTTTGCAGGGTAGATTGCGAGGCAGCATAATTGGTACGTAATTACATGGTACATAACACGGTACAAAATCGTAGGAGCAAGCATGGCCCGGGGCGGTATAAACAAGGTTGTAGTGCAGCAGGCGCGTCAGGCGCTGATTGCCCGGGGCGAGAATCCCAGCATCGATGCCATACGTATCGAGCTGGGCAACACCGGGTCCAAGACCACGATTCACCGCTACCTGAAAGAGTTGAACGGCCAGCAGCCTGTGGCCGCCGAAGGCGGCATGGCGCTGAGCGATGTGCTGAGCCGATTGGTCGGGCAACTGGCAACCCAGTTGCAGGACGAGGCCGACCTGAAGATCGAGCAGGCCGAAAGCGCCTTCGCTCGACAGCGCGAACAACTGGAGGCACAGCTGGCCATTGCCCAGCAGGCACTGGCTGCGGCGCATCAGCAGCATCAGATCGACGTGGCCGCACTGGCCGCCGAGTCGGAAAAACTGCTTTCCACCCAAAGCACGCTGCAGGCCGAACAGTTGCGCAGTGCCAGCCTCAACCAGTCGCTGGGCGAGCTGCAGGTGCGCCTGGCCGACAAGGATGAGCAGGTCAAATCACTGGAAGACAAGCACCGTCATGCCCGCGACGCGCTGGAGCACTACCGCACCGCCAGCCGCGAACAGCGTGAGCAGGAACAGCGCCGCCACGAATCGCAGCTGCAACAGTTGCAGGTGGAAGTGCGTCAACTGCAGCAGGGCATGATCGTCAAGCAGGACGAACTGACGCGCCTGCACCGCGACAACGAGCGCTTGCTGGGTGAACATCGTCAGGCCGTCAGCGCCTGCAGGGCGCAGGATGAACTGCTGGAACAGCGTGATGCGCAGATACAGGGCTTGCGCACAATCCTGGCTCAGGCACAGGGCGCCAGCGAGGAGATGCGTCGGCAGCTGGATGTGCAGGCACAGAGCCTTGAAGCCAGGCGCGACGTGTGCGCGGAACAGGCTCGCCAACTGCAGTGGCTCGAGGAACAGCTGAAGGAACGTGATGAAGCGCTGGTTCAATGCCGTACTCGGCTAGCCGCGAAAACAGATTAATCAAACTTTTCCCGGCCGGTGGTTTCTTCCCTAGACACGCACCGGAGATAGCCTCATGCCTGAAGCAGAACAACCAGGAAAACACCCCCAAGGGCCCCATTCGTCCGAGCAGGCGAACAAGCGCGAGGACTTGGGTTTCGATCCTGATTCGCCAGATGTGGAGGATCCACAAGTCGACCCTCAAGGGCCTGCCAAGCCACCGCGGGATGACGAAAAATCCCCATGAAGGCGGCAGTGTCGCGAAGGGCCGCGCAGCGGCCCCCGCGATCGGGATGGCATTGCCAGGGCCGCAGGCTCGAGCCCTTGGCCAGGCAAGCCCGGCTCGCTCGACTCAGGACTCCGCCTGCCTGGCCGCCTCCACGCCCGCAGCCGAGAGTTTGATCGGATAATTCACGCTGATCTGGTGGTCGCTGCTTACCGCCACGCTGCCATCCTGGATCAAACCGGCCTCCTGCAGCGTCTTCAACATACCGGCAACGGCTTTCTCGCCCCGATAGTTGTCCAGCACTTCCTTGCCCAGCCCCTGGGGGTGAGCGTGCAGCAGACGAGTCAGCACTTCGGCTTTCAATGCATCGTTGCTCATGGCGGGCCTCACTTGCCGTGTTTGGCCTGAAGCGCCTTGGCATGCTCCAGATGCTGTTCGAGCTTGGGCAGGGTTTCGCTCGCAAAGGCCTTGAGCTCAGCCTTGTCTGACGAAGCCGCCTCCTTCTTGAACAGCTCCACCGCCTTTTCGTGAGCGTCGACCTGGTTGTTGACGTAGGACTTGTCGAACGATTCCTCCCGCCATTCCAGGATCATCTTCTTGACCTTGTCGGTTATTGCCGCTTCGTCGGGTACGGAAATGTCCAGCTTGCGAGCAATGTCGCCGAGCTTCTGATTGGCCTGGGTGTGGTCGGTGACCATCTGCTGGGCGAAGGTCTTGATCTCGGCATCCTGGCTTTTTTCCAGGGCCAGTTTGCCAGTGACCACCTCGGCAATGCCGGCTTCGGTGGCCGCCTCGACGAAGTCATCGGAGCCCGCCGCCAATGCGTGTACCGATGCCAGGCCCAGCACCATGGAAAAACCGACTCGCTTGATGAAGAGACTGCTCATGCTTCACTCCTTAAACCGTGACGCGACCTCAGTGTCGCGTACGGTTGAGGGTGCAGGCGCGGCAAAGGTTTAATCTTTTTCCTGGCCGGCTTCGCTCAGGTGGTGCTGAACTATAGTGAAAGGCGGCGAACGCGGTATGGCCAGGGAATTCAATGGGTGCAACCAGGAAACAGGATGAGGACGGACTTTTCGCCGTAAGCGGCGAGGGCCGCGCCGTGGCGCTGTTCCGCCTGGTGGTCGCGTTCATGCTGGTGGTGATGCTGGCCTTCGCGGTCGTGGAAGGCTGGCGTATCTGGCGCGACTACCGGCACGCCTTCACCAATGCCGAGAACATGGTTACCAACCTGGCCCGGGCCACGGCGCAACATGCCGAAGACGCCATCCGCCAGGTCGACGCCATCACCGCGGCGCTGGCCGAGCGGCTGGAAGGCGACGGTTTCGGGCATATCGACCGGCCGCGCCTGCATACCTTGCTGGTCCAGCAAAAAAACATCATGCCGCAACTGCACGGGTTATTCGTGTATGGCCCGGATGGTAGCTGGATCGTCACCGACCAGGCGGACGTTCCGGCCAATGCCAACAATGCCGACCGTGATTATTTCATCTACCACCGCGAGCATACCGACCGAGGGGTACACATTGGCTCAGTGGTGCGCAGCCGTTCCACTGGTGACCTGATCATCCCCATTTCACGGCGCCTGGAACATGCCGACGGCAGTTTCGCCGGGGTGTTGTTGGGCACCATCAAGGTGGAGTGGTTCGTGCGTTACTACGGCGACTTCAAGATCGACGAACGTGGCGCACTGGTGCTGGCCAAGCGTGACGGTACCATCCTGGTGCGGCGGCCGTTCGTCGAGCAGGCGGTGGGCCGCAGCCTGCGCAACAGTGAGATCTTCCGCAACCACTTGCCGCATGCAAACGAAGGAGTGGTCGAGGCGGTCGCCGTGGTGGACGGTACGCCACGGCTGTATGGCTATCGTGCGCTGTCGAGCTATCCGTTAGTGGTGGAGGCGGGCTTGTCGCGGGAGTCGATCATCGCGCCGTGGCGCCGCGATGCGATCAAATCGGTGTCGGTTTTGCTGCTGCTACTGGTGGGGTTGGCGGCCTTTGGTGGTGTGGTGCTGCGCCAGTTGCGCGAGCGTATTGCCATCGAGCGGGCCCTGCACCAGGCACACCAGACCTTGAAGGCCCTGGCGCTGACCGACAGCCTGACCGGCCTGGGGAACCGTCGGCGGCTGGATGCGGTGTTCGAGCCGGAGCTGCGCAGGGCGCGACGCCAGGGCTATCCGCTGGCGCTGGTGATGCTCGACCTGGATTACTTCAAGGCCTACAACGACCGTTACGGCCACCCAGCGGGCGACCAGTGCCTGCGGCGTTTTGCCGAGTTGCTGCAACAGGCGCTGAAGCGGCCGGCCGACCTGGCTGTGCGCTTTGGGGGCGAGGAGTTCACTCTGCTGCTGCCCGATACGGATACTCGCGGGGCGGAACTGCTGGTGCAGGAGGTGCAGCAACTGTTGCGCCGGCAGCTGTTGGAGCATGCGGGTAGCCCACTGGGGCGGGTATCGTTCAGTGCGGGAATTGCCGTGGGTGACCCGGCGCGGGAGGAGGTGACGGCCGAGCGGCTTATGGCGGCGGCGGATGCGGCGCTTTATCAGGCCAAGCGCCAGGGCCGGGATGGGTATTGTGTGGCGGGGAGTATGGCGGTCGGGCTGGAAGAATGATTTCTTTCAATTACCGGTACCGGCCTAGCCGGCAAGCCAGCTCCTACAGGTACTGCACATGGCTTGAGGTCAATGCGGTCGAGGTGGGAGTTGGCTTGCCGGCGATGGGCTGCGCAGCAGCCCTTGGGCCTCAGCCCCTACACAAAGGCGCATCGCACAGCGCCCGAGTAGCCCATGGGCAAGCTCACTGGCCAGAATACCCCGCAGCCGCGCATCCAGCAGCCCGTCATCAATCACCTCGAACCCGAGCCGCGTATAGAACGGTGCATTCCACGGCACATCGGCAAAGGTGGTCAGGGTCAGCTCCTTCGCTCCCGCCTGGCGTGCGATATCGGCGACTTGCAGCACCAGTCTGCGGCCGACACCTTGCCCCTGGGCCTCCCGCCGCACCGAAACTTCGTGAAGATGCAGCGCCTGCCCCGCAAACCGGGCACAGGCAAACCCCAGAATGCGCCCCTGCATGTCCTCAGCCACCCAGCTGCCGCCAACGTCGACGAAAGCCCGGTGTGCGTCGCGGCCCATCACATCACCCTGTGCCAGCCGTGCCAGCGCCGGCAAGGCAACAAAGGCCTGAGCTGCCGAGCGCTCGACGTCCGGGAGGCATTGAATGTCGTGTTCAAGGGTAGGGCGTATGCGCATGAGTCAATCCTTTTCAAAGGGGCCGTCCTGATCTGTCGCACCAGGCCTGCAGCCGGTCACGCCTGCATGGAAAAAAACACGGGCAATCGGTAACCTTGCGCCTTCCCTTGCCATCACCCGGACCGTCCCATGCTGTTCAATCTCGCCGTGCTGTTCGGCACCCTGGTGGCCATGGAGGGCGTTGGCACGCTGGCTCACAAGTACATCATGCATGGCTGGGGCTGGTGGCTGCACCGCTCGCACCATGAGCCGCAACTGGGCATGCTCGAAACCAATGACCTGTATCTGCTAGCCCTGGGGCTGATCGCCACGCTGCTGGTGGCCTTTGGCAAGGGTGGTCATGCGCCCTTGCAGTGGGTGGGTGGCGGGGTGGCGGGGTACGGTGTGGCGTATGTCGTGGCCCATGACGGGTTCTTTCACCGGCACTGGCCGCGCAAGCCACGGCCGGTCAACCGCTACCTCAAGCGTTTGCATCGCGCGCACCGGTTGCACCATGCGGTGAAGGGGCGCACGGGGAGTGTGTCGTTCGGGTTCTTCTATGCACCGCCGCTGAAGGTGCTGAAGCAGCAGTTGCGGCGTAAGCGCAGCCAGTTGTGACCCGGGCTCTCACAGGCAACTCGCCTCAGTTCACTGTTTCACCTTTGGGCTGCACCGCCACATGCCCGCGGCTCACCCACCAGCCAAACCCGGCCGCCGTGAAGAACATGATCAGGCTGTACAGCGCCGCCGGCACCGCCATGGTGGCGTTGTTCAGCAGCGAAGGGCTCAACGCCAGGGCAATTGCCAGGGTCCCGTTGTGTATGCCGATCTCCATGCCGATGGCAATCGCCTGACGCTTGGGAATGTTCAGCAGGCGCGGGACCCAGTAGCCCACACCCAGGCTCAGCAGGTTGAACAACAGCGCGGCCAGGCCCACCACCGGCGCGTACGCAACCACGGTTTGCCAGTCCTTGGCCAGGGCCAGGACGATGGTGAACGCCAGGAACAACGCGGCTACCAGCTTCATCGGCTTCTCCATGCGCGCGGCAAAAGCCGGTGCGAAGCGGCGTATCAGCATACCCAGCGCCACCGGCAGCAGGACGATGGCGAACACCTGCATCACCTTGGCAAACTGCAGCGGGATGGCCTGGTCCGATGCCATGAACCAGCTCAGCGACAGGTTCACCAGCAGAGGCATGGTGAGGATCGCGATCAGCGAATTGACCGCTGTCAGGGTGATATTCAACGCCACATCGCCATGCGCCAGGTGGCTGAACAGGTTGGCCGTGGTGCCGCCAGGCGAGGCGGCCAGCAGCATCAGCCCCACCGCCAGGGCCGACTCCAGGCCAAAACCGTTGGCGATCAGGAAGCACACCAGCGGCAGTAGCAGGATCTGGCAAACCAGGCCAACCACTACCGGCTTGGGGTACTTCACCACGCGGGCGAAGTCGGCCAGGGTCAGCGACAACCCGAGGCCGAGCATGATGATGCCCAAGGCCAGCGGCAGAAAGGCGGTAAGCAACGGCGAGGCGGTCATGGGCGGTCTCTCGGGCGAAGGATCCCGAGGAGTGTAGGCCGGCCCTGGTTGCTAGCTAATTGCAAAGCGCCAGCGCTTGGTAACCGTTTGTTACCAAGCGCAGCCGCCAGTGAGGCTGCATGCCGCGTTGCAGTAGGCCTGCAGGCAAAGTAGCATTCTCGTTTTAACCGAGGATTAGCCTGTCATGCCGTTCCAGCAAGGTCTGCTTGCCACCCCGGTGCCGGCCCACGCCCGTCACCTGTTCTTTACCCTGCAGTCGCCCGAAGCCCTGCCTGCTGCGCTGCATGCCTTGCTGCCGCAGGTCGATGGCGAACAGCTGATCCTGGGTGTCGGCGCCCCGCTGGCCAAAGCCCTGGGCCGTGAAGTGCCTGGCTTGCGCGCCTTCCCGCAGCTGGATGCCGCTGTGGAGAACCCCAGCACTCAACACGCCCTGTGGCTGTGGCTGCGTGGCAACGAGCGCGGCGACCTGCTGCTGCGGGCCCAGGCCCTGGAACGGTTGCTGGCACCAGCCCTGCGCCTGGCCGATAGTGTCGACGGCTTCCTGCACCGTGGCGGCCATGACCTGACCGGCTATGAAGACGGCACCGAAAACCCGGTGGACGAAGCGGCAGTGCAGGCGGCCATTGGTGCCGATGGCTCCAGCTTTGCCGCGTTCCAGTTGTGGAAGCACGACCTTGAGTACTTCAAGTCGCTGCCCCAGGCCGACCAGGACAACATCATCGGGCGCCGCCTGAGCGACAACGAAGAGCTCGACGACGCTCCCGCGTCCGCCCACGTCAAGCGCACGGCGCAAGAGAGCTTCGAACCAGAGGCGTTCATGGTCCGTCGTTCGGTGGCCTGGGCAGACCAGCGTGGCGCTGGCCTGGCCTTCGTGGCCCTTGGTCACAGCTTCGATGCGTTCGAAGTGCAGTTGCGGCGCATGAGCGGCCTGGAGGACGGCATCATCGACGGCCTGTACCGCTTCAGCCGGCCACTGAGCGGTGGCTACTACTGGTGCCCGCCGATGAACCAGGCAGGGGTCGACCTGAGCGTGCTGCTGCAAGCCTGATCGCTAAATATCCAGATACAGAAACACCGGGCGCAGCGAGGTATAGCGGCTAGCCTTGAAAGTTTCCGCCTCATGACGGGAGCTTTTCCATGTACGCACGTCGTGATGTCCTACGTGCGGGTGCCACCTTGGGCTTGCTGGCCGCCAGCCCCTGGTTGCACGCCGCCAGCCCGACGGGTTTGCTGACCCGCAAAGTGCCGACCACCGGTGAAGCGCTGCCGGTGATCGGTGCCGGCACCTCCGGCAGTTTCGAGGTAGAAGCTGGCTCGCCCCAGTACCAGCAGCTGAAAATCGCGCTCAAGGCGTTCTTCGAAGGCGGTGGCCGGGTCATCGACACCTCGCCCAACTACGGCGGCGCCGACAGCATTCTCGGCCAGTTGCTGGAAGAGGGCGGCTGGCACCGGCAATGCTTCATTGCCACCAAGATCGCCGCCGACAGCCGGGCAGAGGCCCAAGCGCAATGGGCCGGCAGCCTCAAGAGCCTGCGTACCGACAAGGTCGACTTGCTGCAGATCCACAATCTGCGCGACTGGCAGACCCAGCTGCCCTATGCCCGCGAATTGAAGCAGCAGGGCAAGGCCCGCTATGTCGGCATTACCCATTACCTGAACAGTGGCCAGGACGAGGTCGCCCGCATCGTGCGCAGCGAAGCGCTGGACTTCATCCAGATCAACTACTCGGTCAATGCCCCTGACGCTGCCCGCGAACTGCTGCCGCTGTGCCAGGACAAGGGTGTGGCCGTGCTGATCAACCGGGCATTCGACGATGGCCGCCTGTTCGCCCGGGTCAAGGACCAGGCCCTACCTGGCTGGGCCGCAGAAGCGGGTATCGGCAGCTGGGCGCAGCTGTTTCTCAAATTCGCCATCAGCCACCCCGCGGTGACCTCGGTCATTCCCGCGACCAGCCGGCCCGAGCGCCAACTTGACCAGCTCAAGGCCGGGTACGGGCCATTGCTGACCCAGGCGCAGCAACAGGCGCTGATCGAGCAGTTTGCCTGACACCATGGCAGCCTGGCGGCGGCGCCTGGACCAGGGGCTGAACATCCAGCCCGGCGAAGGGCCGGCGGTGATCGCCGGCTTGCTGCTGTTCTACCTGTTGTTCACTGGCTACTTCATGCTGCGCCCGGTGCGTGAAACCATGGGCGTCGCCGGCGGCGTAGACAACCTGCAATGGCTGTTCACCGGCACCTTCATTGCCACCCTGGCGTGCCTGCCGGTGTTTGGCTGGCTGGCCTCCAGGGTAAAGCGCCGACACATCCTGCCCTGGACCTACGGCTTCTTCACCAGCAACCTGCTGCTGTTCGCCATGCTGTTTGCCCACGACCCTGACGCTCCATGGACGGCCCGGGCCTTCTACATCTGGTTGTCGGTATTCAACCTGCTGAGCATCTCGCTGGCCTGGAGTGTGCTTGCCGACGTGTTTTCCACCGCGCAAGGCAAGCGCCTGTTCGGCCTGCTGGCGGCCGGTGCCAGCCTGGGCGGGCTCAGTGGCCCCATCTTGGGCACGCTACTGGTGGTGCCGCTGGGCCATGCCGGGTTGCTGGTGCTGGCCGCGGCGTTCCTGCTGGGCAGCGTCGGCGCTGCGTCGTACCTGCAACGCTGGCGAATGCGCCATCCATTGCCGACGCAAGCCGAGCGGGCGGATGCCCGGCCACTGGGCGGCAACCCGTTCGCCGGTGCCACTGCCGTGCTGCGCTCGCCCTACCTGCTGGGCATTGCCTTGTTCGTGGTGTTGCTCGCCAGTGTCAGCACCTTCCTGTATTTCGAACAGGCGCGCATCGTCAGCGAAACCTTCACCGACCGTACCCGGCAAACTCAAGTGTTCGGCCTGATCGACACTGTGGTACAGGCCCTGGCCATCCTCACCCAGGTGTTCCTTACCGGTCGCCTGGCCGGTCGGCTGGGGGTGGGGGTGCTGCTGGTGGCAGTGCCGCTGGTAATCGCCGCGGGCTTTCTTTGGCTGGCACTGGCCCCTGTGTTCGCGGTTTTCGTGGTGGTGATGGTGGTGCGTCGGGCCGGGGAGTACGCACTGGTACGGCCGGGGCGGGAGATGCTGTTCACCGTGCTGCCCGCTGCGGACAAGTACAAGGCCAAGAACTTCATCGACACCGTGATCTACCGCGGCGGTGATGCCTTGAGTGGCTGGCTCAAGCGGGCGCTGGACGTAATGGGCGAGCATCCGCAGCTGGCGATGCTGATCGGTACGCTGATTGCCTTGGGCTGGGCAATGACCGGCGCTTGGCTGGGAAGGCGACAGGCACGCCTGGATAGCACATCGCGCGACTGACAGGGGCGCCAAATATGCGGGTGCCGCTTATTTAATGCCGCTGGTCCGAACGCTTCGCATTAAACCGAATCCGCAGAAATGACCGAACTCCGAACTGGTGTACGGCAGGTAATGCTGTGCATTCCTAAGTCATACGAGGTTTAAGACCATGGCCAACAAAGAGAACAGCCGCACCGGCAACCAGCAAGGCAGCCAGGGTGGCAACAAGAACCCGGGCAACTTTGCCAATGACCGCGAAAAAGCCTCCGAAGCTGGGCGCAAGGGCGGCCAGCATTCCGGTGGTGGCCGTACCAGCGAATCGGGCCGCAAGGGCGGCCGTTCGTAAGTGAGCCTACGCAGTGCCCGGGTGATCGGGCACTGCGATTTTGCACAGAAGGAGAACCCCATGCGCTTGATCCCTCTGATAGCCCTGGTGGGCACGCTTGGTTTGCTGGGTGGTTGCTTTGACCGGGACAACGATCACCCGGCGAAGGATGCCGACCAAAGCAAACCCTCTTTGCAGATGCAGCAACCTGGCGACAAACCTGCTTCACAACCTGCGCCAGACCCTGAACCGATGCCCGGTCAGAAACCCAGCCAATAAAACGTGGACAAGGACTACGGCATGACGGTAATGACCCGCAAGACCGACGCGGTGATACCGGCTTCGGCAAATGGGCCAAGCCTGAAGCAGCGTTACCAGACGTTGCTCGAAGGCCACGACACCACGAGCACTTCGTGGCTGAACGAACAATTGGCACACGCGCAGCGTTTGCCGGATGACCTGCCTGCCGATCCCGCTCTGCTGGATGCCTGGAGCGCTCGTCACGCCAGCCAGGTGGCCGAAGCCTATGCCAGTTACCTCGAGCAACGCCGCCAAGGCGCACCACGGCGCTATTTTGCCAACCGCGCCCAGGCGTTGTGGTTCCTGCAACAAGTGGCGCCCACCAAGGCAGTGGACGGGGCATGGCTGCACAGTACCTTGCGACATTGGGGCGATCCGCGCTACCACGGCCTGCTTCGCACCTACATCGAAGAACTGGGCGGCGGCGACCCGCGCTGCAACCATGTACTGATCTACCAAAGGCTGTTGAGCCGGCTGGGTTGCCTGGACCTGCCTGAACTGGACGACCAGCGTTACCTGCAAGGTGCCGTACAGCTGGCGTTGGGGCGCCACGGTGATGAGTTTCTTGCCGAGGTGATCGGCTATAACCTGGGCTATGAACAGCCACCGTTGCATTTGCTGATTACCACCTACGAACTGGCGGAACTGGGCATCGATGGCCATTACTTCCAGCTTCACGTGACCATCGACAACGCAGCCAGCGGGCATGCACATCTGTCTGTCCAGGCGCTGCGCCAACTATGCCCGGCCGACGACGCCGGTCAGTTCTACCAGCGGGTGCGCAACGGGTATCGCTTGAACGACCTGGGGCCCGATACCCCCAGCCTGATCAGCAGCTTCGATCTCGAATCCGAGCTGCTTTCGGCACTGGAGCACAAGCGCAACTTCGGCCAGTTCATGCATTCCGACCATTGCCGCTTGCAAAAGCGCACCGTCAACCAATGGCTGGCCGAGCCCGGCGCCATGCCTGCGTTTCTTCAGGCCCTGCAGGCGCAGGGCTGGATCCGTCGCGGTGAGCCACCCGTCAACAGCCGCTGGTGGGCGCTCATCGACGGCCCGTCGGCACCCATGTATGGCGTGTTCACGGCGTATGAAAAACAACTGTGGCACGACTGGATCGCCGCGGGTTGGCAAGCCCGGGGCCGCCGCGTGCTGCCTGGCAGCTGGGAGGTGCAAGCACAGTCGGACGATACGCTTGCGCAGCCTGCCCCGGACGCCGATATCGAAACCTTGATCGATACGATGGCGGGCAACCGCCATGCGACACCGGAAGGATTGCTGGCCACCCGGCGCTACTTGCGTGCTACCGGCCTGATTCAGGAGGTCACCCGCTGATGCTGCTCGATCCCCAACAAATCCAGGCTGACCAGGCACTGCTGCAATTGGGCAGGCGCCTGCGCGCCGATGGCTATCGCTTCACCTGTGTCACCCCGGCAACCCATGCTCGGGTGAATGCGCGCCCGGAAGCTGCGCAGGCCAGGACAGTGCGCGATGTATTCGGCTGGAGCCGCCCGTTCCGTTCGTCACTGGTGTCTGCCGATGAACTGGATCAGATGCGGCTGGCCCAAGTGCTCAAGGAGCACGGAGAGTTGCTGATCAGTACCGTGCGCTGGTCGACGGTCGACGACCTGTTGCTGGTGCATTCTGCATACCCCACCCAGGACGCCGACGCGGTGTTTCTCGGCCCGGACAGTTACCGTTTCGCCCAAGTGATTCAGGATCATCTGCAACGCACCCCGAAGCGCGTAGAGCACGCCGTGGATATTGGTTGCGGCACGGGTGTCGGCGCGTTGCTGATTGCCCGCGGGGCGCCCCATGCCCATGTCAGCGCCGTGGATATAAACCCGCTTGCGCTGCGTTACACCGCGATCAACGCGGCATTGGCGGGCCTGAGCAATGTGTCCGTGGAACCGAGTGATCTGCTTGATGGCATTACCGGGCTGTTCGACCTTGTCGTTGCCAACCCGCCGTACATGCTGGATGCCGGCGAACGCACCTATCGGCATGGCGGTGGTTCGCTAGGCGCGCAGCTGTCGCTGCGGATCGTCGAACAGGCCTGCGAGCGGCTTGGTTCAGGAGGCACGCTACTTTTGTATACCGGCGTGGCGATCATAGAAGGCCGGGATGCCTTGCTCGAAGCCATTCGCCTGCGCCTGGCGGGGCCGAAATGGTCCTGGGTGTATCGGGAGATCGACCCGGACGTGTTTGGCGAACAACTGGACGAACCTGGTTACGAGCAGGTCGAGCGCATCGCCGCCGTGGTGCTCACTGTCACCCGCAATCGCTGAGGCAGCATGGCCCGACCCTGCACGTTCGGCATCGAGGAAGAGTACCTGCTGGTGAGCCTGGACACAGCGCAGGTACCTGCCACACCTGCGCCTGCCCTGATCGGGCGCTGCAGGGAGGCCTTGGGCCAGCATTTTGCCCAGGAAATGTTCCGCAGCCAGATCGAGGTGGCCTCACCGGTGTTCGCCAACCAGTTCGAGGCGCGCGAGTTCTTCCAGCATAGCCGCCAGCGGTTGAATTCGGCCCTGGCCGAAGAGGGCATGGGCCTGTACGGTGCGGCAAGCCACCCCAATGCCGCCTGGCTGCGGCAGAAACCGGCTACCCCGGCGCATTACCGGCAACTGTTCGCTGACTACCGGCATGTGGCGCGGCGCAGCCTGCTCAACGGCCTGCATGTCCACGTGGGCGTACCCCCAGGCTGTGACCGTATGCAACTGATCAACCGTGTACTGGGCTGGTTGCCGCTGTTGCTGGTGCTGAGTACGTCATCGCCGCTGTGGGCCGGCCAGTGCACCGGCTACATGAGCTACCGTCGGGTGATTTGCGGGGAGTGGCCGCACATGGGCCTGCCCGAGCCCTTGCCGGACTGGAGCGCCTACGAGCGTTACCGTGCCTTGCTGCAACGTACAGGGTCGCTGGCCGCGGATGGCGACTTCTGGTGGGCGATCCGGCCCTCGCGGCGCTTCCCGACGGTCGAGCTGCGCATTTGCGATGGCTGCCCGCGGCTGGAGGACGCGCTGTGCATCGCCGCGCTGTTTCGCCACCTGGTCGAGCACAGCATCATGTACCGGCATGACCCGGCGGCCTGCAACCGCGAGCAGCGCTGGATCACCCAGGAAAACTACTGGCGCGCCATGCGCCATGGGCGCCAGGGTGAATTTATCGGCCTGCATGAGCAACAGCCGGTCACGGCCGTAGGGTGGCTGGCCCAGTTGCAGGAGCAGTTGCCAATCGACACGGCAGACGCCGAACGCGCCTTCCACCATGCACACTGCCTGTTGCGCGACGGTACCCACGCCGACCAGCAATTGCAGTGCCTGGCGCAGGCCAGCGCTGCCGGCCTGGGCAGGGCGCAGGCGTTACGGGCCGTGGTGGCCGCCGGGGCTTGCAATTAGCCGGGGTTGGCTGAAAATGGCCGCGCCTTTCGCAGCCACTCGGAACCCCCTGCGCCATGATGCTGATCAAACAATTTCCCGACGTTTCCCTCGACGACACGTTGTTTGTCTTCGCCCTTGAAGCCGAGGCCGGCGATGTATTCGCTGACCTCAATACGGTGTTCACCGGCATCGGCAAGGTCAATGCTGCCATCGCCCTGACCAAGGCCATTGCCGCACACCGGCCCAGGCTGATCGTCAATCTTGGCTCGGCCGGCAGCCAGCGCCATGGCAAGGGCGAGGTGGTGTGCTGCAACCGCTTCGTGCAGCGCGACATGGACGTGACCCCACTGGGCTTCGCCCGCTACCAGACGCCTTTGTCGGACATCCCGGTGGTGCTGGAGCACGGCACGCAGATCCCCGGCCTGCCCCTGGAAACCTGCGGCAGTGGCGACAGCTTCGAGATCAACCATGGCGATGCGCCTTATGACGTGGTCGACATGGAAGCCTACGTGCTGGCGCTGATCGCACGTAGCGAAGGCATCCCGTTCGTGTGCCTGAAGTACATCTCCGATGACGCCGGCAGTGACGCGGCGCAGGACTGGGCGGTGCAGGTACACCTGGCGGCTGAAGCTTTCAGGCGGGTGCTGTTCAGCCAGGCGTGAACGACGCTGTCGAGGTGCGCAACTGATCACTTTGACTGTCGTATCGACCGCTGGTCGGTGTAGGGGCCAGTCAGAAAAAACCATCGATGGCGGTTTACCTCGAAAACGGTAGAGCAGCCTTCGCGGGCTTGCCCGCTCCCACAGGGCTATCACCAGCTTCAAGACCTGTGGGGGCGGGCAAACCCGCGAAGGGCCTATACCGGTTTCACCAGAGGAGTGGCCCCCATGCCCAACAAACCCCACGACCAGTTCAGCATGCAGAACCCGCTGACCCAGTACCCGCACCCACCGTTCCCGGCTCAAGGCCAGCCAGCACCGGGGCTGGATGCCAACATGCAGCCCGAGCCAGACCACGGCGAAACCACTTACAAGGGCTTTGGCCGTCTGGCAGGGCGCAAGGCGCTGATCACCGGTGCGGATTCGGGCATCGGCCGCGCCGTGGCCATCGCCTTTGCCCGCGAGGGCGCCGACATTGCCCTCAATTACCTGCCTATCGAACAACCCGACGCCCGCGAAGTCATCAAGCTGATCGAAGCCGAAGGCCGCAAGGTGGTGGCCATTGCCGGTGACCTGAAGGATGAGCAGTTCTGCAAGGAACTGGTCGACCAGGCCCACGAGCAGCTCGGCGGCCTGGACATCCTGGTCAACGTCGCCGGCAAGCAGGAAGCGCGCAAGGACATCAGCCAGGTCAGCCACGAGCAGTTCGACCACACCCTGAAAACCAACGTCTATGCGCTTTTCTGGCTTTGCCAGGCAGCCGTGCCGCTGATGCCGGCGGGGGCGACCATCATCAACACCGCCTCGATCCAGTCCTATCAGCCTTCGGCCACCTTGCTCGACTATGCCACCACCAAGGCCGCGATCGTCGCCTTCACCAAGGCCTTGGCCAAGCAGGTGATCGAGCGCGGTATCCGGGTCAACGCCGTGGCCCCGGGCCCCATCTGGACCGTGCTGCAACCCAGTGGCGGGCAACCGCCGGAGAAAATCCCCGACTTCGGCGCGCAAACGCCGATGAAACGCCCGGGGCAGCCCGCCGAATGTGCACCGGTGTATGTGTTGCTGGCCAGCCAGGAGTCCAGCTACATCACCGGTGAAGTGTTCGGCGTTACAGGCGGTAACCCGCTGCCGTAGGGCGGGGCGGCTAAACCTTCGCCACCCGTTGCAGTCGATTCAGGTACTGGCAGGCAACCTTGGGAGCACCACCAATGGCTAGGGCAATCTGGAAAGGCGCCATCAGTTTCGGCCTCGTGCACATACCGGTGGCCCTCAATACCGCGGTGCGCACCGAGCGGGTCGATTTCGACTGGCTCGACAAGCGCAGCATGGAGCCGGTCGGCTACAAACGGGTGAACAAGGTCACCGGCAAGGACATCGACAAGGACAATATCGTCAAGGGTGTCGAGTTCGAGAAGGGGCGCTACGTGGTCATCAGCGAAGAGGAAATTCGCAAGGCCCGGCCCGAAGCGACCCAGACGATCGACATCTTTTCCTTCGTCGAAGCCGGTGAGATCCCGCTGCAGTATTTTGACACACCGTACTACCTTACCCCCGACCGTCGTGGCGGCAAGGTGTACGCCTTGCTGCGCGAAACCCTGGCCAAGACCGACAAGGTGGCGCTGGCCACGGTGGTGCTGCACACCCGCCAGCACCTGGCGCTGCTGCGGCCGCTGGAAGACGCGTTGGTGATGATCACCCTGCGCTGGCCGGAGGAAGTGCGCGGGCTGGAAACACTGGAACTGGACAGCAGTGTGACCGAGGCCAAGGTGGACAAGCGCGAGCTGGACATGGCCAAGCGGCTGGTGGAAGACATGAGCGGGCCGTGGAAACCGGCGGACTACCAGGATGTGTTTCGCCAGACCATCATGGACCTGGTGGAAGAGAAGGCCAGTAAGGGCAAGATCGAAACCGTGGAGAAGGGCGAGGCGACGGAAGCTGGGAAAGGCGCGGACATCCTCGACCTTACCGAACTGCTCAAGCGCAGCCTGGGTGGCAAGAAACCGGCGAAGAAGACACGCAAGGCGTCCTGAAATGTTCATGACTCATTGAATTAGCGAGGTACCTGTGGGAGCGGCTTTAGCCGCGAACACCGGCGCAGCCGGTGCCATGCACCGAGTTGAATTCTTCGCGGCTAAAGCCGCTCCCACAGGGTACGCGCCGCGTGCGAACTAGCATCAGATCTGTGTCTGCAACCCCACCAGATAATCGCCAAACCCTCCGCGGGCGCGGCTGTCGCGCCGGCTGCTGGTGGCCACGCTATGCCTGGCGGTCCATACGATATGCGCGCCACTGGCCTGCAGGTCGCTGACCAGTTGCACATCCTCATGCGCCGCCAGGGGCTTGAAGCCGCCCACCCGATTATAGGCGTCGGCACAAACCCCCAGATTGGCCCCATGCACATGCCGATGCCCCTCACGTGCGTGGTAGCGGCTGTGGTACAGCTTGCGCAAGGCCGCTGTCTGCCAGGGCTGCCAGCACTCGACATGCACCGTTCCGCACACCACCTCGGCCCTGCAGGCCAGTTGCGACAACAGCCAGTGCGCTGGCACCCGGCTGTCGGCATCGGTGCATGCCAGCCACTGCGCGCCGCGCTCGACCATGTATGCCGCACCCACCCGGCGCGCCATGCCGACGTTGCCGGTATCCACCGTCAGCGCCGTTACACCGAAACGGCTTGCCACGGCGGCACTGCCATCGCTGCAGCGGTCCAGCACCACCAGCACCTCCACCTGGTACCCCACCTGCTGCGCCTGCCGGGCGGCCGCCAGTACTGCCCGCAGGCAGCGCCCAAGGCGCCGGGCCTCGTTGTGCGCCGGGATAACAACGGCAATCATGGGCAGGTCTCGTCAAGGTCGACCACGCTGGGCTGAGAAGACCAGTATTCCAGCACGAAGTCCGCCTCGTCATGTTGCAACTGCAGATGCAGCGGCAGGTGTCGGGCCAGCATGCGATGCACTTCACGCCCGTCCTGCGGGCAACCGGCAATAGGATGCTTCCAATGGCAGGCCAGCAGCCCGCCGTCGTAGGTCAGGCTGGCCACCGACTGTTCGATCACCTGCAGCCAGTCGGTCGGGTCGAGGTAGTATCCCACCTCGCTCAGCACGATCAGGTCGAAACTCCCGCCCGGCCAGTCCGCCGGCAGCCGCGCCTGCTCCACCGAGACATTACCCAGCTGGGCCAAGCGCTCACTGGCCAGTGCTATCGCAGTAGGGTCCAGGTCCTGGCACAACAGGTTGGCACAACGCTCGGCCAGCAAGGCGCTGAGCTCGCCATTGGCGCAAGCCGGCTCGAAAACGCGCTGATAGCACTGGCGCGGCAGGCTGGCCATGACCAGCTCGCGCTTGCGCTTTTCGTACCAGCGGGTACGAAATGCCCAAGGGTCTTCACTGGTGGCGTACAGGTCGGCGAAATACTGTGAGTCAAGGCTCATGACAACTCCAATTACAGGAACACCAGTTCGAAAGGTTGCAGCAAACACTCCTGCAAGTTCGGCGGCAGTACGGGCGGGCGCGGGCCATCCGGCTCGAGCTGGCTGACATGGGCGGCCAAGGCCTTGCGCTTGCGGGCCAGGCTGGCCTCGTCGAGCTGGATGCGGTGGGCCCGCTGCCAAGGCAGGCGCGGGTCGTCCGGTTGTGCCCAGTGCCAGGCCCATACGGGTACCTCCAGGCATTGCGCCTTGCGCATCCGCGCCGCCTGCACCGCAGCCCGGCCCACCGCCTCGTGGTCACAGTGGCCGTCGCCGCTCCAGGTGGCCATCAGCAGATCGTCAGGCCTGAGCAACTGGTTCAGATGGTTGAGCAGAAACGCCTCGTCACGTGGCAAGGCGCCGTCCTTGAGGTGGAGCCGCCGCCAATCCAGGTGGCCGAGGTCGAGGTCAAGCTGTTGCAGCGCATGGCGGCTTTCCAGCGGCCTTTGCCGGCGCAGACGGTGTTCGCTCCAGTGGCGAGAGCCGGGGTGGCTCGCTTCGCCATCGGTCGCAGAGATCAGTACCAACTCGTTTTCCCGGCCACGGAAGCCCGCCAGCAGCCCGCCGGCCATGAGAATCTCGTCATCGGGATGCGGCGCGAGCAGTACCAGGCGGCGGCCCGGCGGGCACAGCTGCTGCGGGGTAATCCAGGTCGCCCTGGCCAGGTGCGCGGCCTGCTGCCAAGCCGTCCACGGCGTGCCGCTGCTCGCCTGGATCAGGTTCTCGCTCATAGTTGCCAGACGCCTGCGGGCTGTTGCGCCGACTGCTCGCCTAGCGCCGCCAGGTCGCGTTCGGCATGGCTCTGGCGCAGGAACACCGGCAAATCGGCGCTCAGCCGGGCAAAGTGGTTGTTGCGGCAGAAAGGCGAAGCGCCCAGCGCCCGACCCACATGATGGATCACCTGCTCCACGGCCTGTTCCACCTGGGCGCGGGTGCGGCGTACTTCGAAGCTGGCGTCTGCGCCCGGTTGGCGGTCGATCCATGCCGCGCATTCGCGCAGCGCTGCCCTGGCACCGTACAAGGCGGCGTCGACCGCCCCGAGGTGAGCATCGGCATGTGGGTCGGGGCGGGGGTTGCGGCAGTGTTCGCGCAGGTAATCGGCCAGGGCTTCGGCAGCGCCGTACCAGCAGGCCGCAATCCCAGCACCGCCGTGCCAGAACCCTGGGCGCGACAGGTATTGCCCGGGGCGGCCGATGGCGATGCCAGGGGTGTGGTCGAATTCGATTTCGACGCTGGCCGTCGTGGCCATACCGACAGCCTGCCAGCGTTCAATGGCAAGGCCCTGGCTGGGATGGGACAGTTCGATGGCCACCAGCTGTGGTTTGTCGTGCTGGTCCCAGGCCGTGATCAGTGCCCGGTCGATCTGCAGTGCGCCCGAACACCAGGCCTTGCGTCCCGACAAGCGAACCTGGTCGCCATCACGGTCCACGATGCAAGCGCGGGCATCCGGCGGTTCGGCGGCCCACACGGCCCATATGCCTTCGGCAGCGTGGTGTGCGGCAGCACATTCGGCAAGGATCGCCAGCGCGTCGGTGTGGCCCTCGTACAGCTTGGCCAAGGCCAGGTCACAGCCTGCCACCCGGGCCAGGGTTTGCCAGCGCCGCAGCGTATTGCCCTGGCCGGGCAGGGGTAACAGGTCGAGGTGGTCGGCTTGCAGTGCCTGGATCAGCTGCGGCAACTGGGTATCCAGGTTGAGCGGTTGCTGCCGCTCGCCGAACGCGCGCAGCAGGCGATCGAGGTTGGTCAGGTCAAAATCCTGGACAATGCTCATGGGCTCGGCTCCTTGGTCAGGCTAGCCTTCATCAGGCCAGCCCCAGCTGCTTGCGCATGGCCACGGTGATCGATTGCCTTGTCTTGCCATAATCGGCCCAGGGGTCGTTCACATCACCCAGGCGTTCGAGCACGTTGCCGATGTTCCACTGGTTGGCGCCCTTGAGTTGCGGCAGTTCCTCGCGCCAGATCGGCACGGATACCGGCAGGCCTTCGCGGGCGCGCAGGCTGTACGCACAGGCGGTGGTCGCACCTTTGCCATTGCGCAGGTAATCGATGAAGATGCGCCCGACGCGGTTTTTCGGCCCGGAAACGGCACTTAGTCTGTCGGGGAACAGCCTGGCCAGGTAATCGACGATGGCGTGGCTGAACGCCTTCACTTCATCCCAGTCAGCCCGCCGGGTCAGCGGCACGACCAGGTGCATGCCTTTGCCACCACTGGTCTTGAGAAACACTTTCAAGCCCAGTTCATCCAGAAGTGTCAGGGCCAGTTGGGTGGCTTCGAGCATGGCCTTCCACGGCAGTGCCGGGTCCGGGTCGAGATCGAGGACGAAGCGGTCAGGCTTGTCGAAATCCTTGTCGGTGGCGTTCCAGGTGTGCAGTTCGAGCATGTTCATCTGCACGGCACCCAGCAGGGTGTCGGCGCGGTTGATGACCATCGCCGCCTGGCCAGCCTCGGCCTTGTCGTAGCTGAGAACGTTGGGCAGATGCAGTTGGCCGGCGTTCTTCTGGAAGAACAACTCGCCGGCCAGGCCATCCGGCGCGCGCACCAGCGCTACCGGGCGGTTCTTTAACTGGGGCAGTAGCCACTGGCTGACGGCGGCGTAGTACTCGGCGACCTCGCGCTTGGTCACGCCGCTGGTGGCGTCGATTACCCGCTCGGGGTGGGTCAGGCGCAGCTCGCCCAAGGCTTCCGGTGCCTTGGCCTGCTTGCGCTTGGGCAGGGGCTTGGTGGGCATGCTGCGCTCCAGGTCGATGGCGGTAGCCGGTTTGTCATCGCGCAGGCCGTGGAATACCGAGTGGCGCACGATGCCGTCACGGGTCATCTGGGCATAGGCGACTTCGGCCAGTAGTTGTGGCTTCAGCCAGTGCACGCCGCGGGCTTCGGCGCCGGTAGGCGGTTTGGGCAAGGCCGGCCTGTCGACTTCCAACGGTTCAAGCCGGGCGTGGATGCTGGCCAGCGTGGTGGCACTGAAGCCGGTGCCGACCTTGCCGGCATAGCGCAACTCGCCGCTATCGTTGTCGTGCAAGGCTAGCAGCAGGGCACCGAAACCGCTGCGGCTGCCCTTGGGGTCGGTGTAGCCGACGATCACGAACTCCTGGCGCTGCTTGCACTTGAGCTTGATCCAGTCGGGACTGCGGCGGCCACTGTAGGGGCTGTCGACACGCTTGCCGATCAGGCCTTCGAGTTGTAACCGGCAGGCGCTGTCGAGCAGGGATTCGACGGGCTGGTCAAAGTCGGCGGAGTACTTGAGTACGTCCGATTCACTGTGCTCGAGCAAGCGCTGCAAGGTGCTACGCCGGTCCTGCAATGGTAACTGACGCAGGTCCTGGCCACCGAGGAATGGCAGGTCGAACAGGTAATAGGTGATGTGCTCGTCACGCTCGGTGTCGAAAGCGTTCTGCAGCGCCTGGAAGTCCGCCGCGCCGTTTTCGTCCGCCACCACCACCTCGCCGTCGAACCAGCCCGAATCGATGCCTAACGCACGCAAGGCGGCAACCTGCCGAGGCATCTTGCTGCTCCAGTCATGGCCATTGCGGGTGAACAGGCGCACATCGTCACCGTCGACGCGGGCCAGGATGCGATAGCCGTCGAACTTGACCTCGTAGCGCCAGTCGCCACTGGGCGGGGAGTCGACCAAGGTGGCCAATTGTGGCTGCAGTTGCGCCGGCAACGGCACCTTCTGGCCTTTGCTGGCGGATTTGCGACGCGGCGCGGCAGCCTTTTTTGCTGCCGCCTTGCGTGGCACCAGCGTGCGGTCGCTGAGCACGCTGTCGGGTTGGGCCTCGACGATGCTGTAGTCGGCTTCGCTACGCGCCTGGCCGTCGTGCGACTTGACCAGCATCCACTGTTCCTTCTTGCCGGCCAGGTGGGTGCGGAACAGGTTCCATACACCGCTGAGCTTTTCCCCTTGCAGACGGAACCGCAGTTTGCCCTTGGCATAGGCTTCACGCGCATCGCCTTCGGGCTCCCATATGCCCCGGTCCCAGACGATCACGTCGCCAGCGCCGTAATGGCCTTCCGGGATATGGCCTTCGAAGTCGGCATAGTCCAAGGGGTGGTCTTCCACGTGCACGGCCAGGCGGCGCACCTTGGGGTCCAGCGACGGCCCCTTGGGGATCGCCCAGCTTTTCAGCGTGCCATCGAGCTCCAGGCGGAAGTCGTAATGCAGGTGGCTGGCATCGTGCTTCTGGATGCAGAACTGCAGTGCGTGGCCCCGCTTGCTCCGGCTGCGCTTGCCGCTGGGTTCGGGCGTGGCATTGAAGTCGCGCTTGCGCGCATATTCCTGCAGGGGCTTGGCCATGGCGGGCTCCGGGCGGTTCGCAGTCTCTAAGCTGGGAGGCAGCAGCCAGGGCGGTAGTTCAAAAAAACTCTGAATCTTCCAGCGGCAGGTGCAGTCGACCGAATGAAGCCACCTGACGGAGAACGCACATGGCCCGAGCAGATGAACCGAAGCCGTATACCCCCAGCGAAATCGACGACACCGAAGACCGTATGGGCAGCGTGCATGAGCTGGATTTCGACGAACGCCTGGATGAGCGAAAAGGGCGTGTGGGTGACGAGCGCCCCGCCGCTGACGTGGCCCAAGAGTTCCCGCCCCGGCGCGTGGCCGAAAGCGGCATGACCGGCGGCGAGGCGTTGAGCGACAGCCTGCACGAGGACAACGTTACTTATGACGACCTGAGCCCGGACACTTTGCTGGACGAAACCGGCGCCCGCGACCCGCACGAACCGGGCGGCAGCGGTGGCCCTGCAGACAAGACCCTGCGGCAGGTAGAGGCCAGTGAAATTGGCGGCGGCATAGGCCTGGACGAAGCCGAACTGGCCCGCTCCGCGCCGCTTGATGGCGAACCGTGGAGCGATGATGTGATCGATGACGAGGAGATCAAGCCATGAACGAGGTGCGTTGTGCCTGTGCCGGTTGTTCCTGCACCGTGGATGCCAACGCCTTGCAGCTCGAAGGCAAGGTGTATTGCTGCGAAGCCTGTGCCAGCGGGCATCGCAATGGCGAGCCGTGCCGGATGGCTGATTGCCACTGTGGTGAAAAAACCGGGGAAAGCGCGGTAGACAATGCGCTGGACGAGACTTTCCCGGCGAGTGACCCGATTTCGCCCTGATGCCTGGCCCTCCCTGTGGGGCCCTATCGCCGGCAAGCCAGCTCCCACACCGACCGCATTGACCTCAGGGCTGTGCTATCGCTGTGGGAGCCGGCTTGCCGGCGACAGGGCCAGAACAGGTAAAACAGTGGGCTCAGTGAGTCTGCCAAATGCCATTGCTACGCTCGCAATCGGTGCGGGCTTGCCCCAGGCTGGGGGTGTCGTAGTAATAGGTGATCACCCGCGCATCCTTGGGCAACGCCGGCTTGTCGCCGCCAGAGGCCTTGGGGTTGGCCAATGCTTCCTGGGTCAACGGTGCGATGCAACTGCCAACGCTGCCATCGGCACACCGTGCGACCTTGTGCTTTTCGCTGTTGAGCATGTCCTTGCTTTCGTTGCTGCACGACCAGTTGATCGCTTCGGCGGGCAGGTTGCTGTAGCTGTAGCAGCTGTGCCGCTCCACCGGCGTTACCGCCTCGCTGGAAGACCGGGTGAGTACGTTGCAGGCCTCGGCCAGGGCTTGGCCGCTGATCAGGCTGGCCGTCATCAGTATCAAAATAGGCTTCAGGACAGCACCACGCATTTGCCACCTCCCGGGCCAGAGGCCCTCGTCAGGCCTAGGCCGGCTTGTCGCGCCGGCGCATGGCCTTGGCGCGTTTTTCCAGGATCAGGTAGGTAAGCACCGCCAGCAACAGCGGCACCAGGTAATACAGCGTGCGGTAGCCCAGCAAGGCCGCTACCAGCGTTCCCTGGGCCAACTGCCCGTGCAGCAGCGCCAGGAATACCGTCTCCAGCACACCCAGCCCGGCCGGGATATGGGCGACCACGCCAGCCACGCAGCTGATCAGCAGGATGCCAAGTATCGACGGGTAGAAGGCTTCGCCAGGCAGCAACCAGAAGATCAGCAATGCCATCAGCGCCCAATTGCTGGCACCCAGTACCACCTGGCACAGCGCCAGGCGCAGCGACGGCAGCGTTACCTCATGGTCGCGCCAGCGCCAGGTGCGCTTCTTGGCGAAACCACAGGCCAGCAGGTAGCCTGCGGCAATCGCCAGCAATGCCAGGCCGATCAGCTGCAGGCCGCTGGCGCCGACCGCCCAGTTGGCGGGCAACTCGACCAGGCGCAAGGCGAACACCGTGCCCGCCAGCAGCATGTAGCCCATCCAGTTGGTCAGCAGGCCCAGGGTAAGGATGCGTGTGATGGTCGCCGTGTCCAGCCCCAGGCGGCTGTATAGCCGGTAGCGCAAGGCAACCCCACCCACCCAGGTGGTGAAGTTGAGGTTGAAGGCGTAGCAAACGAAGGCCACCGGCAAAACCTGGCGAGCCGGCAGGTGGTGGCCGGTGTAGGCTCGGGCCAGCAGGTCGTAACTGGCGAATGTCAGGTAGCTGCACCCGGCCAGCGCCAGGCCGATGGCCAGGGTGCCGGGCTTGTAGGCCAGCAACGACTGGCGTACCTCGTTCCAGTCCAGGTTGCGCGCCAGCAGGTACAGCAACGCAGGGATCAGGATCAGGAATGCCAGGGTGAACAGCCGTTTGCCCCAGGTTTGCCAGTGTTTTCGCGCCATCAGGTCTTGCCCTCGTGATAGTCACCCTGTGCCTCGGCCTCCGGTTGCACCGAGCGCAAGCGCTGGCGGTGCGCCGGGAACCAGCCGGCAATCCGCGGGAAATGGCGGATCACGTGGAAGCACAGGAAAATCAGCGGCGCGCGCCACCAATAGCCGCGAACCATGCGTTCCAGGGTGACCGGTTTGCACTGTTCGCTGGCCAGCGCCTGCAGGTGCTGGTTGAGTTGCTGGTTGAAGGCGCGATCACGGATGAACAGGTTGGCCTCCAGGTTGAATGACAGGCTCAACGGGTCCAGGTTGCTGGAGCCGACGGTGGCCCACTGGTCGTCCACCAGCGCCACCTTGCCGTGCAGGGGCCGCTGGCAGTACTCGTGAATCGCCACACCGTCGCGCAGCAGGTAGTTGTAAAGCAGCCGCGACAACGCCCGAACCCAGCGCATGTCTGGCTGGCCCTGCAGGATCAGTTGCACCTCCACGCCGCGCCGGGACGCATTGCGCAGTTCGCGCATCAGCCGGTAGCCCGGGAAGAAATACGCATTGGCCACCACGATGCGTTGCCGGGCACTGCGAAACGCTTGCAGGTAGTGGGCTTCGATATCGGTGCTGCGCACCCCGTTGTCTCGTTCAACCAGCACGGCGCTGCAGGTGCCGGCAGGCTCGGTCAGCGGCCGTACCGCGCTGGGCGGCTGCAGTACCGGCGACATCAGGCGCTTGCTGGCGGCGTGCACCTGCGCCACCACCGGGCCGGCGACTTCCACGGCATAGTCCTGTTTGGCCATGGCACCAAAGTCGCCCAGGTGGTCGGCGCTGTAGTTGATGCCGCCAATGAAGGCCCGCTCACCATCGACCACCACGATCTTGCGGTGCAGGCGCCGGAACAGGTTGGTGCGCATCCCCACCAGCCGCGGCTGCGGGTCGAAGGCGTGGAAACTGACCCCGGCATCGGTCATGGCCGCAATGAAAGACTCGGGCAGGTCGGCCGTACCGTAGCCATCCACGGCCACTTCGACACGCACGCCGCGGCGGGCGGCATCGATCAGTACCTGCTGCAATTGCTGGCCAACCTTGTCATCGAAGATGATGAAGGTCTCCAGCAGGATTTCCTCCCGCGCCTGGGCCATGGCCTCGAACACGCGGGGGTAGTATTGCTCGCCATTGATCAGCAACTGCACGCTGTTGCCGTCTACCCAGGGTCGGTTCACAGGTTGATCTCCGATGCCAGAGGGGCGTGGTCGGAAAGGTGCGACCACGGGTATTTCGACAGCACCTGGGCATTGCCGGGCATGGCATTGCGCAGGTAGATGCGGTCCAGGCGCAACAGCGGCAGACGCGCCGGAAAACTGCGTGCCGGGGTGCCAAAATGCTCGCCAAAGGCTTCTATCAGGTATTCGCTGAGCACCGCATCGGCCTTCAGCCGCCAATCGTTGAAATCGCCGGCAATGATCACCGGTGCCTCGGGCGGCAGACCATCGAGAAGGTCCAACAGCAACTTTACCTGCCGTTGCCGATGGGCCTCGCGCAGGCCCAGGTGCACGCACACGGCATGCACCTGATCATGGCCGGGCACTTCCAGCTCGCAATGCAGCAGGCCGCGTTGCTCATTGCCTTGCACCGACACGTCCAGGTTGTCGAAGCGGCGGATGGGGAATTTGGACAGTAGCGCGTTGCCATGGTCACCGTGGGGGTACACGGCATTGCGACCATAGGCGAACTGCGGCCACATGCTGTCGGCGAGGAACTCGTACTGTGGCGTATCCGGCCAGGCGGGGTGGCGCAGGGCATGTTGCTGGTGGCTGCCGTGCACTTCCTGCAGGAACACCAGATCGGCGCCGGTGGCACGCACGGCTTCGCGCAACTCGGGCAGGATGAAGCGCCGGTTGAAGAAGGTGAAGCCCTTGTGCACGTTCAAGGTCAGTACATTCAGCCGACGCACGGCGGTGACCTTGTCGATGATGCAGTGCGGGGCAGGCAGTGTCCTGTTCACAGGGTCACCTCCGGCACCACGCCAGGCTCGGTCATCAGTTCATGGTCCAGCGACAGCTTCTGCAACAGGCGCCGGGCATCATAAGGCGCATGCACCTTCTGGTCGTTGTCGAAATAGCAATACACGTCACGGCTGGCGCGCCGTGGCGGCGGCCCCGGCACGACCAGCTGGGCATCGTCCGCCTGACGGCCCTGGCTCCAGTGCTGGATACGCTGTTTCCAGCGCCGCAGCGCCTGGGCGGTATAGCCACTGCTGTACAGCTCGACATCGCCATGCAGGCGCATGTACACGAAGTCGGCGGTAAGGTCCTCGACATACGGCCATTTTCCGGCGCTGTCGGCCACTACCAGTGCCACCCGATGCTTGCGCAGCAACTTGATGAAGGCTTCGCACAGGAAGCTTTCGTGGCGGATTTCCACGGCGTGGCGCAACCGAGCGTTGCCCTTGATATCTGTGCCGCCGTTGTCCTTCAGGCGTTGCGCACACCCCATTGCGCATTCGCGGGCAGCCTTGCGGCTGTGCGGCAGCAGTTCGAGAAAACGGGCGAAGCGGGCCTCGTCGAACTTCATGTTCGGTGGAAACTGCCACAGGAACGGACCCAGTTTCTTGCCGAGCAGCAGCGGCCCGGAAGCGAAAAAATTGGCCACGGCCTCTTCGATGTCCTTGAGCCGCCGTACATGGGTGATGTAGCGCGGGGCTTTTACCGCGAACACGAAGCCGGGCGGGGTTTCGTCATGCCAGCCCTGGTAGCGTTCGGGCGTTTGCAGGCTGTAGAACGAGCCATTGATTTCAATGCTGTTGACTGCCCGCGAAGCGAACGCCAGTTCGTCGTCCTGGGGCAGGCCTTTCGGGTAGAAATCCTTGCGCCACGGGCCGTAGCGCCAACCAGAGATGCCGATGCGGATATCGCTCACGCTGCCTTCCTCATTGCCGGGTCCTTGTTCGGTCACTCTGAAGGTGCGACTGGCGAACAACGGCCAGGGTTCAGCACGGTTGACCAACGGAAAAGGCTGATACCGCGTTGAACTTTGCCGCCCGCGACGTTTCCACCGCATACCTGCTACGAGAAGGGGTGCCAGGATGAAATTCGACCGTTTCGCCCAGTGGCTGGCCAATTGGTCCGGCCGCCCGCTGACCTTTGGCATCGCCTGCCTGCTGATCCTGAGCTGGGCAGTGACCGGGCCGTTGTTCGATTTCAACGACACCTGGCAACTGGTGATCAACACCTCGACCACCATCATCACCTTTCTCATGGTGTTCCTGATTCAGAACACTCAGAACCGCGACAACGACGAACTGCACATCAAGATCGATGAGCTGTTGCGCACCACCCAACAGGCGCACAAGGCGCTGCTGGACCTTGAGGACATGGATCCGGCCGAGCTGCATGCCCTGCGCAAGCAGTACCGGCAGATGGCCGGGCAGGGTGACGATGCGCAGAACACCAAGGAATGAACTGCCAACCCTGGAGGCAAGCATGGCCAGACATATCGTCCACTTCACCGGGCCTATCAATTCATCCACCTGCGGTAACCTGATCAGCACCTGTTCGCGGGCGTTGCAGCAGGGCGCGGAGGTCCTGCAACTGAATATCGCCACCATGGGCGGCGAATGCAGCTACGGGTTTACCTTGTACAACTTTCTGCGGGCATTGCCGGTCGCGGTGCATACCCACAACCTGGGCACGGTGGAATCCATGGGCAACATCCTGTTCCTGGCCGGGGAACGGCGCACCGCATGCAGTTACAGCAAGTTCCTGTTTCATCCGTTCCACTGGACCCTGCACGGCTCGGTCGACCACTCTCGCATGGCCGAGTATGCAATGAGCCTGGACTATGACCTGCGGCTGTACGCCCAGATTGTCGCCGAGCGGACCGAAGGGGCGGACGAGGTACTGGATGTGCCGCGGTATCTGATGGCCTACCCGCGAATACTCGGGCCACGGGAGGCACTGGCGAACGGGATGATCCATGCCATAGACGAGATGCCGATCGAGGTGGAGGCCTGCCAGTGGAGTGTGCATGCCTAGCTGATACCGGTGTCGGCCCCTTCGCGGGCATGCCCGCTCCCTCAGAACTGTACATAACTCATTGAATTAGCGGGGACACTGTGGGAGCGGGCAAGCCCGCGAAGAGGCCTGCACAGGCGAAAAAAGGTTCATCTCACTGACGCCGCCGTCGCCCGGTCACACGCCAGCAACGAGCGGATCAGCAGCTTGATCTCGTCCTTGAGCATGGGCACCTGGTCCGGGTGAGCGAACCGGCAATCAGCAATTTCATGCAGGGCCTTGGGCTGCGGGGCGTCGGCAAACGCCGCCTCGAACACATAATGCATGCGCTGCGCCGCCTCATGGCGCATCAACAAGGTCAGCGATTCGGCCTGTAACCCGGTTTCTTCCAGCAATTCGCGCTCCGCTGCCTGTACCGGCGTCTCGCCGGGTTCGATCTTGCCGCCGGGCAGGGTCCAGGGGGCATTGGGTTTTCTCACCCACAACCATTTGTGGGTTTGTTTGCCATGCCGGCAGATGATGGTTGCGCGATGCTTGACAGGCTTCATTCGAACTCCAGGGTGAATCCTTCATTCCATGAAGTTTCGGCCCCCGGCAGCAATAAACGTTGCGTTGAAACTGACCAGTGGTCAGTAAGGCACCGAGCCGCTCAAGGCTTCGATGGCCTCGACCAGCTCGTCGTAGCCCACCGGCTTGTTCAGGTGCCGGTCGAAGCCCGACTGGCGTGATTTGTACTGGTCGGCGCTGGCGCCATAGCCGGTCAGCGCGATGGCAGGGGTATGGCGCAGGTGCACATAGGCACGCAAGGCCTTGATCAACGCATGGCCGTCCATCACCGGCATGCCGATGTCGGACAGGATGATGTCGTACTCCTCACCGGCAGCGGCTTCCAGGGCTTCACGTGGCTTGCTGAAGGCATTGACAATGGCGTTCTCCATTTCCAGCAGCTCCTGCATCACCGCCAGCACCTCTGCGGAGTCATCCACCAGCAACACGCGTATTCCATTCAGGCGGCCCTCGCTCGGTGGTTCCGAACCCTGCGCACACTGCGGGTGCTGCATTTCGCCAAGGGCCAGGGTGACCGTAAAGGTACAGCCCAGGCCAAGCCCCGGGGAGGTGGCGCGTACGCTACCGCCATGGGCCTCGACCAGTTGCCGTACCAGCGACAGGCCGATGCCCAGGCCCTCGCGACTGTGGCTGGCCTGTTGCGGTGTAGCCTGGCTGAACAGGTCGAAGATGTGCTCGAGGCTGTCGTGGCTCAGGCCTATGCCATGGTCGATCACCTGCAGGCGCGCATGGTCTTCGTCGTGGCTCAGCACCAGGCGTATCTCACTGCCTGCCGGGCTGAACTTGAGTGCGTTGTTCAGCAGGTTCCAGATGATCTGCTCAAGGCGGGTAACGTCACCCTCGATCATCACCGGCTGGTTGTCGGCGGGCAGTTCCAGGCGAACCGTGCAGGGGTGCTGCTCGCTCACGACCACGCCATGGATGCCCTGCAGGACGGCAAGCAGGTCCACAGGCTCCGTCTTGAGTTTCAGTTTGCCGGTGCGAATGCGCGCTACATCCAGCAGGTCGTCGATGATCCGCGCCTGGCTGGTTACCGCGTCGCAGATGGTAGCCACGGCCTTGCTCGCTGCACTGATACTCTTGAGCGACGGCAGGCGGCGCAGGATTTCGGCATTGAGCTGGATCAGGTTGAGGGGGTGCTTGAGCTCGTGGGACATGATGGCGAAGAACTCATCCTTCATGTGGCTGCTGCTCTGCGACTCGGCCAACTGCTTGCTCAGGCGCTCTTCGCCCTGGCGCACGCGTTCCTCGGCCGCATGGCTGCTGCTGATATCGATGAAGGTCAGCACCGTGCCGTCGATTTTCTGTTCGCTGGAGCGGTAGGGCAGCAGGCGAGCCAGGTACCAGTGATCGCCCTGGCCAGCGATTTTACGCTCGATGATGTTCTCGCCCTGGGCCACGGCGCGGGCATCGTCGGCCAGTGCCGGATAATCCAGGCGGTGGGTGATGTCGAGCAGGGAACGGCCGGTATCGACCGGCAGCATGTTGAACAGGTCGGTGGCGCGCGGCGTGAACCAGCGGATATGCAGGTTGCGGTCGACGAACACCGTAGCGATCTCGGTACAGGCGATCAGGTTGCTGAGGTAGTCGTTGACCTTGTCGGTTTCTTCGACCTTGTTCTTCAGCTCGTAGTTGACCGTGAGTAACTCTTCGTTGATCGACTGCAGCTCTTCCTTGCTGGTTTCCAGTTCTTCACTGGCTGATCGCAACTCCTCGTTGATGGCCTGCATCTCTTCGTTGGAGGCTGTCAGCTCCTCGCTGGATACTTCGGACTGCTCGATGGTTTCCTGCAGTTGCAGGCGCGTGCGCTGCAGTTCGCGTTCGAGGTTGTGCAGGACCATGCTGTCGGTCTGGCGGATGCTGCCCGGTATCGGCAAGGACGGATCGGGCGTGCGCTCTTCGAATACGACCAGCAGGCAATCGCTGCCGCCGGGATCATCCTTGTACGGCTGCACGGTGATTTCCACCTGCAGTTTGTCCGCGGTATCCGTCAGTTCGACAGGTCGCGAGGTCACTGCCTCTACCCCTTGCCGCGCCTGGAACAAGGTGCTGCGCAGGGCCAGGCGCAGGGGCGGTAGCACCAGGTTGAGCAGGCTGCGGCTTGGTTCGCCAGCGACCAGTTGCAAGAACCGCCCCACGCCTTCGCTCATGTGCAGGATATTGCCGTCGGTATCGACGATCAGGCTGGGTGGCATGCGACTGGCCAGGGCGCGATGATGCAGCTCGGCGAAGGAAGGGGTGCGGCCGGGCTTGGCTTTGGCCAGTGTTTCCGGTGGTTTACGGGTGACAGCAGTACCAGGCAACTGGCGCCTGGAGTGGCGGCCGCTGTTGCTGGCATCGAGTGCGCGGAAAATGCGGTTGCGTTTGTCCACCGGGGCGAACAGTTCGCTGGCGACATCGGCCGACTCGGATGAACCGAGGAACAGGTAGCCACCCGGACGCAAGGCAAAGTGGAACATCTGCAGGATGTCACGCTGTACCTCGCGGTCGAGGTAGATCAGCAGGTTGCGGCAGACGATCAGGTCGATCTGCGAGAACGGTGGGTCCGACAGCAAATTGTGGCGGGCGAACAGCACCTTCTCGCGCACCTCTTTGCGCACCCGGTAATGCTGGTCTTCCTTGAGGAAGAACTGGCGCAACCGGCTGGGCGGCACGTCGGTGACGATCGATTCGGGGTAAGCGCCACTGCGCGCGATGCCTATTGCGCGTTCGTCCAGGTCAGTGGCGAACACTTGTACCTTGTGCGCGCGCCGTTCCAGCGCCAGCTGCTCGCAAACCAGTATGGCCAGGCTATAGGCCTCTTCACCGGTGGAGCAGCCAGCCGACCAGACGCGGACCTGGTCCGCGCCGTCGGCCATGTCGCGTTCGCAGGCCAACTGTGGCAGTACATAGCGCTCCAAGGCTTCGAAGGCCTCACGATCGCGGAAGAAATTGGTTACACCAATCAGCATGTCGGCCAGCAACGCACTGGATTCCGCGGGATGTTGCTCCAGATAGTGCAGGTAGGCCTTCAGGTCTGCTTGCCCGGTCACATGCAGGCGACGCTCGATGCGCCGCAGCACGGTGGCGCGCTTGTAGTGCTGGAAGTCGTGGCCGGTGTTGCTGCGCAATTGCAGCAGGATTTCCTCGAGCATCGGCTCGCAGGCCTGGGCGTCCCCGGCACGGGTGCCCAAGGCCGGTGGCAAGGTGTCGTCGTCAATTTCCGGGAGCCTGACCTGACGGGCATTGCGCCACAGTTCGAGCAGTTTCTGCGCCATTTCTGCCGCCGGCAGCACCAGGTCGACCATGCCGGTCTCGATGGCGGCGCGCGGCATGCTGTCGTACAGGGCGTCGTCCGGGGTTTGCGCCAGGGTCACGCCGCCTTGCTCCTTGATCCGCGACAGGCCCACGGCGCCATCGGCACCGGTACCGGACAACACCACGCAGAAGGCGTGGTCCTTGTGCACGTCAGCCAGGTCACGGAAGAACAGGTCGATGGCGACATGGTCGCCCCGGCGCCGGTTGGCCGGGGTTACGCGCAGGTAGCCATCGTTGGTGGACAGGCGATTGGCCGGTGAGATCACGTAGATGTGATTGCGCTCGATCGGCACCGGCTCGGTCACCTGGCGCACCGGCATTGGCGTGGTGTCCTGGATGATGCGATCGGCGATGCTCTGGTGGTCGGGGGACAGGTGCAAGACCACGACGAAGGCCATGCCGCAATCGCCGGGCATTTGCCGGAACAGCGTACAGATCGCCTCCAGGCCGCCTGCCGAAGCACCGATGCCCACCACCGGGAAATCCAGGTGGCTAGGGCTGAGCGCCGGGTTCTGGGGCGAGGCAGGTTGCTTGGGGGACGACTTCATGGACGGAGCCTTGTAAAGACCGGAACGTTCCGCCCTGAGCAACATCATCGGGCGTGTGTGTGGCGGGATTATATGCCGTCGCCATGCCGTTGAGACCTCTGCCGGCACAGGAAAGTGCGACTGCCTGCATCCGCGGCCCAAACCTTTTGCCGGCCTGTGTTTGGTGCCACTGGTCAGTTGTCGGCAAAACCATTGAGCAGAGTCTGTGATCGGCGGCTCGGAACCTAGGCATGGCAACCATTCATGCGACCAGCCAACCATCGCAAGGAGATACCACATGGCGCAGGATCAAGAGCGAGCCAGCCAGCGCGGCGGCACCAAGGAAACCAACCCAGGCAATTTTGCCAATGACCGGGAACGTGCCTCCCGCGCGGGGCACAAAGGCGGCCAGGCTTCCGGGGGCAACTTCGCCAACGACCGCCAACGGGCATCGGAGGCCGGTCGCAAAGGCGGCCAGAACAGCCACGGCGGCGGCCGCCAGCAGTGAGTTGAAGGGGTGCCGGACACCCGGCACCCGCAGGGGCCAGGTGCCGGTAAAACACTGCGTAGCGAGGCTGCAAAACCTCTGCTAACTATCGCTCGTCAATTTTATTGAATCTTCTGGCCATGCCCCGATCAACCAGGGTGTCATCCATGGAGAAAAGGAGGCCCCTGCGATGCCTGGCCCACAGCTATACATCATCGACTACCAACTGCATGGCCAGCCGCGCAGTTTCATCATTCGTCTGGAGAAGCTGGACAATGCCGAGGCCTGGCACTGGGCAAGTTGCGATGCGGGCATTGGCATCATTCCCAAGTTCGGGCGCGAAAAAATCAGGAAAGTCAGCAGGCCGATGGCCGAGCGCTACGGGATTACTGCGGTGAGCTGGCGGGTATCCGGCAGCAAGCCGAACCAGTCGGCGGGCGGGCCTGCGGCGACGATGTGATTCCCCGACTCAAATTTCAAAGTTGGCGCGATCCCTGTAGGAGCGGCCTTGTGTCGCGAAAGGGCCGCAACGCGGCCCCTGGATCGATGCGCAACAGCTGAAATTACTGGGGCTGCTGTGCAGCCCTTTCGCGACACAAGGCCGCTCCTACAGGATTGCGCTGGCCGTCTGGTCATGAGTGTCAGGCACCGGATTCGGGGTCGCTGGCCGGTACGCCCGGGCGGTTTTCTTCGTCATCAGTCACATTTGGGTCGGCATCCGGGTCATCTGCGCGGTCATTGCGCCGGTCCGGCTCGAGCTCTGGCCAGTCATCCTGTACGCTGCCACCGCCCATCCTCGGTAAGTCATTCATCTGGCAATCCTCGTGTTCGGTGCTCATTGAATGAGAGTGGCAACGGCCAGGAGAGGTCGATTGACTGCCGACCGCACCTGACCAAAGGTAGCGTCAGGGCTTTTTCAGCACCAGGGTGAGAATGTCGTAGCTGGCGACCAGCTCGCCCAGCTGGTTGGTCACCTCCACATCCCATGCCACCACGCCCTGGGGCTGGCCCAGCGGGCTGGTCTTGCCCTGGTCGATCTTGCGCTTGCAGGTCAGGCGCGCCTGAATGGTGTCACCGATGCCCACCGGGTTGATGAAGCGCAGCGTATCCAGGCCGTAGTTGGCCAGTACCGGGCCAGCACCCGGGGAGACGAACAACCCGGCCGCTGCCGACAACACGAAATAGCCGTGGGCGATGCGCTTGCCGAACTGCGATTCCTTGGCGGCGATCTCGTCGAAATGCATGTAGAAATGGTCACCCGACAGGCAACCGAAGTTGACCAGGTCGGCTTCGGTCACAGTGCGTCGGTGGGTGAGCAGCGACTCGCCGATGCGCAACTGCTCGAAGTAGCGGCGGAACGGGTGCACTTCGGTTTCGATCACTTCGCCACCGCGCACGTATTCGCCGGTTACCGCGGTCAGCATGCTCGGCGAACCCTGTATTGCGGCACGCTGCAGGTAATGTTTGACGGCACGCAGGCCACCCAGCTCTTCACCACCACCCGCGCGGCCCGGGCCCCCGTGCTTGAGCTGCGGCAATGGCGAGCCATGCCCCGTGGATTCCTTGGCCGCCTCGCTGTCGAGTACCAGCAGACGGCCATGCCAGGCGGCGGCCACCGGGATGGCCTTGGCTGCCACGCTGCGGTCGGCGGTGACCAAGGTCGCCACCAGGCTGCCTTTGCCTCGTGCGGCCAGCACCAGGGCTTCATCGAGGTCTTCATAGGCCATCAGCGTGCTGACCGGGCCGAACGCTTCGATATCGTGGGCACCGCCTTCTGCATGCGGGTCGCGGGCCAGCAGCAGGGTCGGGGCAAAGAACGCGCCCTCGGCCACACCCTCGCCACGCGGCGCAAAACCATCGCTGGCGCCGAACAGCTGGTCGCAGCTGTGCAGCAGGTTGCGCACCCGCTCGGCCACGTCGTGCTGCTGGTCGTGGGAGGCAAGGGCGCCCATGCGCACACCTTCCAGTGACGGGTCGCCGACCACTACCTTGGCCAGCCGCTCGCGCAGGCGCGTGGCAACGGCGTCGATGTGCCTGGCCGGTACGATGGCGCGGCGAATGGCGGTGCATTTCTGCCCGGCCTTGGTGGTCATTTCACGGACCACCTCCTTGATGTACAAGTCGAACTCTTCGCTGTCCGGGGTCACGTCCGGGCCGAGGATGGCGCAATTGAGCGAATCGGCTTCGGCGGTGAACGGCACCGAGTTGCGCACCAGGTTCGGCGTGACACGCAATTTGGCGGCGGTGTCGGCGGAGCCGGTGAAGGTCACCACGTCCTGGCCCTGCAGGCGGTCGAGCAGGTCGCCGGTGCTGCCGATCACCAGTTGCAGGCTGCCTTCGGGCAACAACCCGGATGCATTCATCAGGCGCACCACGGCCTCGGTCAGGTAGCTGGTCGAGGTTGCCGGCTTGACGATGCACGGCATGCCGGCGAGGAAGGTCGGGGCGAACTTCTCCAGCATGCCCCAGATGGGGAAGTTGAAGGCGTTGATGTGCACCGCCACGCCGGCGCGCGGCACCAGGATGTGGCTGCCGGCGAAATGGCCTTGCTTGCCCAAGGGGATGGCCGGGCCTTCATGCACCAGGTTGCCCGACGGCAACTCACGGCTGCCAATGCCGGCATAGGAGAACAGCGTGGCGTTGCCGCCTTCGATGTCGATCCAGCTGTCGGCACGGGTGGCGCCGCTGTGGTGGGACAGGGCGTAGAGCTGTTCCTTGCGCTCGGCCAGGTACAGGGCCAGTGCCTTCAGGCGCGCGGCGCGCTGCTGGAAGTCAATGGCCATCAGCGTGGCCAGGCCACGGCCACGGGCAAAGTCCACGGCCTCGGCGAAATCCGGGCGTTCTTCGTGGCTGTAGGCCAGGACGTGGCCATCCAGGGCGCTGCGCAGCGCCTGGGCGCCGTGCTGGCCAAGCCAGCGGCCGGCGATGAAGCTTTGCAGGGTAGGGGCGGCAGACATGCTGTTCTCCAAATGCTGAGGGGCGCTGTTACCACAGCGCCACGGTGTAGCCGATGATCAGGCGGTTTTCGTCCACGGCGTTGGTCAGGCCATTGCCGGAACGGAAGGTGACGTTGCGCCAGCGCAGGCTGACGTCCTTGAACGGGCCGCTCTGGATGACGTAGGTGATGTCGGTGTCGCGCTCACGCTCACGGCCATTGCTGACGGTGGCGGTTTCGGCGTGGCGGCCATCGGTGTAGCGGGTCATGAAGCTCAGGCCGGGGATACCCATGGCGACGAAGTCGTAGTCGTAGCGCACTTGCCAGGAGTCCAGCCCGGCGCGGGTGAAAGTGTTGTAGGTGACCAGGTTGACGGTGAACGGGTCGCCGCCGTTCACGAACGGGAAGGCACTGTCGCCGGACATCTGCTGCCAGGCCGCGGTGAACTTGTGGGCCCGTACGCCGAGGGTGAACATGGCGTTGAAGTTGCGGTTGTCGATGTTGCCGGCACGCTCGGCGCCGTCGTTGCGGCTGTCGAAGTAGCGCAGGTCGGTGCGCAGGCTCACGCCTTCGCCCAGTGGGCGGGTATCGATCAGGCCGACGAACTGCTGGCGGTAGATGTCTTCGAGCTTGGCGTAGTAATAGCTGACGCTGGTTTGCGGGGTGATGGCGTAGCTGCCGCCACCGAAGTCCAGGTGGTCGCTGCTGGCGGCGCCGTAGCCGATGTCGTCGCGGCCAGAGGAATCACGCAGGTTGGCCTTGGTCAGGCGGCCAGCGTTGAAGGTCAGGCCGGCCAGGTCCTGGCTGGTGAGCAGCCCACCTTGGAACGTGGAGGCCAGCAGGCGGGTGTCGTTGTACACCACCACCGGCAGGATCGGTTGCAAGGTACCCAGGCGCAGGGTGCTCTTGGCCACCCGCACCTTGCCGGTCAGGCCCAGTTCGCTGTAGTCATCGACCGGTTCGTGGCTGTTCGGGCCGAACGGCAGCAGGCCGGTATTGCGGCGGTCGCGGCTGGAGTCGAGCTTGATGCCCAGCTGGCCCATGGCGTCGACACCAAAGCCGACCGGGCCGTCGGTGAAGCCCGACTCCAGCTTGGCGGTAAAGCCCTGGCCCCATTCCTCGGCCTTGGCCTGCGGCGCGTTGCTCTGGCGGAAGTCGCGGTTGAGGTAGTGGTTGCGCAGCTCAAGCCGGGCGTGGCTGTCGCCGATGAAATCTGCCATGGCCGGCAGCGGCAGGGCGAGGGTGGCCAGCCAGGCGGCCGAAATGAAGTGCGTGCGGTTCATTGTTGTTGTTTTACCCGACATGGTTGTTCTTCCCTGATGGTCAGTGCTTGCTGGCGCCGGCAGCGCCGATTCCGGTCATGGAGCGGATGAACTGGGCCAGGTAGCGGCCACGTTCCTGGCTGGCGCGTTCGGAGCTGTCGGTGACGGAGAACACCCAGGCGCCGAGGAAGGCCAGGCTCATGGAGAACAGCGCCGGGTTGCTGTAGGGGAACAGCGCTGTTTCGTTATGCAGCACGTTGACCCACACCGCCGGGCCCAGCACCACCAGCAGCACCGCCGAGACCAGGCCGGCCATGCTGCCGCACACCGCGCCGCGGGTGGTCAGGCCTTTCCAGAACATCGAGAGCAGCAGCACCGGGAAGTTGACCGACGCGGCCACGGCCAGCACCAGGCCGGAGAGGAACGCGATGTTCTGCGACTCGAACATCAGGCCAAGAATGACCGCCAGCAGGCCGATCAGCAGGGTGGCGAGACGCGACACGCGCATTTCCTCCTGCTCGCTGGCTTTGCCCTGGCGCACCACGCAGGCATACAGGTCGTGGGAAACTGCCGATGCACCGGACAGCGCCAGGCCGGCGACCACCGCCAGGATGGTGGCGAAGGCAACGGCGGAGATGAAGCCGAGGAACAGATTGCCACCCACGGCCTGGGCCAGGTGCACAGCGACCATGTTGCCGCCGCCGATGATCGCGCCGGTGGCGTCACGGTAGGACGGCTCGGTGCCGACCATGACGATGGCACCAAAGCCGATGACGATCAGCAGCAGGTAGAAGTAGCCGATGAACCCGGTGGCATAGAACACGCTCTTGCGCGCTTCCTTGGCATCGCTGACGGTGAAGAAACGCATCAGGATATGCGGCAGCCCGGCGGTCCCGAACATCATGCCCAGGCCCAGGGAAATGGCATCCACCGGGTTGGACAGCAAGCCGCCCGGGGCCATGATCGCCTGGCCCTTGGCATGCACGGCCACGGCGCTGGCGAACATCACCTCGGTGCTGAAGCCGAAATGCTTGAGCACCATGAAGGCCATGAAGCTGGTGCCCGACAGCAGCATTACCGCCTTGATGATCTGTACCCAGGTGGTGGCGAGCATGCCGCCGAAGGTGACGTAGGCGACCATCAGCACGCCGACCAGCATCACCGCGTACAGGTAGCTGATGCCGAACAGCAGTTCGATCAGCTTGCCGGCACCGACCATCTGCGCCACCAGGTACATCAGCGCCACCACCAGCGTGCCAAAGGCCGAGGTCAGGCGCACCGGGGTTTGCGCCAGGCGGTAGCTGACCACGTCGGCGAAGGTGTACTTGCCCAGGTTACGCAGGCGTTCGGCAATCAGGAACAGGATGATCGGCCAGCCGGCCAGTACGCCCAGGGCATACAGCAGGCCGTCGTAGCCGTTCATGAACATCATCGCCGAAATGCCCAGGAACGATGCGGCACTGATCATGTCACCGGCGATCGCCAGGCCGTTCTGCATGCCGGTCAGGCCACCGCCGGCGGTGTAGAAGTCGCTGGCCGAGCGGGTGCGCATGGCGGCCCAGCGGGTGACCAGCAGGGTGAAGCAGACGAACACCATGAACATCGAGATGGCGGTCCAGTTCATTGTGCGCACTCCTGCTTGACCTTGTCGTTGAGCGGGTCGAGCACGTTGTTGGCGCGGTGCACGTAGATACCGGTCAGGGCGAAGGACAGCAGCACCATCAATACGCCCACCAGCATGCCGACGGTGGTGACGCCACCGCTGAGGGACTGGCCGAGGGTGCTGGGGGAAAACGCCACCAGCAGGACGAAGCCGTAGTAGATCACCAGCATGGCCAGGGTCAGGCTGCCGTTGAGGCGGCGTTTGCGCTGCACCAGGTGCTGGAAGTCGGGGTGGTTGGCGATGCTTTCGATGCGTTCGGGTGTCATGGGTTGCGATCTCTGGGTGTTGTAATTGTTTTGTTGAGGTCACGCGGGTGTTGCGGTGTTGCTCAGGGCCTCTTCGCGGGCATGCCCGCTCCCACAGGTGCGGCGGTGTGCCTGAGGCTTGTGCTATTCCTGTGGGAGCGGGCGCGCCTGCGAAAAAGGCGACGCGGTTTCAGAGTTGGTCGAAATCGAGGACCACCTTGTCGCTCACCGGGTAGCTCTGGCACGACAGCACATACCCGGCCGCTACTTCGTAGTCCTCCAGGGCATGGTTGCTGTCCATTTCCACTTCGCCCTCGATAACCCGGCACTTGCAGGTCGAGCACACGCCGGCTTTGCACGAATAAGGCAGTTCGGCGCCGATGGCGTTGCCGGCGTCCAGCACGTTCCGGGTGTTGCGTGGCAGGTCGAAGGTGAGGGCGCGGCCGTCGCTGATCACGGTGATGTGGCTGAGCGCCGAGTCCACCTGGCGCGCGGCCTCGCGGGCTTCACGACGGGCTTCATTACCGGCGGCGGCAAACAGCTCGAAATGGATGCGTTCCTTGGCCAGGCCATTGGCACGCAGGCTGTCGCGTACGGTCTCGGTCATTGCCTGCGGGCCGCAGATGAACGCTGCATCCAGGCTGGCAACGTCCAGCCAGCGCGAGAACAACTGCCCGCACTTGTCGGCATCGATGCGACCGTTGTACAGGTCGACATCCTGTTGTTCGCGGCTGAACACGAAAATCAGGTTCAGGCGGTCGAGGTAACGGTTTTTCAGGTCTTCCAGCTTGTCGCGGAACAGTGCGCCGGAGCTGGAGCGGTTGCCGTACAGCAAGGTGAAGCGGCTTTCTGGTTCACTGGCCAGCGTCGTGGCGATGATCGACAAAATCGGGGTAATGCCGCTGCCGGCAGCCACGCCGAGGTAGTTGCCCCGGCGGGCCGGATCGAGCGGCACGAAGAAGCTGCCCGACGGCGGCATCACGTCCAGCTGCTGGCCGGCCTTGAGCAGGTCATTGGCAAATGCCGAGAAACGCCCGCCAGGCACGCGCTTTACCGCCACACGCAGCTCGCCGTCCTGCACGGCGCTGCAAATGGAATAGGAACGGCGGACTTCTTCGTTGTCCAGTTGGGTACGCATGACCAGGTACTGGCCCTGGGTGAAACGGAACTGTGCCTTCAGGTGCTCGGGTACGTCGAAGGCAATCGACACCGCATCGCGGGTCTCGTTACGCACTTGCTTGATGGTAAGGCTGTGAAACTGGCTCATGGCATTCTCCACGGCTCAAATGCATTTGAAATAGTCGAACGGCTCCAGGCACTCGCGGCAGCGGTACAGCGCCTTGCAGGCCGTGGAGCCGAACTGGCTGAGCAATTCGGTATGGGCGCTGCCGCACTGCGGGCAGCACACCTGGAGCGCCTCGCCGAGCAGGCTGCGCTTGCTGGCGCTGCCCTGTGGCGGGGCGATGCCGTAGGCGCGCAGGCGCTCGCGGCCCAGTTCGCTGATCCAGTCGGTGCTCCAGGCCGGGGTCAGCCGGCGCTCAAGAACCGGCGCGGGAAAACCGGCCTGCTCCAGCGCCTGGCGGATATCGCCCTCGATCACCTCGGTGGCCGGGCAACCGGAGTAGGTCGGCGTGACGACCAGGTGCAGGTGGCCGCCGTGCCAGCCGAGGTCGCGCACGATCCCCAGATCGACCACGCTGACCACGGGCACTTCCGGGTCCATGACCTGGGCCAGTACCGCCCAGGCTCGGGCCAGGTCGTCGCCGCGTGGCGCGCGGGCGCCACGGTCGCCGGCAATCAGCTCACCAGGTTGCATCGGGGTACGCCCTCGGCAGGAACTGCATCTCGGCCAGCAGCAGGCCCAGGTGCTCGGTGTGCAGGCCTTTGCGACCGTCCAGGTAAAAGTGGCTGGCGGCCTTGGGCAGCGGCAGCTCGACCGAAGCGAAGGTCTCGCCAACCTGCTTGAGCCAGGCCGCGCCGACGGCGGCGGGGTCTGCAGCGACACCTGCTTGCGCCAGGAGCACTTCATTGTCGCTACCGGCGGCCAGTTCGACAGTGAAACGCCACAGCGCCGGAATGGCCGCGAGCATGCGTTGGCGGCTTTCTTCGGTGCCCCCGCCCAGCCGTTGTACCCACTCGCTGGAGCGGCGCAGGTGGTAGGTGACTTCCTTCAGGGCCTTGCCGGCGATACCGGCGATACGCTCGTCGTTCGAGCCGACCAGGCCCTGAAGCACGGCGAAATGCCAGGCGTCATAAAAGAACTGCTTGGTCATGGTCACGGCGAAATCGCCGTTGGGCTGTTCGACCAGCAGCAGGTTGCGATAGGCCCGCTCGTCACGGCGGAAGGCCAGGGCGTCGGCGTCACGGCCGTCATCGAGCAGCTCGGCGGCATAGTCCAGCCAGTTGCGCGCCTGGCCGACCAGGTCGAGACCGACGTTCATCAGGGCCAGTTCTTCTTCGATGGCCGGTGCGCGGCCGCACCATTCGCAAAGGCGCTGGCCCTGCACCAGGGCACTATCGCCGAGCAGCAGCAGGTAGGGGACAAGAGCTTCGTTGTGCATGGCCAACCTCACATGTGTCCGACTTCGTCGGGCAGTTCGTAGAAGCTGGCATGGCGGTAGACCTTGTCGTCTGCCGGGGCGAACAGCGGGTCTTTCTCGTCCGGGGAAGAGGCGGTGATCAGTACCGAAGGCACCACCCACAGGCTCACGCCTTCGCTGCGGCGGGTGTACAGCTCGCGGGCGTTTTCGATAGCCATGGCGGCATCGGCGGCGTGCACGCTGCCGACATGCTTGTGGTTAAGGCCGTGCTTGCTGCGCACGAACACTTCGTAGAGGGTCCAGACTGACATTTTCGATCTCCGCATCAATCGCCGCTCAGGCGGCGTTCTTGTTCTGTTGCTTGCGCGCGTAGGCCACGGCGGCCTCGCGTACCCAGGCACCGTCCTCAATGGCCTTGCGCCGGGTGGCGACACGTTCCTGATTGCATGGGCCATTGCCCTTGATCACTTCGTAGAACTCGTCCCACTGGATTTCGCCGAAGTCGTAGTGGCCGCGCTCGGCATTCCACTTCAGCTCGGGGTCGGGGGCGGTGCAGCCGAGCAGTTCGAGCTGCGGCACGGTCTGGTCGATGAAGCGCTGGCGCAGTTCATCGTTGGTCTGGCGCTTGATTTTCCAGGCCATGGACTGGGCGCTGTTGGGGGAATGCTCGTCGCTGGGGCCGAACATCATCAGGGCCGGCCACCACAGGCGGTTTATCGCGTCCTGGACCATGTCCCGCTGGGCTTGGGTGCCGTGGCGCATCATGGTCAGGAGGATTTCGTAGCCCTGGCGCTGGTGGAAGCTCTCTTCCTTGCAGATGCGGATCATGGCGCGCGAGTACGGGCCGTAGGAGGTGCGCTGCAGCACCACCTGGTTGACGATGGCGGCGCCATCCACCAGCCAGCCCACGGCGCCCATGTCGGCCCAGCTAAGGGTGGGGTAGTTGAAAATGCTCGAGTACTTGGCCTTGCCGCTGTGCAGCTTGGCGATTTCTTCGTCACGGTCGGCGCCCAGGGTTTCCATGGCGCTGTACAGGTACAGGCCGTGGCCGGCTTCGTCCTGGATCTTGGCCATCAGCTGCAGCTTGCGCTTGAGGCTGGGGGCGCGGGTGACCCAATTGCCTTCGGGGAGCATGCCGACGATTTCCGAGTGGGCGTGCTGGGAGATCTGCCGGATCAAGGTCTGGCGATAGGCCTCGGGCATCCAGTTCTTGGCTTCGATCTTGATTTCGGCGTCGATCTTTTCCTGGAAGTTGCGCTCTTCGGGCGACATCTCTTCCAGTGACTTGACCCGCTTGACTCCGGTTTCCACTAGCTGTGCGTACATGTGCTGCGACTCCTGCTAAGGCATGAGTCATTTGTAAGCGATACAAAACATAACGTCAAACAGTTTTATGTGTATCAAATAATATTTGTGTATCACATTCCGGCCTCTTCGCGGGCCTGCCCGCTCCCACAGAGACCGCGCAAGCCTAGGCTTCACTTCATTTCCTGTGGGAGCGGGCGAGCCCGCGAAGAGGCCAGCCGAAAAAACGCAAAAAAAAAGCCCCGGACAATGCCGGGGCCGAAAGGCAGCCGAATGAATCAGCTGGCCAACCGTTTGTCGAACACGTGGCAAGCCTTGCCCTCGGAACGCTTGAGCGCGCCGCAGGGCTGCAGGTGCACCTGGGTGCTGATGCCAATGTAGGTCTTGATCTGTTTGCTCAGTTCGCCGACCACAAGCTTGCGCTGGGCTTCATCGAGGTGCTGGCACTCGGCACGCAGTTCCACATGCACCTCGACACTGTCCAGGTTGCCATTGCGATACAGATGAATCTCATAAAGTTCTGAAAGCTGTTTTATTTTCAAGACCTGTTCCTCGATCTGTGTCGGGAACACGTTGACCCCGCGAATGATCAGCATGTCATCGCTGCGGCCGGTGATCTTGCCGATCCGGCGCATCGGCCGTGCGGTGCCGGGCAGCAGGCGAGTGAGGTCACGCGTGCGGTAGCGCACCATTGGCAACGCTTCCTTGGTCAGCGAGGTGAACACCAGTTCGCCCAGTTGGCCGTCCGGCAGCACCGCGCCGGTAACTGGGTCGATGATCTCGGGGTAGAAGTGATCTTCCCAGATGGTCGGGCCATCCTTGGTTTCGATGCACTCCATCGCCACCCCAGGCCCCATGATTTCCGAAAGGCCATAAATGTCGAGGGCATCGATACCCAACCGTTGCTCGATAGAACGGCGCAGCTCGTCGGTCCATGGCTCGGCACCGAATATACCCAGGCGCAGCTTGAGGTCTTGCGGGTCGATGCCCTGGCGCTCTATCTCGTCGGCAAGGTTGAGCATGTAGGAGGGGGTGACCATGATGATGTCGGGCTGGAAGTCGCGAATCAGCTGCACCTGCTTCTCGGTCTGGCCACCGGACATGGGGATTACCGTACAGCCCAGGCGCTCGGCCCCGTAATGCGCGCCAAGCCCGCCGGTGAACAGGCCGTAGCCGTAGGAAACATGCACCTTGTCACCCTTGCGCCCACCTGCGGCGCGGATCGAACGAGCGACCACATTGGCCCAGGTGTCGATGTCGTTCTGGGTGTAGCCGACCACGGTCGGCTTGCCGGTGGTGCCGCTGGAGGCGTGCAGGCGCACCACCTCCTGCTGGGGTACGGCGAACATCCCGTAGGGGTAGTTGTCGCGCAGGTCGTTCTTTCCGGTGAAGGGGAACTTCGCCAGGTCCTCGAGGCACTTGAGGTCGTCGGGGTGGGCGCCGCACTCGGCAAAGCGCTGGCGATACAGCGGCACGTTGTCATAGGCGTGCTTCAGGCTCCAGCGCAAGCGCTCCAGCTGGTGCTGGCGCAAGGCGTCGACACTGGCGGTTTCCATCGGGTCCAACAGGGCACGATCGGCATCATGGTACATGTTCATGGCTTCACTCGAATTGTTCTTGTACGCCGCGCGGTACCGGTTACGGGTCGCGTGGTGAGTGTCATGGAAGCAGCATATACGGCTGCGTTCGGTTCGGTAACACGCCGATGGTCCGAGCCGCTCAGAGGCGCTCGATGACCATCGCGATGCCTTGGCCGACGCCGATGCACATGGTGCACAGGGCGTAGCGTCCGGCAGTTTCTTCCAGCTCGTGCAACGCGGTGGTGACCAGGCGTGCGCCGCTCATGCCCAATGGATGGCCCAGGGCGATGGCACCGCCGTTGCGGTTGACCCGCTCGTCATCGTCGGCCAGGCCTAGCTCGCGCAGTACCGCCAGGCCCTGGGCGGCAAAGGCCTCGTTGAGTTCGATGACGTCCATGTCGGCCAGCGTCAGCCCGGTAAGCGCCAGCACCTTGCGGGTTGCCGGCACCGGGCCGATACCCATCAACCTGGGTTCGACCCCGGCCACGGCCATGCCGACGATGCGGCCGCGGGCCTTCAGGCCATGGCGGCGAGCGGCGGCGCTGCTGGCCAGCAGCAGGGCGCAGGCACCGTCGTTTACCCCGGAGGCATTGCCGGCGGTCACGCTGCCGCCGTCGCGGAATGGGGTGCCAAGCCTGGCCAGCTGCTCCAGGGTGGTGTCCCCGCGGGGATGTTCGTCGTGCTCGACCACTTTGGCCGGGCCTTTGCGCTGCGCGATCTCGACCGGCACGATTTCCCGCGCCAGGCGGCCGCGTGCCTGGGCGGCGGCGGCCCTGTGCTGGCTGCGCAGGGCAAAGGCGTCCTGATCGGCGCGGGAAATACCGAACTGTTGCGCAACGTTCTCGGCCGTTTCCGGCATCGAGTCGGTGCCGAAGGCTTCCTTCATGCGCGGGTTGACGAAACGCCAGCCAATGGTGGTGTCGAACAGTTCGGCTGTGCGGCCGAACGCCTGCTCGGACTTGCCCATGACGAACGGCGCGCGCGACATCGACTCCACGCCGCCGGCCAGCATCAGCCCGGCTTCGCCGCAGCGCAGGGCGCGGGCCGCATTGCCGATGGCGTCCAGGCCGGAACCACACAGGCGGTTGATGGTGGTGCCCGGCACTTCGATCGGCAGCCCGGCCAGCAAGCTGGCCATGTGCGCAACGTTGCGGTTGTCCTCGCCAGCCTGGTTGGCACAGCCAAGGATGACGTCGTCGATGGCTTGCCAGTCCAGTTCAGGGTGGCGCTGGATCAGGGCCTTGAGCGGAATGGCGGCCAGGTCATCGGTGCGCACGCTGCTCAATGCGCCGGCATAACGACCAATGGGGGTGCGCACGGCGTCGATGATCAGGGCATCGGCCAGGGTGTGTTCAGTCATCTTGCGTCTCCTGCGCCAGCACGGTGCCGCGCACTTTGTAGGACTTGCCTTGGAACATCGCCACCAGCTCGCCGCGCTGGTTCTCGATGCGGACGTGGTACAGGCCGGTGCGGCCCTTGCGGCTGACCTCGCTGGCGCGGGCGGTAAGCACGTCATCGCGCAGCGCCGGTGCCAGGTAGTCGATGCTGCAGCCCAGGGCGACGGTGGCCTGGTCGTAACTGTTGCAGGCGAAGGCAAACGCCGAGTCGGCCAGGGCGAACAGGAAGCCGCCATGGCAGGTGCCATGCCCCTGGATCATCTCGGCGCGTACCGGCATGCGCAGGCATGCCTGGCCCGGGCCGGCTTCCAGCAGGCGGATGCCCAGGCCCTGGGTGGCCTGGTCGCGGGCGTACATGGCATCGGCACAGGCTTGTGCCAGTTCGACTTCAGTCATGCAGGGTGCCTCCTGTGGCTTCGCAGCGGCGTAACAGCAGGGAAGGGCGGTAGCGGCTCTCGCCGTAGCTGCGCTGCAGGTTGTCGAGCACACGCAGGGTGTGGGAGATGCCGATGCTCGCGGCCCAGGCCAGCGGGCCGCGGGGGTAATTGACGCCGGCACACATGGCCAGGTCGATGTCGGCGGCGCTGCCGACCCCTTGCAGCACGGCGTCGGCGGCCTCGTTGGCGAGCATCGCTACGGTACGCAGCACCACCAGCCCGGGCAGGTCAGCGACCGCCGTTACCTTCAGACCGGCGCGCTGCAGCAGCGCAACCGCCTGGTTGCGGGCATTGTCGCTGGTGTCGGCCGACCAGCTGATGGCGAGGCGGGTGGCGGTGGCGTAGTCGAGGGCCAGGTCAAGCAGCACCAGGTTGCGCACGCCGTCTTCGCGGGCGCGCTGGCTGGCCAGGCGGCCATCGGACAGTGCCAGGGTGGCATCGCCCACCTGGATCAGGCCGCAGCCGGCGCGCCGGGTCACGGCGACGCCATTCTGGCGCAGGCGCTCCACCAGCGGCTGCATCACCCCCAGGTCGCCTTCGACGACGCACGCTTCGGCCACGGCGCAGCTTTGCAGTTCAGCTGGCTGTGGGCGTTCGGATCCTTCGGTATAGCTATAGAAGCCTTGGCCGGTCTTGCGCCCGAGCCGGCCCGCATCCACCAGCTCTTTTTGCAGCAGCGAAGGCTGGAAGCGGAAGTCGCCATAGAACGCATCGAAAACGGAGCAGGTTACCGCGTAATTGACATCGTGGCCGATCAGGTCGGTAAGTTCGAACGCCCCCATGCGAAAACCGCCGGCATCACGCAGCAGCGCATCGAGGCTGGCGCAATCGGCCGCGCCTTCCTGCAGCAGGCGCAGGCTTTCAGCGTAGAACGGCCGTGCCACACGGTTGACGATGAAACCCGGCGTGGAGCGCGTGTGCACCGGCTGCTTGCCCCAGGCCAGGGCTGTAGCATGAATGCACGCGGCAACGGCCGGGGCAGTGGCCAGGCCTGAAACCACTTCGACCAGGGCCATCAGCGGCGCCGGGTTGAAGAAGTGCATGCCGACCACCTGGTGCGGGCGTTGCAGCCCGGCAGCCAGACCAGTGATGGACAGTGACGAGGTGTTGCTGGCGAGGATGCAGTCAGTGGCGCACAGGGCTTCAAGCTGGCTGAATAGCGCCTGTTTGACCTGTAGGTTCTCGACGATGGCCTCGATCACAAGCCCGGCATCGGCCAGGGCTTCGAGGGCGTCCACCGGGCACAGGCGGGCGCTGATCGCCTCTCGCTCGGCAGCCTGCAACTTGCCTTTTTCCACCAGGCGGGCCAGTTGCCGGTCTATACCGGCCACCGCCTGGGCAGCAGCGCCGGGACGGTTGTCGTAGAGCTTTACCGGGTGGCCAGCCTGCGCCGCGACCTGGGCGATGCCAGCGCCCATGGCGCCCGCACCGATCACCGCCACCTGCGCATTGCTTGTGAGTGCGCTCATGATCAACGCCCCTTGAATGCCGGTATGCGCTTGTTCATGAAGGCACTCACGCCTTCGCGGTAGTCCTCGCTGCGCCCGGCCAGGCGCTGCAGGTCGCGCTCCAGCTCCAGCTGCTGATCGAAACCGTTGTCGAAACTGGCGTTGAGGGCGCGCTTGATCAGGGCCAGGCCGTAGGTAGGCTGGGCGGCGAGCTGGCGGGCGAGGGTGAGGGCCTCGTCGCGCAGTGCGGCATCGTCCACTACACGGTGGATCAACCCCCATTGCTGGGCCTGTTCGGCGCCCAGGCGCTCGCCGAGCATGGCCAGGGCCTTGGCCCGCGCCATGCCGACCAGGCGTGGCAGCAGCCAGGTGCCGCCGGAGTCGGGTACCAGGCCGATCTTGCAGAAGGCCTGGATGAAGCTGGCCGAGCGGGCGGCCAGCACCAGGTCGCAGGCCAGCGGGATGTTGGCACCGGCGCCGGCAGCCACACCGTTGACCGCACAGACCACCGGCAGCGGCAGGTCGCGCAGAGTGCGTACCAGCGGGTTGTAGAACTTGTCGATCGATTCGCCCAGGTCCGGCATTTCGGCGCCCGGGGCGACGTTGCGATCGGACAGGTCCTGGCCGGCGCAGAAACCACGGCCTTCGGCAGTCAGCAACAACACTCGCGCTTCGCCGCTCTGGCGCACGTGCTTGAGCGCCTCACGCACTTCCAGGTGCATGGCGGTATTGAAGCTGTTCAGCTGTTCGGGGCGATTCAACGAGAGGAGGGCGACGCCGTCCTCGATGGAAAACAGAATGTGCTGGAAAGGCATGACAGACTCGCTCCGTCAGTCGAGGGAAAGATGATCAGCAGCCCTGGAAGCGGGCCTGGCGTTTTTCCTGGAAGGCACGGATGCCTTCGTCGCGGTCGGCGGTGCCGGCCAGCAAGGTGAATGCGTGGCGTTCGAAGCGCAGGCCGCTGGCCAGGTCGGTATCGCCGGCCTTGAGCAGTGCTTCCTTGGCCAGGCGCACCGCCAGCGGGGCCTTTGCGGCGATACTACGGGCGATGTGAAGGGCACGCTCTACGGTGAGTTCCGGCTGGGTGATTTCGCTGACCAGGCCCGCCTGCAAGGCGTGCCGGGCGGTGATGGCCTCGCCGGTCAGCACCATTTGCATGGCCAGCGGCTTGCCTACGGCCCGCACCAGACGCTGGGTGCCACCGGCGCCGGGAATGATGCCGAGGTTGATTTCCGGCTGGCCGAAACGGGCGTCGCTGCCGGCGATGACAATATCCGCGCACATCACCAGTTCGCAGCCGCCACCCAAGGCGTAGCCGTTGACCGCGGCGATCAGCGGCTTGGCGAAGGCGGCAATGCTTTGCCAGTGGGCCACACGAGGGTCGTTGAGGATGCCGACCAGGTCGCGCTCGGCCATCTCGCGGATGTCGGCGCCGGCGGCGAACGCCTTGCGGCTGCCGGTGATAACCACCGCGCGGGTCTGCTCGTCGTGCCCGGCCGCATCCAGTGCAGCGGCCAATTCTGCCAGTAACTCGGTGCACAGGGCGTTGAGTGCCTCGGGCCGTTGCAGGGTAATGAGCTGGACGCCGTGTTCGGGCGCCTGCACATCGAGATATCGCGGCATGTCGGGTTCCTCTGGCTGCACGCACGGCACCTCGTGGGGCCGGCTTTTCTTGGAATTGTTTGCAGGGGCGCGATGCAGAAGCACGCCCAGGTGGAACCAGTATATGCGCAATACGATACAAATTTGCAACGCACAAAATTAGTTGATGTATCTCTTTCAGTGCCATTGGTGATCTAAGCCTAATGGCAACTATTGCTATTGAAACGTTTCATCTATGATATTTATCGAAATATACCGCAGTTTAGGCGAAGGGATTCGCGTCATCAAAAGCGATACAAGCGCCTGGCGATTGACGATCAAATAATTTGTGATACAAGCTCTCCGTGCATTTCAAATCATTCCAGGAGCTTTGCCATGCCTTGCTACCGACTGGACGGCCTGACGCCCGTGGTCCACCCGACAGCCTATGTACACCCCAGCGCCGTGCTGATCGGTGATGTCATCGTCGGCCCTCGTTGCTACGTCGGCCCACTGGCATCGCTACGGGGGGACTTCGGCCGTATCGTGCTGGAGGAGGGCGCCAACCTGCAGGACACATGCGTGATGCATGGTTTCCCGGGGGGGGACACGGTTGTCGAACGCAACGGGCATATCGGGCATGGTGCCGTGCTGCACGGCTGCCGGGTGGGCGCTGATGCCTTGATCGGCATGAATGCGGTGGTAATGGATGGTGCTCATGTGGCACCACGCTGCATCGTTGCCGCCACGGCATTCGTCAAGGCGGGCTTCGAATGCGCCGCGCAAAGCCTGGTGATGGGGTCGCCAGCCCAGGTCAAGCGCCCGCTGACCGAACACGAACTGGCCTGGAAGCAGCGCGGCACGGTGGAGTACCAGCACCTGGCGCGACGCTGCATGAACAGCATGGTTGAATGCCCGCCATTGGCCGAGGTCGAGCCCGAGCGCCCGCGCATGGAAGACACCGGCGTCAGGCCCAAAGGGCAGACATCGGCATGAGCCTGGCTGCGTCACGCAATGGCCAGGCGGCCCGCCGCGCAGGTATAGTCGGTGCTTTATCCCCGCACAGTTCGCCCATGAGCAATCTCGCCCCACTGAACAACCTGATCACCCGCTTCCAGGAACAGACGCCGATCCGCGCCAGCTCCCTGATCATCACTTTGTACGGTGACGCCATCGAACCTCACGGCGGAACCGTCTGGCTGGGTAGCCTGATCAACCTGCTGGAGCCGATCGGCATCAACGAGCGCCTGATCCGCACGTCGATCTTCCGCCTTACCAAGGAAGGCTGGCTCACCGCCGAAAAGGTTGGCCGTCGCAGCTACTACAGCCTGACCGGTACGGGCCGGCGGCGGTTCGAGAAAGCCTTCAAACGGGTCTATAGCCCCAGCCAGCCAGCGTGGGACGGTGCCTGGACGCTGGTGTTGCTCTCGCAACTGGAGGCCGGCAAGCGCAAGGTGTTGCGTGAGGAGCTGGAGTGGCAGGGGTTTGGCGCCATGGCACCGAACTTGTTGGGTTGTCCGCGGGCAGACCGCGCTGACCTGGCCGCCACCTTGCGGGACCTGGAGGCAAGCGACGACAGCATCGTCTTCGAAACCCATACCCAGGAGGTACTCGCCTCCAAGGCCATGCGCGCCCAGGTGCGGGAAAGCTGGCGTATCGACGAACTGGGGCAACAGTATAGCGAGTTCATCCAGTTGTTCAGGCCGCTATGGCAAGGTTTGAAAGAGCAGCCACAACTCGATGCCCAGGACTGCTTCCTGGCGCGCACGCTGCTGATTCACGAATACCGCCGGCTACTGCTGCGCGACCCGCAACTACCAGACGAGCTGTTGCCTGGGGATTGGGAGGGAAGGGCTGCGCGGCAGTTGTGCCGCAACCTCTATCGCCTGGTGTTTGCCAAGGCGGAAGAATGGCTGAATGCCGCGCTGGAGACGGCTGATGGGCCTTTGCCGGATGTGAATGAGGGTTTCTATAGGCGTTTTGGCGGGCTTGTTTAAGGGTTGGGCGCAGAAGCGGTCAGAGTGTTACGCGATGTTACCCATTACCCCAGTTCAGTTGCGACGTTCTGGCTGTAAAGCGCCTGGTTGAGGCGAGAAGGCAGGGCATGGTGTTTGCATTGCTCAGGGCTCGAACCTCAACTGGTATAGACCATGAGCTCACCACTGCACTGCTGCACCCGCTCGCCAGTCGCGGGCAACCTCGGCGTCCTGTCGGCTGCTGCCAGTGGGCTGGAGGGTTTCGTCACAAGTGTCGGAGGCGACATTGACCTGATACTGGGGCGCGCCGGGGTCGATCCCGAGATTCTGCGACAACCCACGCTCAGCCTGCCGCTCACCAATTACTGCCAGGTGCTGGAAGAGGCGGCCCGCCAGTCACACTGCGACAACTTCGGTTTGCATTACGGTCTGCAGTTTCAGCCCCAGGCCCTTGGGCTACTGGGTTATGTGGGGTTGTTTTCCAACAGGCTGGAGGAGGCCCTGCGCAATTTCGCGGCGGCGTTTCCTTACCACCAGCACGATACCTTGATACGGCTGGTCGATTGCGGCAAGTGCTATCGCTTCGATTACCAGGTTCGGCACAGCGCCATTCTGGAGCGTCGACAGGATGCCGAACTGACCATGGGCATGGCGCTCAACCTGATACGCCACGTGCTGGGCAAGGACTGGGCACCGTTCGCGGTCAGTTTCGAGCATGCTCGCCCACACGACTGGCAGGTGCATCAGCAGGCGTTCGGCGCGCCTGTCTATTTTGGCCGCGGTTGCAACTCGATGCTCGTCCCCAAGGCTGATCTCAAAGACCAGTGGATGCCAGAGCGCGATGCCAATTTGCTGTTTCTGGTCCAGAACGTGCTCCAGCGCCTGGGCGCGCCCGATCAGCGGCGCAGCCTGCTGGATGAGGCTGACGCTCAGGTGCGCCTTGCCCTGAGCCGCGGAGAGCCTTGCCTGGAGACTATCGCGCAGGCACTGGATCTCAGTGCGGCCGGGCTGCAGCGCCACCTGCGTGAGGCGGGCTTGAGCTTCAGCCAGCTGGTCGAAAGAGTCCGCCGGGAACTGGCGGTGCACTACCTGCGACAACCGAAACGGCCGGTGTCCGACCTGGCCGGGTTGCTCGGGTACTCCGAGGCCAGTGCGTTCTCCCGTGCTTTTCGCCGCTGGTTTGGCGTAAGCCCGCGGCAGTGGCGTAGCGACGATTGCCGGACTGGAAATTGACTTTGCACGCAGAACACGCCTGCGCAGGGTCAAGTCTTGGTCTAGACCAGCATATAAGATCAACTTCGCAAGCTCCGGAGACCTTCCGGCAGGCGCCTTGATCCAGCAGAGCAGGGGGCCAGACCTAAGTCGCGGTAATCAACAGAGGACAACAACATGTACAAGAGTCCTGAGAACGCCCGCCATGAATGGAAATCGCTTCAACGCTGGCGCGTTCAGATATTCATCATCACGTGGCTGGCCTATGCCGCGTTCTATTTCACCCGCAAGGCCTTTTCGGTTGCCAAGCTGGGAATCGCCGAAGACCCCGGCTTCATGCTCGACAAAGCGGCCATGGCCAACCTCGACGCGCTGTATCTGGCTGCCTACGCCGTAGGCCAGTTCGCATGGGGTATCTTCGCTGACCGTTACGGCACCCGCGTCGTCGTGCTTGGCGGGCTGGTGGTGTCGACCCTGGCCGCACTGGCCATGGGCACTTTCGCGACTTTACCGATCTTCGCCAGCTGCATGGTGATCCAGGGCTTGGCGCAATCCACGGGTTGGTCTGGGCTGTGCAAGAACATCGGATGCTTCTTCGCCACCCGTGAGCGCGGTCGAGTGCTGGGCTACTGGAGCACCTGCTACGCGTTCGGCGGCCTGGTCGCAACGCCGTTCGCCGGCTGGTGGGCGTACCAGATCTCCCATGACTGGCGCATGGCGTTCATTTCCTCGGCGGGCGTCGTACTGGTGGTGGCCGTGCTGTTCTTCCTGTTGCAACGCAATCGCCCGCAGGATGCAGGATTGCCCGCCGTCGAAGACGAGGGCGAGCCGGCCGGGCGCACTGACGCGCCCCAGGAGAACTACTGGGCGGCGCTGCGCAAGGTGCTCGCCAACCGCACGGTCCTGGTACTGGGGATGGCGTATTTCCTGCTAAAGCCTGCTCGCTACGCAATCCTGATGTGGGGGCCGGTGATCGTTTACGAACGCATGCCAAGTATCGGCAAAGTCGCTTCGGCCATTGTGCCGTCTGCGTTCGAAGTCGCGGGGTTGGTCGGCCCGATTCTAATCGGTATCGCCTCCGACAAACTGTTTGGCGCTCGGCGCATGCCGGCCTGCGTGATCAGCCTGATGGCGCTGACCGTGTGGCTGATACTGTTCGTGCCGACCATGCAGAGCGGCAACCTCTATCTGGTGGTCGGCTTGCTGTTCATGATGGGCGTCACGCTGTATGGCCCTGACTCGATGATCAGCGGCGCCGCCGCCATTGATTTCGGCACCAGCGAGTCCGCTGGCACCGCAACAGGCTTCGTCAACGGCTGCGGTTCGGTGGGGGCGATCCTCGGCGGGCTGCTGCCTGGCTATTTCGACACCATCACGGTGTTCTTCGTCTTCACCGGCGCTGCGTTGCTCGCCAGTTTGCTGCTGGTGCCGTTCTGGAACAGCCGCCCAGCAAGTCAGGCGACTATCAGTGAACTCGAGACGACGCCTGGCGGTGTCGCGACACCCACGCAAACCACTCGCTGATGCCACTGTCATTTCACCCGGCGAAGGCAGAAACGGCCATCGCCCTTCGACTTTGTACCCTGGAGGTGGCCGATGGCCCTCGCATTGTTTGATCTGGACGACACCCTTATCGATGGCGACTGTGCCAGCCTGTGGAGCAGCCATATGGCCGCGCTCGGCTGGGTCGACGGGCCGAGCTTCATCGAGCGCGACCGTGAACTGATGGCGCTCTATGCCCAAGGCAAGTTGGCCATGGAGGCGTACATGACCTTCAGCCTCTCGCCGTTGGTGGGCCGCACGTTAGAGGAGGTGGCCGAGGCGGTGGCTCCCTTCGTGGAAGATGTCATCGTCCCGCGCATTCACGATGACGCCATTGCCTGCTTGGCGCGCCATCGCGAAGAGGGTGACCGCCTGCTGATCATTTCAGCGTCTGCGCACTTCCTGGTGAGCCGCATCGCCAGGCAACTGGGGGTAGAAGAAGTGCTGGCGATTGACCTGGAACACCAGCAGGGCGCCTATACCGGCAATACCAGCGGGATACTGACGTACCGGGACGGTAAGGTGACGCGGCTTCACAGTTGGCTGCAAGAGCAGGGCGCGGGGCTGGATGGTGCCTACTTCTACTCGGATTCACGCAATGACCTGCCACTGCTTTCACTGGTCGCCAAACCACATACCGTCAATCCTGATCCGGTGCTGCGGGCGCACGCTGACGCGGCGGGATGGCCGATTCTGCGGTGGCATTGATAGTTTTCAAGAGGGAAAATAGGAAGAGTGATTTATATAACTAAACAAAACTGATGGTATGAGAAGGTTGCTCCTCGACAAACCCGTGCCATTATCTGCTTGGGCACTCCGTTCCTCAGCGCTACGGGTTTTCATCACCTGTATCGAGGGGCTGATGGGACCGCGTGGGGGCTGGATGCAGTAGTTAACGAAGCGAGGAGAACGCGTTCGCGAGGTTCGCCGTCACTTCGCAATGAAATCGAGCGGCTGTTCTGAACATGGGGCATGGATTCTTTATCCATGCGTTCAGCACTCAATACCCTGTCATTGGGGAAGTGCACCGAGAGAGCGCCCTTGGCCATCTGTGTGTTGGCGGTTGGCATGGACGCCTGACAACCAGCAACTGCCGTGATTGCGAGCAACAGCATCGACTTGAGCATGATATGAGTCCCGAGTGAGAGTTGCTTCAGCATACCGCTAACTCGTACCATTGGCGTCAGCTACAGAAGTTCGTTCTGCCATTTCACAGGCCAAACCTGTAGCTTCTGGCGTTGATTCATCTGCGAAACAAGTAAACTATATGACTATTGAATTTCTCAAGACATTTCAAAAACAGTACTTCAAGGGCAGCAAGGAGATCAATAAACGAATTATCCATACGGCCAAGGGGTTGGTTGATCGCATCTTCAAGCGGGAAGAGTTTCTTAGTGAGCTGAGCGTTACCGAATCGCTAAGAATCCAATATGGCGTCGAGCTCTTAAAGTACGCAATCGCAAACAAAGAGGCTACCATCGAGCAACTAAAGTATTACAAGGCTGGGTTGAAGACGATTAATGCAAAACTCAAGCATCGCATTGATTTTCTCGTGCTTACCTCAGGCAGTCTTGTTGTATTTGGGCTCACATCCAGTTCGGGGAAATCATCCGTCTTATTGGATACTTTTCCGACGCTAGAAACGTCACCGATGGCCCACGCACCATCCTACTTTGTATTGGGAATGCTCTGTCTGATTGGTCTTACCCTCTTCGAGCGAGCGTCAGTGCTCTATCTGATTGCGCGAAATGAAGAGATCATCAACGTCATCGACTCCGTGTCCTGAACACGCGCCAGGACCAGGCACCCGACATTTTGTAATTGGTGTTGTGCGTCGCGTTGAGGCTCTTGTGCCGCAGATCTGCCTGCAATTCCTTCATCTCCCGGAACGGCGCGTCAAAGGTGACCGACGTGTGCCGCAAGCAATGCAGCGTAAGCGTCCGGGGAAGGCACATTGCGATGCGCTAAGCTGTAATGCTTTAGGATTGAGGTCTCAGCATGGAATGCCACGTTCGTCCCGCCACTAGCAGAGATGCAGTAGCGATAAGCCGTGTAGTTATTGCCGCCCTGCGTGAGTCAAATTCACAGGACTATCCGCCTGATGTGATCGCTCAGGTTGAGCAAAGCTTTTCTCCTGAAGCCATCACCACACAGCTTACGAAGCGTAAGGTCTTCGTGGCCTTGTTGGGCGGAAACATTATTGGCACTGCCGGTCTCGACGGTGATGTGGTCAGAGGTGTTTTCGTTGACCCCGCTCACCAAAAAGGCGGTATCGGGCGGCATTTGATGGATGTCATTCATACAACTGCCGCTAGCGCAGGAGTTGGAGCTGTACGTGTGCCATCGTCGATTACAGCTGAAAGTTTTTATACCGCGCTGGGTTATCAAAGAATCCGCGACGAGTTTCATGGGGCGGAGCGCACCATCGTTATGGAGAAGAGGCTGTAGGATTAGCCCGGACTATCTACTCATTTATGGGGCAACAAATCAGTGATCTACAGCGTGGTCAGCACGAACAGGAGACGCTCATGTACTGAGTCTTCAGCGGTCATCGCTCTGCCGTGTCGATCACGTAATCCCATTGCAGGCGGGTGAGGGCGCAGCCTGACACTTCGTGGGTATGCCGTTGCTTGTGCACGGCTTTTTGTTTGACCGCCCGAACTCACTTAAGCCTTCATCCATAGCGTATTAGCAATGGCCATAACAGTAAGCGCGCGACATGGGTGCGGTAGCAATTGAAGGTGGCCTCGTTGCCTGCATAGGATTTGAGGAAACCCCGAGCGGCGAGGTAGCTCTGGTAGGCTGGGTCACTTTCGAAGAGCGGCTAAGGAATCGACAGCATGGGCTACCTATTAATAATAGGAAAACTATTAGCGCTTAGGAATATCCGGGCCTGGCAATTATAGGATATGTAGAAGGGCGTATTTGGTGTTTCGCGGCGATATTCGCGTGCTGCGCAGCAATAACTACACTAAATGAATATTTAGCGTAGTTATTGCTTAAGCGAATATTATAAGGGCAGGGTAGCTCATGCGTGATCGCTAACGCTCACGTTTGCACGCTAGCGTTCAAAGAATGAGCTATGGGTAGCTCACCTGGGGAGCTACCTTCGGCGGCAGTCATCATCAAGGAGCACCATTCAATGACTCACTTTCCAGGCAGGATGCTTGAAAGCGCCCATAACTACCTTAAGGCCGCTGAGCTTCTAGACGCACAAAACCTCCCGCATGTCGCCATGGTCAACGCAGCGATCGGCATGGAGATCCTGCTGAAAAGCTTTATTTCCGTGCCAGATCAACATCAAGGTACGTCCGGCGAAACCTACAAGCTCGACGTCGAAGCGCTCAAAGCGGCTCACCAGCACCTGCAGTCAATCGGCAAGATTCCACCAAAACAAAAGCGTGACGCTCACGACTTATTGACGTTGTTTCATGCCATGCCCGCAGCGATTCGCCAGACTCTGGCCCTGGACAGCCAGGAAGGTTCGTTCGAACGGTATCGGGATGTGTTTACCAACGGCCGGTATCTGTACGAGTCGAGCAGTTGGAAATTTTCCGATCCAGTGCTGATGAGATTGTTGCGGTGGACATTGGCTAACGTGGTTGGTTACTACAAGGAACGAGGCTCGCAGGATCCGTTTGTTCTGGGTTACATCGCTGAGGTACAGGCACGAGCTGCAGCACAGGATGAGGCCAGGGGCGTGGCTTCAAATCTGCCCACCCTCGGTCCCAGTAGCTTCATACGAAGATGCGCATAAGGTGTATTATGTTAAATGTCCTATTTGTAAGTGCCCGTCTTCCTGACACCTGTAGTCGGTAATCATTAGAAATGAGATTGCGCCCTGCAATAGACTCCGGAAGCTGCTCGCACGCCTTCACGGCAGATTGACCGGGCTCATGGAATGCTGCTTGGGCTTTGATGCAGTTTTTCACGGTATTCCGCCAGCTGACTGAGCGTTTCATCGTGCTTGCTCTTTAGCTCTTTAGCTCTTGGCACTGGGCTCGGAGATCATCGATGTTTCTTCGAGGTGGGCTTATAAACTAGCTCTTCACCTCTCGCCGCTGTGCCTGGCCCTGCACAGTGAGTGTCATCAGCAGCGTGCCGCACGCTGCGGTACAGCTGTTCGGCATTTCTAGAATGTAGAATCAAGAAGGATCCCACAGCCGGCAGGAGCCCACGCTATCGAACAGGAAAAGGAATCACCCGTTCAGGGACAGAACCTCAGTACTCGCGAGCTAGACGTACTCTCCTGCATGTTACAAGCCATGGGCTGCAAACAGACTGCCCGGCGGCTTGGCATTGGCGAGCACACCGTTCGTAAACATCGGGGAAGCCTGCTGCGCAAGTTCGGCGCGCGAAACGCCGCGCAATTAGTTGCGCTCGCCCTGGCGGCAAAACCTGAGATGGCGAATGCCGCATCGGACTACGCACGCTGGCGCTGGCCACTCGGCTAACGAGCCGCGAGTTCACAGTCGCCCGCCTGGTCGCGCTAGGGTCGAGCAGCAAGCACATCGCTCGCGAGTTGGGCATCAGCGACCTGACGGTTCGCAAACATCGAGAAAATGTGTACCGGAAGCTGGAGCTGTGCGACGCGGCCCAGCTGGCGATCTGCTGGCCGTCGTTTGCACAAAGCCTTGAGAGCACTGCGGCTGACAACGTTGCTGATTGAAAAAGCCACACAGTCAATACGCTATCGGTGCCGTTGCGGGCGCGACGCCAGCTGTTCGATTCTTCATTTGCCTGCTCGCAACGTCCCGGTTATGGACTGAGCCAAATGGCAGGCTTACCCAAAACGAAGTATTGATCTACAAGGAGTGTTCATCATGTCTCGTACCCTCTACGTACCTGGTACCTGGATTGGCAACTGGCCTGGCGTACGCGTGTGGCAACGCAACCATGGCCAATATGCAGACATTACCGCCCACTGGAATTGGTCGTCCCAATACCACGAGCACTATGAAGTTCTGGCCCTGCAAAATGGCGCGTGGTGGGTGCCGGTGTCGACCAACCCGCCGCACTTCTGGGGCGGTTCAACACCGGTCATTGGCACTCAGCCTCCTGGTGTGCAGCCAGTCGATCCCAACCATGTAGAGTTCCGCCCCATTGGCACCTACATCTGGATACCAAACGGCAGCATTCCCAGGCACCTTGTGCCTGGCGTGACCACCAACACGGTAATCTGTCATGCGCCAACCGCCTATCCGCCTGCCCATGTGGGCGCAGCGTTGACGCTAGAGCAAGCTCAGTTGGCCAACCCGCACGAGTTGCTGGACTCCGTACTGGCGCTGTCGGACGATGACCAGTCGGCCTTCCAGGATTCGGATGGCCTGATCTCGTTCGTTAACCTCTCCAGCTCGTTCGTGACTTCGAACCCGGAGTTCACCACCGGCCGCGCGGTATGCGACAAGGTTTCCAACTTCTTCGCCACGTTGCGTATCAAAGTGTTCCAGTTCCTGAAGGCGAACCCAAGCAAGGTACTACCTGGGGACATCGCACCGACTTCTCAGTGGTCGGCATCTGTGACGCACTACATGCAGTTCTTGCTGGCACAAGCCGGCGGTTTGACTAACTATCGCGTCACAACTGAAACCTACTCCGTGACGCAGATAATCACCGAGTTCAACACTGCCTTCCTGAAACTTGTGTTCGACGCGGTAGTCGTGCCAGAAGCAGTAATCGCAGATGTGACAGCATTCATCCAGGGCGTGGGCAATAGCCTTCGTGCCAGCTGGGATGACCGCGAACGCAACTACGAGACCGCCATTCTCGCGCAGTGCCATGAAGCGGTGCCAACCGACAGTTCCGGTAGTACTACGGTCTATTTCCCCAAGATCAAATACTACTACCTGTCCGTCGATTCGTCTCAGCAGGCGTTCACCTCCCCCTGCAGTTCAGTGGAGAAGATCACCTTCAACTTCAAGTACGAGTACTACGTTACCGGGCTGAAGGCATCTATCCTCGACCCGAATTCCGAGGACTATGCCAATTTTGTAGCCTTCCTCGACAAGGCCCAAGGCATCTCGTATCAGCAAGCGAACAACAACCTGGACGCGGTGCTGGAGGGCACTACCTCACCGGGCTCGTCGTCGGCGCCAGCGACAGATGTTCAACTCGATGCCGGGCAAATGCTTGGCGTCAACCTGTTAGAGTACCCGCGCACCGTCGGCAAGCCGCCTCGTACCATCGAGACCTTGCTGAACACCCGCCAGGCAGTGAAGCCAGCTTACGCTAAGGCGTGATTGAGAGGGCCGGCTGCTGAAGCCATTGGCAACAGTGGCTGGCCCTTCACACCGCATCAATACAGCAGAGGCACAGACTCTGCGGGAGCGAGGACGGATCGTGCTCGCATCAAAGGTCCGACTGTGATTTCCTGGCAGCCGAAGATGCTGCGTCCCCCTTCCCCCTCTGCCTACGTTGGTAAGCGGCGGTACCTAACTGGTACGCAGTCACCAAAAACACCACTACAGACGCGCAAAGCCAGCCAGTGGACGCCATAGCGGTAAAGAATCCGGCAAAAACAGGGGTTGGCCAGACTTTCATGACACCGAGGCTCAACCAAGGTGCAATGATGATGTACAGGATCGGCGTCCAGAACCCCCAGAAAAGAATAGGTAGCAGAGGTTCTGCCCAGGCCACTCCGCCACCAGGTGATAACTTTTCCTTTTTTGCCATGTTCGCTCCTGCTTCTGATTTGGGCGTAAAACACGCCATTCCGTTGAGTAGGTGAGATGTTCGGATGCCGTTGTCAGGTCACAGCCCACGAGGGCAGTTGGAATCAACCCAACAGGTTGCTAGCACCATCGGGTCCCGCTCGCTACCCTAACCTCCCCCGTCGCCCAACAGTTTCCAGGTCAAATCCCATTTCACCCAGACGAGCATGTCATGAAATCCCCCACAGGTTTGCTGCTGTCGGCAATCGAACTGGACCGCGCCAGTGCCATCCCCCTTTACCGCCAGCTGTATCTGCAGATTCGCAAACAGATACTCAACGGCAGAATCCAGGGGGGCGTGCGCCTGCCGTCGACCCGGACTTTGAGCATTGAGTTGGGGCTGTCGCGGATCACCATACTCAACGCGTTCGATCAATTGATTGCCGAAGGCTTCCTGGCCTCGCGCACGGGTGCAGGTACGTATGTCGGTACTGAGTGGGAAAGCCGCAATATCGAGGACGAGCCACCGCGCCAGCCACCGCGCCTGTCCGAACTGAGCCAGTCGATGCTGTCGCTGCGCAGCGATCATTTTCGCGGGGTGTCGTATACCGACTGGGATCCGTCGACGCCGACCTCCTTCCTGCCCAGTCACAGCACCTATGAAGAATTTCCGCAGGCAATCTGGCGGCGCCTGATGAACCGTCATCTACTCAAGCCAACCAAGGCGATTCTGGGTTATGGCGAGCTACAAGGCTTGCAGGCGTTTCGCACCGCGATAGCCGAATACGTCTTCGATGCGCGAGGTATCGACTGCGACGCCGGGCAAGTGGTGATCGTTTCCGGCGCGCAGCAAGCGTTCAACCTGCTGGCCATGCTGCTGCTCAATCCGCAGGACAGTGCCTGGATGGAAGACCCTGGGCACATCGCCGCGCGAATTGCGTTGCAAGCCCAGGGGGCTCGGATAATTCCATTGCGGGTTGATGAACAGGGGATCGATGTGCAGCAAGGCCTTGCCGAGTGCCCTGATGCGCGCCTGGTATTTTGTACGCCTTCGCGTCAGCACCCTTTGGGTGTCACTCTGAGTTATGAGCGGCGCCAGGCACTCATCGACTGGGCCACTCAGCATCAGAGCTGGATCATCGAGGACGATTGCGACAGCGAGTTTCGCTACCGTGGTCGACTTCTCCCGGCACTGTATGCCTTGGACCAGATGGCCCGGGTGATCTACGTCGGCACGTTCAGCAAAGTGCTCTTTCCGTCACTGCGGCTGGGTTACGTGATCCTGCCGCAGGCGCTGGTCGAGCCCTTTTGCACCCTGCGCGCGGTCATGGACCGCAGCCCGCCTACATTGCTTCAGGCCACAACGGCGGACTTCATGCGCGAAGGCCACTTCCTCGGGCACATCCGCCGCATGCGTGCACTGTACAAGGCGCGCCAGCAGGCATTGTTCGAGCAACTTGAACAGCAGATCGGCAGCTTTTTCAGAATTACTCCGACCGATGCCGGCATGCACCTGATCGCCTGGCTGCCCCCCGAGCTCAGTGACACGGACATCGCCCGGCAACTGGCCCGACACAACATTCACACCTATGCCTTGAGCGATTACCGCATCAAGCACGACTTGCCGCCGGCCCTGTTGATCGGCTTTGCCGGCACGCCTGAAAAGCAGGCCCGGGAGCGTGTCGAGGAGCTGGCCCGGGCCTTGCGCACGCTGGGTTATCTGCCACCGAACACTTGATGCGAGGCAAGTGGCCTTATCAATTAATTGATAATGGATCTATCGAGCGTTCCTGACTGGCGCGATAAAGGCTGCGCCGGTAGACCCGGTGTCTGAACCAGGAACGACGCCAATGAACAACAAGATCCAGGAACGATTCAACGCCTTGCTGAGCCATAAGGTGGTCGGGCACGAGACGGCTCCAGTGCTGACGGACGCACTGGCCCAGCGGTTGCTCGAGCGTCTCGGGCAATTGCGCCTGTTTGCCCACGCCTACCCGCTACTCACCAACCTCACCCACGGTCGTGTCACCCCGGCCGACCTGCTGGACTTCGCCTATCGCCACGAGCTGCAAGGTCTGAGCCTGCACTTGCTCGACGGCGAGGAAAACAGCCTGAGCCAGATGTCACCAGTGCAGCTCCAGGCGTTTGCCAGCAAGGCCAAGGCGCTGGGGCTGGATGTGCACCTGGAAATCAGCAGCACGCTGAAAAAGGATGTCGACCAGGTGATCGCCATCGCCAAGGCCCTGGGGGTGCGCAACATCCGTGTTTACTCACGTTACGAGGGCACGCTGTCGCGGGTCATGGACGTGATCGAGACCGACCTGCACTACCTCGCACAACAGGCCGACGCCAACGATCTGTACTTTGACTTCGAGCAGCATGAAGAGCTCAAGAGCAGCGAAATCGCGCAACTGCTCAACCGTCTGAACCACCCTCGCCTGCATGCCCTGTTCGACTTCGGCAACATGATCAATGCCTGCGAACAGCCCCTGCAGGCCCTGCACAACCTGGCGCCGCACATCCGCCAGGTTCACCTCAAGGGCGTGCGCATCGTCCCCGAACAAAACGGCTTCGGCCACTACGGCGTATTGCAAGGCAGCGACGAAGATGATCTGCCCAGCGCCCGCATGCTGTTCGAGCTGTTGATGCTGGGCGAAGCCACCCCACAGGTGATCGCGTTCATTCTTGAGCAGGAAAACCACTACGTGGCCCCGGCCTTCCGCCAGCGCGTTGAAGCGGCCGACCCCTTCATTGCTTACCGGGAGATGAGCGAAACGCCGCTCCCGAAAGGCTACTCGCTCGAGCGCATGCTGGCCGACGAACACCGCTGGGCGAACAACCAGGTGGCCTATGTCCGACGCGTGCTGGGCGAACTGCGCATCTTGGCTGAACTGACCCTGGCCACCCCTTCCAACGCCTGAACCTGACGACCCGATTACGCCCGGAGAACAATAATGACAACTCAAAACAAGGCCAAATGGCTCAGATTCCTGATCCTCATCCTCGGTGGCGGCACCATTTACAAGTTGGCGAACCTCAAGGATGCGTTCTATGTCCCCATGCAGGAATTCATGGGCCTGAACCACACTGAAATCGGCATGCTGTTGAGTGCCAACGCGATCATCGCGACTGCACTGTTTGTGGTTGGCGGCCTGCTCGCCGATCGCTACGACACCCGCAAACTGATCCCCCTCGGCCTGATCGGGACCGGAAGCCTTGGGTTGTACCTGGCAACCTTTCCGCCCTTCAGCAGCCTGCTGATCGTGTTCAGTCTGTTGGCCGTCTGTGCCGACTGCCTGTTCTGGCCATCGCTGCTCAAAACCATCCGTAAACTGGGTGACGATCAGGAGCAAGGCCGGTTGTTCGGCCTGCTGGAAGGCGGGCGTGGCGTGGTTGATACGCTGGTGGCCTTTTCCGCACTGGGCGTGTTCGTCGCCATGGGGTCGGGCGAAACCGGCCTGAAGTCGGCGATCCTGTTCTACTCGGTCATCGACATTATGGCGGGCACCCTGACCTGGCTGCTGCTCAAGGGCGGCAACGCGCAATCGGCCGCCAAGCCGAAAAACGGCCTGGCGAACCTGATGGAAGCGATCAAGGTACCCGGTATCTGGTTGGTCAGTCTCAACGTGTTCATGGTCTACATTGTCTACTGCGGCCTGACCTATTTCATTCCCTACCTCAAGGAAATGTATGGGTTGCCCGTGGCGTTGGTCGGCGCCTACGGCATCATCAACCAATACTTCCTGAAAATCTTCGGCGGGCCTGCCGGGGGTTTCATTGCCGACAAGCAGTTCAAGAGCACCAGCCGTTACCTGAAGTGGGCATTTCTGGCGCTATTGCCGCTGATGGGCGTGATCATGCTGATTCCTAAAAGCCCGGGCTTCATCTATGCGGGGATGGCGGCCACCCTCTCCTTCGCCCTGATTGTGTTCTCGATGCGCGGCGTGTTCTGGGCGCCCATGGGCGAAGTCGGCATTCCCCAGCACATCACCGGCTCGGCCTTCGGCATCGGTTGCCTGATCGGTTATGCACCCGGCATGTTTGCCTACGTCATCTATGGCGCGATCCTGGACCACTTCCCTGGTCAACAGGGCTACAACTATGTGTTCATCCTGATGAGCATACTGGCCATTGCTGGCTTCATGGTGTCCAGCCGGCTCTATCAAGCGGTGCGCAAAAAAACCATGCCCACTGGCGGGGTCAGCGCGGTACAAGCCTGATCAATGAACCGGAGAGCCTAGAACTCCACCTTGCCCCGCCCCGCCTTGACAGTGCTGCGCCTGGCTTTGCCTTCAAGGCGGCGGGTTTTCGAGCCTAGGGTCGGCTTGGTGGGGCGGCGTTTCTTCTCGGTCTTGCCGGCAGCGATGATCAACTCGGCAAGACGCGCAAGCGCGTCAGCGCGGTTCTGCTCCTGGGTGCGGTATTGTTGTGCCTTGATGACCAATACGCCTTCGCCGGTGATGCGACTGTCACGCAGCGCCAACAGCCGCTCTTTGTAAAACTCGGGCAGCGACGAGGCGGGAATGTCGAAGCGCAGGTGCACGGCGCTGGACACCTTGTTGACATTCTGCCCACCCGCGCCTTGCGCGCGGATGTAGCTCAGTTCGATGTCGGCATCTGGCAGATGCACGTTATTGGAGATGGTCAGCATGGCATGGCCCTTGTGATTCCCCTCCATTATCACAGCCTTCGCCGCTCGCCCACAGAACAAAATACGGTTGGGCCCACACTGATCGAGGCACCCCACTCCGCCATTGCCGTTAGCCTCGATATCTGCCGCCTTCTGAAGCCTCTTGCATAATGCAACTATGCTAGGTCTGCTACCCGAACGGACTGAGCAGATCGAGCCTTCCGTCCATACGTCATGGCAAAACAATGGTAATACGATTGATCCGCTTGTGTTGGATTGGCCATTGAAGCATCTCAAGGCAAGGCTGCCGGAGGTCTAAAGTTGCGAATCGCTTTTCTGGTGAACCGGGACGTTGAGAGCAATCTCACCCTGAATTACCTCTTACCCGAGATTCACGAGAGCACAGTGGGCATATTCCTCTCGGAAAGAGTGGGGTCGGCCAGGAAGGTGCCACCCATGCTCGGACAACTGGCATTGATCGAGCAGGACTTCTTCAATGCCTTGCCCCCTGGGTTAGTCAGATCGAGCAACCAGGTCAGCAGCGGGCTTCGATTCGGTTTTGCTGAGCTGCAGCAACGCTTTGGGGTTCCTGTACGGGTATTGCCCAGCTTGAGGGATCCCGCGGGCCTGCAAATGCTGCAGGATGCGGGGGCGGATTTGTTCATCTCGATCCGCTTTGGTCAAATCCTGAATAATGAAGCGTTGGCAATTCCGTCACGTGGCGTCCTCAATCTTCACTCTGGCCTCTTGCCTCAGTATCGAGGTGTTCTCGCGACCTTCCGGGCGCTGTTGAACGGGGACCCGGAGATCGGCTGTACGCTCCATTGGATCGACAGCCCCGGCATTGATCTTGGTCGCATCATTGAGACTGCCCGGGTGGCAGTCGAAAAGGAGCACTCCCTCCTGTGGCACATCCTTTCACTTTATCAACCAGGCGCGCGTCTCATCATGAACGCAATCAGGCGCCTGGAGCGCGATGAGCCTATGACGGGGACGCCTCAGGATCCATCTGCCGGGGCCTACTACTCCTTTCCCGGCGAGGATGACCTGATGCAGTTCACGACATTGGGGTGGCGGCTCTTCGATCGCGAGGACGTTTGGGAGCTTTTCGAATCGTACGGATTTCCGTTGCGGACAAATATTCTCTAAGAACTCAACGGCCGCGCTTCGCGAACACGCAGGCATGCCAGGATGATGCATGCAGCGCCATCACATCAGGCAATAGAGTTCGGTAACCTGCGCCACAATCTCTCCCTTGGCATCATAGAGCCTCGCCTCTGGCGTCATGGCCATGGAGCGGGCCTCCAGTACATAGCGTTGCCCTGCCTTGAAATTCGCGTAGTCGATGGTCAGGTAGCATTGCCTTACCGTGCTGCCACCCATCAGGCTGATGCCACCACCGCCATTGACTTCGTAGTCGAACCTGACGACCAATTCATGGCTGCCGGGGCTGACCTCAAAGAAGCGACCGTCGCGCAGGCGCTGTTTGTCCAGGCGTTCGGCCAACAGTACACGGTCATTAGGGAATGGTATCGAAAGATCGACCCAAGCCATCTGCGGATTCGCAGCGGGCAGCGGCGCCTGACAACCCTCAAATGCAACGATCGCGAACAACAGTGTCAGCTTGCGCATGGTAGTTCCCCAAAGCCTACTGGGCTAACTATTGAGGATAACCCCTACAATTACTGATGTGCCCATGAAGGGACGACCGAAGCCCCTCGTTTGGCTTCATGCGCATGCTTGGTTCACGCCGCCCCTTCTCGTATGATCGTTGCAATCTGATTTGGAACGGATTTCGTGAAGTCGTTACCTGGAAATGTCCCAACTGCCCCCGCTGCCCCCAAGGACGTGAAATGGAGCGCGAGTGAGGCTGCAAACCAGCTCTCATGGGACGACCTGCGGATCATCAAAACGCTCAGTGAGTGTGGCAATCGCGCTGCCACGGCCAAGAAGCTCGGCATCAACGTTTCCACCGTTTCCCGCAGGGTCTCCCAGGTTGAAAAGACACTTGGCGTAGCCTTGTTCGACCACCGCAAATCAGGCTATCTGCTCACCCTCGAGGGTGCGGAATTACGTGCCCTCGCCGAGCGCGTGGAGCTGGACATCGTCAGCGTGACGCGGCGTGTCTCACGTGCCGGCCAAGGGCCACTCGGCAAGCTTCGTATCACCACCAGCGACTCACTGCTGCTTTACTTCCTCACCCCCATCATCGCGGATTTCAAGGCCCTCAATGAAGGCATCACGATTGAGGTGCTGGTGGGCAACGAATCACTGAGCCTTGCGCGAGACGAATCGGATATTGCGGTTCGCGCGACCAGGAAACCCGCCGAAAGCCTGGTGGGTCGCAAACTGGCCACGATCGCCTGGGCGCCCTACGGCAGTAGCAACCATATAACGCCTGCTCCTCTGTTCACTGAAGGCCAGGCATGGGTTTCCTATTCCGCAGCGCTACGCGGGCTCAAGGCAACGAGCTATGTCGAAAACCGGGTCGCTGCCGAGTGCATCTCGTACCGCACCGACTCGGTTGCCGCCGCGAGTGCTGCAATCGCGGCAGGCCTGGGGGTGGGTTTTTTACCCTGCATGTTGGGTGATATCACGCCTGGGCTTGAAAGGGTCGGCCCGGTAATACCGGAGCTGCAGGATGAACTGTGGCTGCTGACGCACCAGGACATCCGCAGATCGTGGCGGGTCAAAGCCTTCATGACGTTCTGTGCAGCTGCCGTTGCCAACCAGAAGCCGTTGATCGAGGGCCAATGGGTACTCCCGGTCACGTAGCGCGAAACCGGGATTGCAGGTCACTCAGCGCGTGAGCCAAGTACCGCTTTGCAGGCGATTTCGATCAACTGTGGGCGCTGGGCAAGCCTCGAGACGCCAATGATGTTACTGGCGCATTGAGGCCGCTCCGTGCCGTACGCGGCCTTGCGCACCGTGCCGACCACGGCGAAGGCCGCGTCCATGTCCAGTACGTAAAGCGTCTCCTCCACGACATCTTCAAGCGTCGCGCCATACAGCGCCAGCAGCTTGGCGATATTGTCGTAGCAGGCGCGCATCTGGTCCCCCATTGAAGCGAAATCACAGGGCCTGCCGTCACGGTCCAACGGGGCCGGCGCGACCAGGTTCCCTTCTTCGTCGTGATTGAACTGGCCCGAAACGTAGATCTCGTTCCCTACCCGCCGTGCCTGCGTATACCCGTAAGTCTTCTCCCACGGAACGCCCCAATAGGCGGTTTGTTTGTTGAATGGTTGTGAAGCTGCCATCGCTTTCTCCTGGCGCAAACCGGATCAGGTAGACCCGCGTTTGCGTGCGAATGCTAGCAGCAGGATGAACAAGCAAAGGGCGCATTATTGCGCCTCCAAGAGCGCAAAAGTGCGCCACCGATTCCCGCTGCGATTGGCTATCTTGTGCTCGGACGCAAGCAACGGGCATCACTGAGGACGTCATCCAGTGCCTCAGCACAGTCTGCAAAAGGCAGGCGCCGTGACTTGTGCGATGACCATCAACCAGCTGACAGGGAACAAACATGAACAACCCAAAAACTGAAGTGCTGACCCCGTTCAACAGCCAACTGATCTTCATCGATCAGCAGCCACAGATGGCCTTCGGCGTTCAGAGCATTGATCGCCAGACACTGAAAAACAACACTGTGGGCCTGGCCAAGGCAGCCAGGATCTTCAATGTGCCTACCACCATCACGACGGTCGAGACCGAAAGCTTCTCTGGGCACACCTACCCCGAGCTGCTCGCCGTCTTCCCCGACGCTCCGTTGCTGGAGCGAACCTCCATGAACTCCTGGGATGACCAGAAGGTTCGAGATGCACTGAAGAAAAACGGTCGCAACAAGATCATCGTATCCGGCCTGTGGACGGAGGTGTGCAATACCACCTTCGCGCTGTCGGCGATGAACGATGCCGGCTATGAAATCTACATGGTTGCTGACGCCTCCGGTGGCACCACCAAGGAAGCCCACGATTACGCCATGCAGCGCATGATCCAGGCTGGCGTTGTTCCGGTGACCTGGCAGCAAGTGCTGCTGGAGTGGCAGCGCGACTGGAAAAACCGCGACACCTACGATGCCGTCATGGAGCTGGTGAAAGAACACTCCGGCGCCTACGGTATGGGTGTCGACTATGCCTACACCATGGTGCACAAAGCGCCAGAGCGCGTTCAGCACGGCCCAACCCTGGCCCCGGTTGCTGCCGCTGTCTGAGCATTGCCAGCCCCTGCATCCAGGGGCTGTTCATTGACCCGCTGATGGGTACGCCGGCTGGCTGAGCCAGGCCATCGAATCGAGCGTTATCGTCTGTAGCCCGCGCCGAGGCTGCAGTGGCCTGCTCTGCCCAGTCGAAACGTGCGTGCCCACTTGATTGATAAATGGATTGTATGAACAGTGATCACTGCACTGTGCTGGCGACTGTCGCACTGAAAACAACCGGCCTGCTCAAGCCCTGGCAAGTCACGACTGCCAAGAGGTTGATGCTGGAGAACCTGGATACCGGCATAACGGTTACGGAACTCGCCCAAGCCTGCTCGCTGTCGCGCAGCCATTTCACACGAATGTTCAGGGATACCCTGCAGGTGCCCCCGCAGCAGTGGATGCGTGAACAACGGTTGCGCAAAAGCAAAGAACTGCTGGGGGGCTCGGGAATGATGCTCGCCGAGATCGCACTGGAGTGCGGCTTCTGCGATCAGTCCCACTTCTGTCGAGCATTCGTGAAGGCCGAGGGAATGTCGCCGCAGGCCTGGCAGCGACAAGCGTCTGTTTAAACTGAGCCTATACCTGATCAGTGAGCACATTTGTACTCTTCTGCATCAAGCTTCTGGCCCATAGCAAAGCAGGAGGTTGGAGACACGGCGTCAAAGATCGAAAGCCCGGTGCAGCCCACCTTCCAGCGGCAACTCATAGGACTTTTTCACCGTCCGCACCACCAGCGTGGAGGAATAAGTGCGAATCGGAATATCCCGGTACGTGTCGAGAAAGCGATAGATATAGTCGGTGTACTCGGTGGCATCGCGAAACTTGGCAACCATCACGAAATCGAACTCGCCCGTCATCAGGTAACAGTCCTGAATCTCCGGGTGGCTGGCCAGGATGTGCTGCATCTTGCGGTCGATGTCGTTGCTGTCGCGGTCCAGTTTCACCAGAAAGAAGGCGGTCACCTGAATGCCCAGCTTGCGCTCGTCCAGTATCGCGACCTTGGCCTTGATGATGCCTGCGCTCTCCAGGCGCCTGATACGCCGGTAACAACTGGTTGAAGACAGCCCGACGCTGTCGCTCAGCAACTCCAGGTTCTGGCTGCAATCCTTTTGCAGCTTGCCCAGAATCTTCAGATCCATGGCGTCTGTCATTTTTCCCGTGTCTTCCCTGAAAAACTGCAATGAATCCGCCGCAAGGGCGGGCCAAATTGCACGATTCCCTGCGTGCCATCTCTTTACCATCAACTCAGCTTAGCAGCCCGGCCAGAGATGGCCTGCGGGGCGCATGGAGGGACCTTATGATCATCGCGAAACCGACCTGGGCCGCGGACATCCACGGCCTTTTTACCGCACCTTACTGGATCCCCGCCGCGCAGCGTGCCGCCGTGGCGGCCTCCTGGACCGGGTGCATGAACGCCTATTTCGTGTACCTGGACGACCCGGACTCGGTCAAAGCCTGGTCAGAAACCATCTACCAGCACCTGGCCTCGCGCAACATGCCGCTGACCCTCGACCAGCAGCAGTTCTGGCCGATCGACGCGCTGGAAACCTTCAGGTTATGGGTCAACCAGGGCTGGCGCCTGGACGCCAGTTCTCCCTTCGACCTGGCCGAACGCATTCCGCCACCGGACCTGCCCCAACCGGTCAAGCGGGTGAGAAAGGACATCCGCGCCCTCAGCCTTGAGGAGTTGAACCTATACCGCGCCCGCCTGGACGACGTGATGCAGGTGGGCGACCCCGACAGCGGTTCACCCTGGCAACGTTACGCCTACATCCACACCAACTGGTGCCTGCATTACCAGGAGGCATTTGCCCTCTGGCACCGGGCCTACCTGCTGTACCTGGAACAACTGATCGACTGCGCCATTCCCTACTGGGACTGGATGGCCGAGGATGCCAGCGTCGACGGCAGCCCACAGGCCGGCCTGCCCCAGGCGTTTCTCGATGAAACCTATGTGCATCCGCACACCGGCGAAACCCGGCCCAATCCCCTGCGTTACGCGGCCGCCAAGGATGGTTGTTCCAAGGTGTGCGCCGGTGGCGCAGTCAACGGGGTGGACTGCCGGTATGTGCAACGCGACCGGTTGTTCTACACCCACGGCGACGACTCGCGCGCGGATCGCACCCGCTTGTACGGCATGAGCCGCATTTTCCAGCAACAGGTGGTGGACGCCCTGAAGTTCACCACCTTCAGCCAACCACAGGGTGTGCCCGGTTATCCGTGGGCCAACATTCCGGTGTTCGACCCGCCCCAGAAGGACAGCCTGTACCCCAATCGTGCCCTCAACTTCGACGGCCTGTACGAGCAACCCCACGACAACTATCACGGCTGGATCGGCGGCGATATGGCCGACAACGCCTACACCGCCTTCGACCCGGTGTTCTGCTCCTACCACGCCAACATCGACCGCATGCTCGAGGTCTGGATCAGGGCCAACCCGGCGGCACAGTTCACCACCCAGTGCCTGCTGCAGCCGTTCGCCGGCCGCGACGCCACGCAGGTAACGTTCACCAGCGCCGACGCTTGGCGCTACACCACCCTCGGCGACATGGCCCAGGACAGCCGGCACATCGGTTACGACTACGGAGTGCCGGTGGCGCCGCAGTTTGGTGCGCCGAAGGGTGCCACCGGCGCCTGCTGCAAGCACAGCGCAAAAGCCGGTCCTGTCGCGGGCAACGCCGCAGGGCCCGGGCCGTGGGTGGTGTTCGATCACGTACGTTGCACCCACGACACTTATCTGATCGACGTCTTTCTTGACCAGCCCGACGCCACGGCGCAGCACGTCAGCGCCGACAACCCGCATTACGTGGGGCGTTTCAGCCGCATCGGCATGGGGCTGGTGGACGACAAGGGCAGGTGCATCACCCACGGAGTGTCGCGGGCACTGAATGCCGCCCGCAACGCCGCTGCACTAGGCCTTGGCCGCGGCGATGCGGTGCCCCTGTCGCTGGTGGTGACCCACCTCGACAGTGGCCGCGTGCTGACGCCTGACGAATACGCAACTCTGCCCGGTTTCACCGCCCAACTGGTGTGGGAAGACCCGCGCCAGACCCTCGCCGGCCCGCCCCCGGTCGCCGGCTGCTGCTCTGCTTCCACCTCACGCACACCAGGAGAACCGACATGAGCACGCCCTTCAAGCAGTTCACCTCGCCCGCCGGCCAAGCCCCCAAGGACTACAACAAGCTGGGCCTGGAAGACCAGCTGCCGCAGTTCGAAACCGACTGGAACAACAACCTCACCGGCTGGACCGAGTCGTCGATCATCGGCAACCCCTGGTCGGGCCTGAACGATGCGCCCCGCTCGGGTTACTACAACCCGCTGGTGGAAGGCTTCGGCGACGTGACCCCGCCGGCAATCACCTGGGCGCCTTTCCCCAACCGACTGTGGACGTTCTTCTACAACAATGGCACGGCGGTCATTCCGCAGCTGGGTGGCAAGGCCATGACCCTGGACCAGGTGATGGAGTTGGCCGACCATGGCCAGATCAGCCTCGACAACACCGTCTACAGGCTCTATGACCCGAACAAGCAAGGCAACCTGCTGCAACTGCCGGCCAAGCGCTGCCCGAGCATCGCCTGGAACGGCCCGTACAAGGATTTCTCGCCTTCCGGCCCACGGGGCTGGCTCGACGAATACTGCGAGTGGTCCATCGTGCGCGATGGCAACGGCAAAATGCGCAAGATCACCTTCACCTGTGAAAACCCGGCGTATTTCCTGACCATGTGGCGCATCGACCCGAATGCGGTGCTGGGCCTGTACCGCGAATACATCGACCCGAACGTGCGGCTCGAAGACCTGTACCTGCGCTATACCGAAGACGGCCCGACCGGCAAGGCCGGTGAGCCGGTCATCGATCCCACCACCGGCAAGCCGGCGTACGACACCGTCAACAAATGGAATGCCGGCACGGTCAGTGTGCCCGGCCAGTATGGCGGGGCAATGCACCTGACCTCCGGCCCCAATACCCTTAGTGCCGAGGTGTACCTCGCCGCCGCCGCCACCATCCTGCGGCCGGTCAGCAGCAGCCAGAACGCCCAGTCGCTGATCTGCTGCGCGCAGTACGGGCAGAACTACCGCAACTCCGACCCGCACATCGGTTTCATGGCCAACAGCACGGCGGTGAACAACCGCCTGTCGCTGACCAACCCGATTGGCCTGTACTTGCAACAACCCACCGACTTCAGTACCTGGAAGGGCCCGCAAGGCCAGGATGTGAGCCAGTACTGGCATATCACGCGCGGCGCGGCCAAGTCCGCGGCCAACGGTTCCGACCAGATCCTTCAGGCGGTGTTCGAAATACCGGAAAGCGCCGGTTTCTCGATCAACGAGGTCACCATCAACAAACAACCGGTCAACCATGTGTGGGTCATCGCCCAACAGTTGCTGGTGGGCCTGAGCGTCACCGTCAAGCCACTCGCCGCCACGCCTGCTTCCTACCCCTGCGTGCAGGACCGGGTGGCAGGCCTGCAACCCTGGCCGGTGCAGCTGCTGCCGTTGGACCTGTTCTACGGCAACTCACCCACCGACCTGCCCGCCTGGCTTGCCCCGGGCAGCAGCAACCAATTCGTGCTGGTGGTGCAAGGCGCCGACGAGAACACCACCGCAGAGAACGCCCGGGTGCAATTCTCCAACCCCGGGGTTACCGCGCAGGTCACCCAGTACCTGCCCGACGCAACTGCCATACCCGGCCAGACCAATACCGGCGGCACCCAGGCTTACATCCTGACGATCACGGTCAGCCCCACTGCCGCACCCGGCCTGGTGACGGTACGTGCGCTCAACCCGGACGAAGACGCCAACGTGAGCGCGGCAGACCACCCTTGGGAATCCGGCCTGGCGCTGGTGCCTGGCGCCTGAACCGCGCCACTCGCGCGACGCTACCGCCGCACCTTCGGGTGCGGCTTCCCAGCTTGCAAGGAGCGCAATGATGTCCAGCCTACGCTTGAGTCTTCTGTCGCTGCTAAGCGGCATTCTCCTGTGCCTGTCCGCCCAGCAAACAGCCACGGCGGCCACGCAGTCCGACGCCGATAGCTGTGTGCAGCAGCAACTGGTGTTCAACCCGGCCAGTGGCGGGTTCCTGCCGGTCAACAACTTCAATGCCACCAGCCAGGCGTTCATGAACTGCTTTGCCTGGCAGTTGTTCATTGCCCTGAACTGGCCGGTGAACCCCGGTTGGCCAGGCACTGCCAGCCTGGCCGGGGAACCCGACCTGAACAGCAGCCTGGCGCAGTTCGGGGTACCTGCCACACCGGGTCAACCCATGAGCGTGGCGCCGGTGTGGGCCAGCTACAAGGACGCCAACGACATCTTCCTGCCCGGCGCACCCACGCCCAGCGGCTGGGGCGTGCAAACCCTGGTACCGGCCAATTGCAGCACCCAGGGCAGCCTCAAGGCACTCAAGGTCGGCGCGCGCAAGTTCATGAACGCAACCTCCAAGAGCGCGATCAACGTCTTGCACGGTTTCCACCTGTCCAGCGGGACGCTGGCATCCAGCCCCGACCCGTTCATGGAGGCGTCTGGCGGCTGGCTGACAGACCAGTCGGGCAACCTGGTGTTTTTCGAACGCAAGGTGGGCAAGGCCGAATTCGACTACATCGTCGACAACGGCCTCTACGACGCGGCCAACCAGCTGAAGGTCGCGCAAAACCAGGACGGCAAGTCCCCGGCGGGGCTGTCGCTGCCCGCCGGCGAACCGATGCGCTCCCTGCCTGCCGCCCCGGTCCCACAGGAGCAACTGGGGGCGATCGAAGTCAAAGCCGCCTGGCGGGTGCTGACCGGCAAACCCGAGCTGTTCGGGCGCTACCTGACCACCGTCGCCTGGCTCAAACGCCCCGACACGCTGGCCTGCACCCAGGAAGTGGTTGGCCTGGTGGGCCTGCATATCATCAACAAGACCCAGGCTTCGCCCAACTTCATCTGGACCACCTTCGAGCAGGTGGACAACGTGCCCGAACCGGCCCAGGCCCCGCCGCAACAAACCCCGCCGAACGGGTTTGCCTTCAACAACCCCGACTGTGGCAGCGGCCCCGAGTGCACACCGAACCAGGCCCGTATCCAGTGCAAGCAACACCACCCCGACAAGGAGTGCACCGATCGCTTCCCACGCGACCAGCCGGTACAGACCACCCGCGAACACCCCGTGCCCGGCGACCTGCAAGCGCTCAACAGCGCGGTACAAGCCAACTTCGCGCAGCACAGCCAAGGCCAGTCGGTGTTCCAGTACTACAAGCTGATCAACGTACTCTGGACCCTCGCCCCCAATCCGCCCAGTCCGGAACCGGGCGCCAACGCGCAAGTGCCGCTGTCATACGGGCCGTTCATAAGCCAGGGCAACGTGCCGGTGGCCAATACTACCCTGGAGACCTATGTACAGGGTGATGACTGCAACCAGTGCCACCAGTACGCGACGATTGCCGGCAGCCCGTCGTTGGCCTCGGACTACTCTTTCCTGTTCAACAGTGCCGATTCCGCCAGCAACAAAAGCCTGATCAAAAGCGTCAAAGCCTTCGAAACCCTCAAGGACCTCCCCTGAACCGCAACAGGGGCGATCACCGATCGCCCCGCACAGGGCCTTGTCAGCCGCCAGCTCCAGTGCCGTTCAGCTACGTTCCTGCCCGCACACCAGAATTTCGTATCCCCAATATTAATGCGTTTGGTCAGCTTGCCGGATATTCCGTGCATACCGCACGAACAGGTGCGGGTCATAACAGTACACACAGAGCTTCCTGTGTCTGACCCGAGGTAAGCGATCATGGCTAACAATCAGGACAAGGGCGGCAACCAAGGCAATGCTGACACCGGCATGGGTAACAAAGCCGGTACTGGCCAGCAAGGCGGCCAGGGTTCGGGCGGTCGGATGCCCGGTCAACAGCAGCAAGGCGGCAGCCAGTCCGGGCAAAAGCCTGAGGACAAGATGAACAAGGACTGGGAACGTTCCCGTGACAGCGGCAGCCAAGGCGGCCAACCTGCGACTGACAAGCAGGACCGGAACCTTGCAGACAAGGAGCCCATGGGCGGTCAGCAAAACCGGACAGATGATCAGCAGTGGGACAAAGATCGCTGATCAGCAGCACGGGCATCAGGGTGAGTTCTGCCCTGGTGCCACCTCCATCGTACGGGAGGCTCCTCATGAACAGTTCCAGAGAGCGTCATTCGACGGTCATTTGCCTGCAAGCAGGACGCATCCTTTTCGTGCGCAAGCAAAGCGCTGAATGGTCCTTGCCAGGTGGGAAAATCGACCCGGGCGAGCATCACCTGGATACAGCGCAGCGCGAGCTGATGGAGGAAACGTGTCTACCCTTCAATGGTGCTCGATTCCTCAACCATTATGTGATCGCAGGCGAAGAGCACTACCTCTATCAGTTGCCTGTTGAACCTGGAGCAGAACCTGCTGCAGCTCACGAGATCGTGGAGTGTCGCTGGTTTACGGCGCCTGAACTGCACAAAGTTCACGTAAAGCCGTCCAACCTCGAGCTGCTTGAACGTGAGCAACTGCTGCCTGTGTAGTAGATCAGACCCGCCTGGCATCCCTTCGCACGGCTTGAGGCGGGACGCCGAATCCACGCATGAACACCTCGCGCATATGCCGACGGTCCCTGAACCCGGTTTCCTTCGCCACCACGTCCAGGCTGTGGCGGCTCTGCTCGATCATCAAACGGGCGGCCTCAAGACGCAGGCCTTCCACCGCCTTGGCCGGTGACTGACCTGTCTCGGCAGTGAACACGCGGGTAAATTGCCGAGGGCTCAGATGCACGGACTCTGCAAGCTCTTCGACAGTCAATGGACGATTCAAATGCTTGCGCGCGTAATCCAGGGCGTTCTGAATCCGATCAGACTTTGGCGAAAGCGTCAGCAACTCGGAATGCTGCGATTGCCCACCAGAGCGGCGCTGATGCATCACCAGCTTACGCGCCACTGACCTGGCCATGTCGGTCCCCAGATCCTTTTCCACCATGCCCAGCGCCATGTCCAGTGCGGCCGTCATTCCGGCGGACGTCCAGATCTGGCCGTCCACAATGAAGATTCGGTCTTCTTCCACTTCGATCTTCGGGTGCAGTTCACGCAGCTTTTTCGCGTAGGCCCAGTGTGTCGTGGCCCGCCGGTTATCCAGCACGCCGGCCTGGGCTAGCACGAAACAGCCGGTACACAGGCCTGCGATGCGGCGTGCGCCGTCGACAAAGCCTCGAACGCTGGCCAGTACCTCCTCGCTTGGCGGAGTCAGCGGGGTCAGGGTCCCCGTGATCATCCAGGTATCAGCCAAACCAGGCGCTCCCAACGGCAGCGTGTCCATGTACATGCCCAGGGAAGAACGCACCGTGCCACCGCCGACGGAAAAATTCTGGATCTTGTAAACCGTTTCGCCCGCGACAATATTTGCGAACTCGAACACGGCCTGCGTCGCCAGGGACATGATCTGGAACCCTTCGGTGATGAGGTAGCCGACCCGGTGCATGGTTTGTGCTCCACAATTCGATGTCCGGAAAACGTACCATATGTGTCGTTTAAGACAAGCACGACCTTCTGCATCATGGGCTGCACAACCAAACAACGGAGCATGACCATGAAACAGCAATTCAAAGGCACAGCGCTCATCACCGGTGCCTCTACCGGCATCGGTTCGATCTACGCAGAACGCTTGGCACGTCGGGGTTACGACCTGGTGCTGGTCGCCCGCAACCGGGAACGCCTCAACACCTTGGCCAGCCGGCTGACAACCGAAACCCGACAGAACGTGGAGGTGTTTCCGGCAGACCTGGCAAACACCGATGACCTGGCCAAGGTAGAACGCAAATTGCGCGAGGATGCCAGTATCAGCCTGCTGGTGAACAACGCAGGCATAGGCACTCACACCAGCCTGCTGGAAAGTGATGTCGAACGCATGGCTGAAATGATCACCCTCAACATCATCGCCCTCACCCGCCTCACCTACGCGGCCATCCCAGGCTTTGTCGCCCGCAAGCAAGGCGCCCTGATCAACATCTCGTCCATTGTCAGCCTGGCGCCGGAACTGCTCAACGGTGTGTACGGTGGCAGCAAGGCGTATGTCACCGCCTTTACCCAGTCCCTGCACAAAGAGCTTGCGGACAAAGGCATCAGGATCCAGGCCGTGCTGCCAGGGGCTACCGCCACCGATTTCTGGCAGATCGGCGGCTTGCCAGTCGAAAACCTCGATCCGGGCATCGTGATGTCGGCCCAGGACCTGGTCGACGGTGCCCTGCAGGACTTTGACGACGAGGTGCTGATCTCGATCCCTTCGATGCACGACCTGGAGTCCTTCGAACGCTACGAAGCCAGCCGACACGCCTTGTTCGGCCAACTGTCCAGCAATCGGCTGGCCCCGCGTTACCGGGCCAGTTGATCAGGATCGCTAACGCCAGCATGGGTAAAGCTGTGGGCCTTTCAACCAGGGCCACAGCCACCCGATTATCAGCAAAAGGCCGTAACTGTTCCGGCATCTACCTGGCTTTTCAGGAATCTCGACGCGACCAGGCAAAAAGGATTTCAGCGCTCCGCTGTGGTCAGAACAGTAGATCGCAGTGGAGATAACACCATGAAATTCGCGCTGTTCTGCCAGTGGCTCGCCAAGCACGCCGGTAAACCCACTACTTTTCTGATCGCCGTGGTACTCATTACCCTGTGGGCTGCCTCCGGGCCCTGGTTTCACTACAACGATACCTGGCAACTGATCGTTAACACGTCTACGACCATTATCACTTTCCTGATGGTTTTCCTGATTCAGAACACCCAGAACCGGGACAATGACATCATCCACGTGAAGCTCGACGAACTGATTCGCGCCACAAAGTCTGCAGAGCAATCAGTACTGGATCTCGAATCACTCGACAACCGGGAGATCCACCAACTGCGCAAGGCGTATCAGGCGATGGGCACAGACTGCGAAACGCCCCAACAGCCGCCTCGCGCGCAGCAGGCCGACGATGCCGCTCGGGACAACCTGCAGCGCTAGAGGCTTGTAGGGTCGTTGGCTTCGTGACATTCGTCCTGGCGGCCCAGCAGAAACTCGGTCAACGTTTCAGCACAGGCTGAGATGCCATCCAGCAGTACCATCTCGAAGCCATGGGTATTCTCGGTCGGGATCGCAATGCAGCCCGCCCGGGCGGCGATCCCGGCGCTCAATACCGCACTCGCATCCGACGCGAAGTCGACGAGCAATGCCGCCTGCGGCGCATAACCTGCCCTGCGGCCAGCGGCGATCAGGCCTTGTACCACGGTGCGGCTGTAGTAGCCCTTCTGGTCACCGGTATTGATGATCGGGTCGACCGATAGCTCCGTACCATACTCATCCAGCACCGGGCCGACCTCGACGGCAATGGTGGTGTCGCCGGGCAACCGGGACGCGGCGTACATGGCACCGGCATTCGACTCCTCCTCCAGCGTGGTGAGCACGAACCAGACATCCTGCTTCAACGCCGCTCGCCTTTCACTCAGCAGCTGCGCGCAGAGGATGACAGCGCTGATGGGCGCACGGTCATCGAGAAAGTGAGCGGCAACACAGTCCTGTACCTTGAATGGCCGGCGCCAGTGCTGGCTGAGCACGACCCGGGTGCCCGGTCGAACCCCCGACTTCTGAAGCTCCTGCCTGGTCCTGCGCGTAACGACATGCACGTCCTTCCACTGGACATTTCCCCGCCAGCACATCGCTCCCTTTGGCAGTCCGACCACTACTGTGCATCGAGCCATAGGACAGCACGCCAGGCAGGATCTGTTCATCGCCCAGGATATCGACAGGGCAGACACCAAAGCTGATCGGTTGCGCTCCCCCGAGGGCAAGAACCTCCAGTGTGCCGTTCTCGTGAACGTTCTTGACGATCATGGCGATTTCATCGAGATGGGCCATTACACGTATGGCTGTCTGAGGATTGCATGCAAGCCCGGCGCGAATGACTCCCACCACGTTGCCAGCAGCGTCTATGTGCGTGTCATCGCAGAGCCTGCCGAGCTCGCGCAGGCAAATGGCGCGCACCTCATCCTCTTGTCCCCCTGGCCCCCGGGCATTGAGGAGTTCGGTCAACAATGCGTCGATCTTCAAAACAGAGCCTCCCATATTCAAGCTGCAAGCGGTTGACCTGCACACATGCCAGCCCCCTGCCTGGCAGAGGGCTGGCAACGCACATTCCGCGGATCAGGAGTTGAAGCCCAACCCTGAGGAAAGGTCGGCCTCTCCAGACCTGCGCTCTGCCTGTGTCGACGCCGTATCACTTGCCTGATCGAGCGACGCTTCAACCGACGCCTTCACCTCCTGCCCCTTGGCCTTGAGCGTGTCGGTCAAACGGTCACTGCTGGCCCCCATCAATTGGTCTTCCTTGTGGGTACTGGGCAGCGATGCCCCCAATGCCGCACCCAGTGCGATCCCCAAAGCGGCCAATACCAGAGGTTGCTCCTGAAGCAGGTGGTCGAACTGGACCTTCAGTGCCGTGGCCTGATCGGTAGCCTTGTGTGCCGAATGGCGCAGGGTGTCCGCGGAAGCTCCCATGGAGTCGCGGGCGCCGCTGCCCAGTTCACTGGCCCGATCGCGCATGTCATGGGCTTTCATGCGCACCTTCTGGCTGGCGTCGTGCACTGCCTCCCCCGCCTGCGCGAAAGCGCCTTTTACCGTGTCCACCGCGTCGCCGAGCTTTTCGCCCAACCCCGGCCCAGGGTGCGCAGGCCCGGGGTTGAAGGGGCGGTTCTGGTTCAGGCCCAGCCATGCCAGGCCCAGCACCGTCAGGGTGGCGGGTACAGGGTTGTTCTTCAGGGTAGTGCCCAGATTCTGGAAGAACTCGCCGCCATTGCCTTTGGCATACGCCAGGACTCGGTCGACCATCTGGCCCGGGCTCAGGCGCTGCTCGAGGGCGTCCACCAGGTCGCTGATGTGCTCGCGCTTGGCGTTGATTTCCTGTTCGAGCAGGTCAGGGTCTTTATGCGCTTCGTGTTCGAAGGAGGTGGTCATGGCAGTTTCCTCTTCAGCGTGTCCTTGTCCTGCTGCATGGCATGCAAGGTACGGTCAGGCGCCAGATGCGTGGGTTCGAACTGCTTCTTGCCCGACTGCAGCATGATGAACCCGATCACCACGGTGATCGCGCCCACGATCAAGGCTGCGAGCCAGGGTTCGACCACCAGCGCCAGGGCATAGACCGCCGCCAGCAGGAGCATCACGAAGCCTGCCAGGATGACTATCGCGCCGGCTGCAACCGCCGCCGTGCCGGCCTTGAGGGTGGCGAGGTTGTGCTGCAGCTCGGCCTTGGCCAGCGCCAGCTCCTTGCTGAACAGTTCGGGGACTTCACGCATCAGCTGGCGCAACAGCCCGCCAACACCTACGGCTTCCTCTTCCGTGGTGTGCATGCCTGGAGTGGTATGCAAGGGGTCTCTGTTCATCATTCACCTCCTTTGAGTGGATCGTGCCCGAACGGGCTGCCGCTGACCGGCGTGCCAGCACCAGGGCCGATAGGGTCGACGGGGGTATAAGGTTCGCGGGTGGATACATCGCTGCCACGATCGGGCGTCACAGCCTGCGATGGTTGGGGCTGGTGCGAATCACTGGAAGAGGCGGCGGCACCGGGCTCATGGCTGGCGCTGGCGCGCATGAAGCGCGACACGGCGAACCCGACGGCCACACTACCGGCCAGGAACAGCGCCGGGTTGCTCCGCGCCAACCGGGCACCGCGTTGCAACAGGCTCTCGGCGCTTTCGTGGCGTACCTGCTCGGCGAACTCGCCCACGCACTCTGCAGCCTGGTTCAGGTAATGCGACAGCCCCAGGCTGTCATTACCCTGCAGCGCAGCGGCGGCCGAGCGTGCACCTTCCTCGATTGAGTCAAGCTGATCGGCTGCGCTATCGCGGTACTGCTCGAACTGCTCACTGCCTTTCTGCCTGGCCTCGCCAAGCAGCGCAGCGGCTTCATCGCCCATGGCATGATCTCGGGTGCTGCCGGGTGGAGACGTCGAGCTTTGATTGGTCTTGTCCATCGTTACGCCCTCGAAGCTGATTGATGAGCGAATGCGCCTTTCAACGGCATTCATTCGAGGGACGCAGGTGAGGCGCCGGGAGTTCAGCGTTTGTGATCTATGACATTTGCCTGGGGGACCAAACAAACCGGCGCAATCAACCATCAGCGCTGCAACCGGAGCAATGGCTTTGAATGCGAGGCCGAATCAAAGGCGGCAGCCAGTTACCACTGGATAACTTCACCTGAACTTTGCCCCATCGCATGGCTTCCCCTGCATAGATCATCACGGCCCATCCGCCTTTGCAGGAGTTGAATTCATGAGAGCACTGACTTATCACGGGGCACAGGACGTGCGCGTCGACAATGTTCCGGATCCGATCATCCAGGACGAGGACGACATCATCCTGCGGGTTACCGCCACGGCCATCTGCGGCTCTGACCTGCACCTCTACCACGGCAAGATCCCGCAGACCGAACCCGGCGACATCTTCGGCCATGAGTTCATGGGCATCGTCGAAGAGACCGGTCGCGCTGTTACCCATTTGCAGGTCGGTGATCGGGTGGTGATCCCTTTCGTGATCGCCTGTGGCAGCTGTTTCTTCTGCCAGCTCGAGCAGTTCGCCGCCTGCGAAACCACCAACACCGGCCGTGGCGCCATCCTCAACAAGAAGGGCATCCCGCCCGGCGCTGCATTGTTCGGCTACAGCCACCTGTACGGTGGCGTGCCCGGCGGGCAGGCCGATTATGTACGGGTCCCCAAAGCCAATGTTGGCCCATTCAAGGTGCCCTCCGCCCTGCCGGACGACAAGGTACTGTTTCTCTCGGATATCCTGCCCACAGCCTGGCAGGCCGTCACCAATGCGCAGATCGGCCAGGGCTCGACCGTGGCCATCTATGGCGCCGGGCCGGTCGGGCTGCTGAGCGCTGCCTGCGCGCGCATGCTGGGCGCCCAGACCATCTTCATGGTCGATGACAATGCCTACCGCCTGGCTTTCGCGCGCGATTCCTATGGCGTGGTCCCGATCAATTTCGAGCAGGACGACGACCCGGCCGACAGCATCATCCGCCTCACGCCCGGCATGCGTGGCGTGGATGCGGTAATCGATGCAGTAGGCTTCGAAGCCAAGGGCAGCACCACCGAAACGGTACTTACCGCGCTCAAGATCGAAGGCAGCAGCGGCAAGGCACTGCGTCAGAGTATTGCGGCTGTGCGCCGCGGGGGCATCGTCAGCGTGCCCGGGGTGTATGCAGGCTTCATTCACGGCTTTCTGTTTGGTGATGCCTTCGACAAAGGCCTGACCTTCAGGATGGGCCAGACCCATGTGCAGAAATTCCTCCCGGAGTTGCTTGAACACATCGAGGCCGGGCGCCTGCAACCAGAGCTGATCGTCACCCACCGCCTGGCCCTGGAAGAAGCGGCCATGGGCTACAAACTGTTCGACCAGAAACAGGACGACTGCCGCAAGGTGATCCTGGTGCCGGGCGCTGCGGCCGGCACGCTGGGTACGGGCTTTACAACAGGAGTAACCAGCCATGATTGACCCGGCTACCGGCATGAAGCCGGGCGAACGCTATCGCGTGGAAAACCTTGAGCGAGCACATCAGTTTCCGGGGTTTTTCCTCGACGGCAAATACTACCTGGGGCCTGAACTGCTCACCGCCATTGGCTGGCTCGAGGGGCAACGGTTCATCTATGACGAACTCGACGCCACCGGCGAGCCGGTTTTCCCCGGCCGCGCTGCAGGAGACATCGCTGACCTGACCCTCACCCTGGTCGACGGTACACGCCTGAAGATTTCAGCCATCGAACACTGGCCGCCCGAGTACAAGGCCAGACGCATCGAACAACCTGCCTCAGCCCCGGCTGAACCGAAACCCGGCCGCTCGCAACAGCCCGTACGCGGCATGCTCGTGGCAACCGCGCTGCTAGCCTTGGCGGGTTGTGTGTTGACAATGCTGCGCCGTAGACGGCGCTGAGCCATGCAGCGCGTGGCCCGGCGGCGTCATGCCGGGCCACGGTGCTCACGCCAGCTGGATGAACACAGCGTAGGTACCGAGGATTACCCAGAACACCAGGAATATCCACGGCGTACGCAGCGAGAACAGCAACGACTTGCGGTGCCCGGCCAGTGAGGTTTCCGCCTCACTGAACAGGGGCGATTCGTCATATGCCAGCCCCATCAATGGCTCGCTGCGCAGCAGGTGGCTCTGCTTCAGTTGCCAGTGCTCGATGATCTTGTAGGCTGCTCGAATACCCGGCCAGGCATTGAGTGAACTCAAAACGCCCAGCAAGGCGAGAAACGGCGGAACGACCAGCGTGAACATCTCGCCCCAGCTCTGGTTCAGGTTACCCATCGATGACACGAAGGCGATGACCAGAAAAGACTGCGCAGCGAGATAGGCGTCGGTGCGGTTGGCGAGGATGCTGGTCTCATACTGTATTTCGCAGCGGTAGAAATCCAGGCGCTCCTTTGGCGAACCGAACATGCGGGCGTTCTGCTCGCTGATTTCGTGTTCAGGGGTAGCTGGAGTGATGATTCGCGGCACGCGCTGGCTCCTGAAAGTGAGGATGATCGAGTCTCGAAACCTGAGCAGCGAATCCATGAGCGCAGGCCTGCCTGAAAACTGCAGACAGGCCTACTGCGCCTCCCGCTCAGCTACTGCCCGTACCGCTATTCGAGAATTTCTTTACATCAATGGGCGGAGCGACGAACTCGGGCCCTTCTCCTGACGCACGCCAGCGCACATTGTTGATGCCATAGCGTTCAGCCATCGGCCGGCTGACCTTCTTTATCGTGTGCTGGCCAAACCGCGGAATGATGCCTACCCCCGCGTCGCAACTTGCCCAGTGCCATGCCTCAGCGTTGTTCATACGCTCGAGCCGGATGATGAAGGTGCGATATTCCCCATGAAGCTCATACTCGATCACATACAACTGCTGTCCTGCCATTGGACTCTCCTTCGTCGATTCAGACTAATGGAGCGAGCCATGCGGAAAAAGATTCATTAATTTTGACCAATTGGTCACCGCTCTTTTCCGTCCCCTGGTGTACACGCCCTGCTCAGCGCAGACGCTGCTCCAGAGCCAACGCGTTTACCGTCGCGGCACCGGAGGCGGTGTTGTCGAAAATACACCAGGTGCAAGCTCCGGCGGCATGGCTTTGCTGCAGGCGTTCAGCCAGTTGCTGGAGGTATTCGCTGGCGTACTCGCTGTGATAGATCCGCGGCTCGCCATGCAGGCGCCAGTAAACCAGCCCGGGCCATCCACCCGGCTGCCCATCGGTAACGAAACGCGCTGGGCTCGCCGCGACCTGGGCGATGTGCAGGTCGGCCAGCATCTGCTGCGCCGACTGCCAGCTGGCGTGCCTGGGTTCCAGCGCCACCGGTCCGGCATACCGTTGGCGCAGGCTTTCAAAGAAGCGGCGCGCCTGTTGAGGGTGATGTTGGAGGGATGGCGGCAGCTGCACCAACAGGCAACCCAGGCGGTCGCCCAACTGCCCGCATTGAGCGAGAAACGTGTCAAGCGCGTATTCGCATCCCTGAAGTTGCTGCTCATGGGTAATGGCTTTTGGCAGCTTCACTGCGAAGCGGAAACCCTCAGGCACCGAAGAGGCCCAACGGGCATAGGTTTCCGGGCGATGAGGGCGGTAGAACGAACTGTTGATTTCTACTGCATTGAAGCGGGTGGCGTAGCGTTGCAGATGGCTGCCAGGCTGCGCAAATGCCTCGGCATCACGACTGGACAGGCTCCATCCCGCACACCCCAGATAAATCATGACGGCCCCTGTCGTAAACCGCGGCTGCAACGGCAGAACATCATTCACCAAGCCTCGACCTTGCCGGTTCGGCTACTGGCCGGTTCATCACCGCACGCCTCGTCCTCATCTTCCCGCGCAACACGCCTGGCATACCCCACTCCCCACACCAGTGCCCGGCTCATGGTTTCCCCGGCGCGCTGGTCATAGGCTTGTTCGCACACCACCGAACCGTCGGGGCGATAGACCCCGATGAACAACTGGGTCGCCCCCGTGCGTGACAGGCGCGTCTGCACTTCGATGCAGGTGCCGGTGTCGAGCACTTCCTCATGGGTTTGATGGTGCAGAATCGGGTCGCACCACTGCCTGTAGGTTTCACCTCTTCTTTTCATGTGCCAGCCCTCATCTTTTCATGGCTGCTGATAATGCCCCGGCGATGTGCCTGGCTCATGATCATGTTGCAGACGCTGCACCTGTACGTCGGTGAACGATGACGCCTCGCTGCGGTGCAGGCCTTGCAGGTAGTCACGCGCCGCTTCGCGGCTAAGGTCTTCCTGGTCGCTGCGCAATTCGCAGGTTCCGGGTTGGTTGTCGAGGATGTAGCTGATCAGGTACAGATACTTGGCCATCGCTGTAACTCCTGGCGGGCTGAATGAACACGGGCGACTCAGCTCGATTGATCCTGGCTTGCGTGCAGCCGTTCAGCAGCGACGACGACCGGCTCTGGCGCATGAAGAGGAATAGCCGGGGCGTCTGCAGCCGCCCCGGTCGATTCAACGGTGATCAGCGGTTGTCATCGCTGTTGCGGCCGCCGCCGTGGCTTTGTTGGCCGCCCTTGCGGCCAGCCTCGGAGGCCCGCTCCGGATCGTTCTTGAAGTTGCCACCGGAGGCCTGCCCCCCCTTGTGCCCCGCTTCCGACGCCTTCTCGCGATCGTTGGCAAAGTTACCTGGATTGCTGTTGGCGGTGCCGCCCTGCTTGCCGCGGCTCTGGTCTTGGTTATTGGCCATGATCTTTACCTCAGGTTGTTGACACAGGATGTTCTGTGTTCACAAGTGACCCGCCGCAAACCGCACGTGGTGAAAATGTTTTCGCAGACGCTGACGAAATGCCTTAAGGAACTGGACGCCAGACATTCAGGCAACACAAGAAGGGGTCGCGCCTTTCGGCGCTCTTTTGGCAAAAGCAGTCCAGTCAGTAGAGCAAAGCGCACACGCTTGAAACTTTCCTGAGCCCGGCCAAGTCCAGACACCTATCGACCAGGCACGGGAGAAGGCAATGACCAGCACGGTAGGTGACTTTCTGGTAGAGCGCTTGTATCAATGGGGTGTACGGCGCATCTTTGGCTACCCCGGCGACGGCATCAACGGCGTATTCGGAGCCCTCAGCCGGGCCGAGGGCAAGATCCAGTTCATTCAGGCCCGCCATGAGGAAATGGCAGCCTTCATGGCCAGTGCCCATGCCAAGTTCACCGGTGAGCTGGGCGTATGCATCGCCACCTCTGGCCCGGGCGCTTCCCATTTGCTTACCGGCCTGTACGACGCGCGCATGGATCACCAGCCGGTGCTGGCCATCGTTGGCCAACAGGCGCGAGCAGCGCTGGGCGGGCATTACCAGCAGGAACTGGACCTGCTGTCGATGTTCAAGGACGTCGCAGGTGCCTTCGTTCAGCAGGCCTCGACCCCGGAGCAGGTGCGCCACTTGCTCGACCGCGCAATACGCACTGCCGTCGGCGAACGCCGGGTCACGGCCATCATCCTGCCAAGCGACCTGCAGGACCTGCCCTACCACGAACCACCGAAGGCCCATGGCACGCTGCATTCCGGCATAGGCTACAGCAGGCCCAGGGTGGTGCCCTTCGAGGAAGACTTGCAACGTGCCGCCGAGGTCCTCAACGCGGGACGAAAAGTGGCGATTCTGGTCGGTGCCGGTGCGCTGCAAGCCACCGGGCAGGTTATCGCGGTGGCCGAAACGCTGGGGGCAGGCGTGGCCAAGGCGCTGTTGGGCAAGGCCGTAGTGCCAGACGACCTGCCTTGGGTCACCGGCGCCATCGGGCTTCTCGGTACCGAACCGAGCTATCAGCTGATGAGCGAATGCGACACCTTGCTGATGATCGGCTCCGGCTTTCCCTACAGCGAGTTCCTGCCCAGGGAAGGCCAGGCCCGTGGCGTGCAGATCGACTTGCAGCCGGACATGCTCAGCCTGCGCTATCCCATGGAGGTCAACCTGGTCGGTGATGCCCGCGAAACCCTGCAGGCTCTGCTGCCGTTGCTGGAACACAAGGCCGAGCGGCGCTGGCGCGACCAGGTCGAAGGTTGGCGCGCACGCTGGGACAAGACCCTGGAAAAGCGCGCCCTGGTCAAGGCCGACCCGATCAACCCTCAGCGCGTGGTACACGAACTCTCTCCTCGCCTGCCCGACCAGGCCATCGTCACCAGCGACTCAGGGTCCTGCGCCAACTGGTTTGCCCGCGACCTGCAGATCCGTCAGGGCATGCAGTGTTCGTTGTCCGGCGGCCTGGCCAGCATGGGAGCGGCGGTACCCTATGCCATCGCCGCCAAATTCGCCCATCCGCAGCGCAGCGTGGTGGCACTGGTGGGCGACGGCGCGATGCAGATGAACAATCTGGCCGAGCTGATCACCGTCGCCAAGTACTGGCGGCTTTGGGAAAACCCCCAGTGGATCTGCGCGGTGTTCAACAACGAAGACCTCAACCAGGTGACCTGGGAACAACGGGTCATGGAGGGCGACCCCAAATTCGAAGCCTCGCAGGCGATCCCCGATGTGCCCTATCACCTGTTCGCCATCTCCATCGGCTTGCAAGGTATCTATGTGGAGCGCGAAGAAGACATAGCCGGCGCCTGGGAGCGGGCACTGGCGGCCGACCGGCCGGTGTTGATCGAATTCAAGACCGATCCGGACGTTCCGCCCTTGCCGCCACACATCAAGCTGGAGCAGGCGAGGAAGTTCGCCACCAGCCTGCTCAAAGGCGACCCGGACCAGGCCGGGGTCATCGTCCAGACGGCCAGGCAAGTACTCGGCTCGGTATTGCCGGGCAAGCATTGAGCAATGGCCGGAGGCGCCTCACCGTCTCAGGCAGGCCGCCTGGACACCCCCATTGGCGAAGCATCGCATTGGAACTTCGAGCCCGGCCAACGGCCTCCTCTTTCAGGGTTTACCGAAAACGGAGATACAACGATGAGTGCACAACTGAACGGCAAGCGCGTGGCCTTTCTGGTCACCGCGGGTTTTGAACAAGTCGAACTGACCGGCCCACGTGACGCCTTGGTGAAAAACGGTGCGATGGTCGATATCCTGGCTGACAAGGAAGGCACCGTGCGCGGCTGGAATCACGACAAGCCGGCCGACGCGTTCGCCGTGGACGCAACCTTCGAAAGCGCCCACCTCGATCTTTACGATGCCATCGTGCTGCCTGGCGGCGTACAGAATTCCGATAACATTCGCCTGATACCCGGTGCTCAAAAGCTGGTGAAAAGTCACAACGCTGCAAACAGGCCGCTGGCGGTGATCTGTCATGGCGCCTGGCTGCTGGTGTCGGCAGGCCTGGCCAACGGCAAGCGGATGACCAGCTACAAGACATTGCAGGACGATATTCGCAACGCTGGCGGCACCTGGGTGGATGAACAAGTGGTGGTGGACGGCAACCTGATCAGCAGCCGCAAGCCGGACGATATCCCGGCCTTCAACGAGCAGCTGATCAAGGCGCTGGCTGGCTGAGCCTGTACTATCCGCGACCGTGCTCCCGACGCTGCGCAGGCACCATGCCGGGGGCCGTGCTTCAGCCCGGGGCTTCGGCCCGGGGCTTTACGAAGCGGCTCGACGAAAGACCAGTACGCGTGAAACAGTGGTCTGGCATACGGCATCGTCCTGATTGAGTGTGGTGCTTTCAAGGACAGCGAAGCCCCGATCAGGCTTCGACTTCGACGCGGCAAGTTCCCTTATGGTTGTGGTGACTCGCAACAGGTCACCTGGTCGCACCGCCCTTGGCCAGGTGATCTCGCTGCCGGCACCAATGAGCCCTCCAGCCACTGGAACACTCTCCACCAACAATCGCATGGTAACCGCGCAGGTATGCCAGCCGCTGGCAGCCAATCCAGCAAAAAAGGTGTCCTTTGCAGCATCGACGTCCGTATGGAATGGCTGAGGGTCGAACTCCGAGGCGAAGTCCACGATCCGCTCCCGGGTCATTTCATACGCACCGCTGATGAAGGACTGGCCTACTTGCAAGTCCTCGAAACAGAGCCTGTCAGTTGCAGAAGCCATGGGTTACCTCCGGCGGTATACAAGGTAGCAACGGCATAGCGTAACGCCTGGAGCTGGCGCCAGTTAAGCCCTTCCTTGCGCTCACAGGTTTCTTCAGGCCGACCGGAATGAAGCGCCATATGCGCTCGCTGGCAAACGGTTGGCGCCGTCCGCTCTCAATCGGGAGCGGAAAGTCCCGGTCTGCGGTTCGCTCCGGTAAAGCCCGCGCTTCTGGAGCTCCGGTACTATCAGCTCGACAAAGTCCTCCAGTGTGCCGGGGCTGGTCAATGGATTGAGCATGTAGCCACTGGTGCCCGAGAGACGCGCATGGTGTTCGATCCGGTCGGCTACCTGCTGCGGCGTGCCCACCAGGATCAGGTCGGTACCCCGTGTCACGTTGGCAAAGCGCTGCCTGACGTCCCCCGCGGTCAACGGCTTGCCGCTGCCATCCGGGCGCATCATGTAGGAGGTCAGGCCTTCGGTATGATTCGACAAGGCATCACTGTCGGCATAGCGGTTCAGGTCGAAGCCGGTGTCGCCGGCATAGCTGACGAGCTGGGCCTCCAGATGGTAGTTGCTCTGCAGTTCGTCGTACTTGCGCTGGGCCTCTATCTCGGTTTTGGCGGTGACGATCCGCAGCACCGTCAACGATTGCACATCCCCCCGGCTGCGGCCACGGGCCTCGGCCATCGCCCAGATTTCTTCCAGGCCTTGGCGGATTTCCTGGGGGTTGGACTTGGCGATGAATATCAGCTCGGCATGTTTGGCTGCGAACTCGCGCCCTCTTCCTGACCACCCCGCCTGAATCAGCAACGGCGTGCGCTGTGGCGACGGCGCACAGAGATGTGGCCCGGCCACCCGATAACGCTCGCCAACGTGATCGACAGGCTTGACCCGTTCCCCTTGGGCATACACCCGGGCTGCCTTGTCGGCGACTACCGCATCATCCGCCCAGCTCCCTTCCCAAAGCTTGTAGACCACATCCATGAATTCCTCGGCACGCTCGTAGCGATCGCCATGCCTGATCATCTCTTCCAGGCCGAAATTGCGCGCGGCGCTGGAAAGATAGGATGTGACGATGTTCCAGCCGATCCTGCCTTGGGTCATGTGGTCAAGCGTGCTGAATCGCCGGGCGTGAGTGAACGGATGCTCGTAGGTCGTGCTGACGGTCGCGCCGAACGCCAGTTGCCGCGTGATGGCAGCCAGCCCAGGAATGATCATCAGCGGGTCGTTGGCAGGCGCCTCGACGGCCCATTTCACAGCCGCATCCGCGTTGCCGCCGTACACATCGTAGAAGCCCAGTACATCGGCGAAGAACAACATGTCGAGATTGGCCTGGTCGGCGATACGAGCCTGATTGGACCAGAACTCGAAGGTGTTGGCCGCCAGGCGCTCGTCAGCCGGATGAGTCCAGAGACTCGGTGCGCCACCGCAGCCGACACTGGCCTGTTCGTAGAGCGCAAACAATAGGGGCTTCGGATCGGACATCGGCGGTTACTCACAGGCAATGGTTTCTAAATAGTTAATAGCAATATAAAAACTATTTAAACAACCATTATGGAATATGCATGTGCCGCCGGGCTATAGCCGTCCCGCCCTGCGCGTGCTGCCCGGGCCAAGCCGTTGGTTACCTGGGCCAGAGCAGCAGGACCAACGCCAGCGGATCAGTTTTCACCGTTCAAGCCAGATGATCGACGCACGCTGTCGATTTCGGCCACGATCTGCCTCGTTGCCTCCTCGATCGGCCCTTCATTGCGACACAGTACCCAGCCATGATCCACAACCGCACGTTCGAACGCCTCGGTACACGCCACCTGCTCGTCCAGGCTATGGATTACCGTACTGCCCAGCCCGCGCGTTCGTGCCGCCGCCCTCGCCCATGAGGTAACAGGGGCCGTTACAACCCCGACGTGCAGGTCCGGCACTTGCACACGCCGCTCGATGTTCAACCGCAAGATCTCGTCGAACGGTACCGTGCGGCGAAATGCGGCATCAGACGGGTACCAGCGATCGATCAGAATGATGCTGCCCGGTGGCTGCGCTGGCAGAACCTGCCGGGAAATCCAGGCACGGCTCTCGGCAAAACGCTCGCATACCCTGAACTCCAGGTCCTGGGAGGGATGCCTGGCCAGCTGGTTGACGAGGGCCATGGTTGCTTCCCTGCAGGGGTCGTTTTTTTTCTCGCTAAGCCGGATGACTTTCTGGCCGGCAGCCCTCAAGGCTTTGGTAACCGCCTCAAGAAGCGTGGTTTTACCTGTGCCCTTGGGCCCATCGAGGGAAACGAACAGCGGGCGGTTCATTATTCAATACCAGTCGGTCCGGGCACGGGATGAGACCATTGATCGTGGCCTGGCTTCAAGAAGTCCTGCACGATCCGCTGACCGCTGTGTGCGCTCATGTACCGAATGAATGTCGCGAAAGGGCCGCAGAGCGGCCCCGGCGATTGTTGCGGTAATGCTGAAATCCGGGGGCCGCTTTGCGGCCCATCGCGACACAAGGCCGCTCCTGCAGAGGATTGGCGCCAGCCCTGAGGTGGCGCCGTACCTGTCAAGCCTTACACCGCCAGCGCGCGCTCACGCAGCTCGCTGTTGAGGATGCGGTCGTTCTCGCTGTAATCGACCGGGCAGTCGATCACGTGCACGCCCGGGGT
>NZ_NEJR01000008.1:0-213860 GCF_002113165.1 Pseudomonas sp. B19(2017)
CGAGCGTTTCGGCGAGCGCAACGGCCTGAATCTTGAACTCATCGGTGTAGTTGCGGCGAGTGGTTGGGTACATGGCAACCTCCAAGATAGCGATGTAAGTATCGCTTCTTGGCGTCCGTTGTCACGGGGCAGGCCCACAAAAACCGTCCGCTCCCATCATCCGGCCTCCTGAAGTCGCAGTCGGCGGCGCCTGAACTATCGCGCGCTCAGAAGCAAAAGCCGAAGCAAGAGCAAGAGCAAGGCGATTCGCGCTGTGCTCAGCGCGGCTTCAAGTCCATCCGACGCAGATGGCAGGTCACTTCCTCACGGTCGTGATACAGCTGCTTGCAGGCAATCGACACCTTGATCTTACGCGCCTTGAAGGTCGCCTCCATTCGGTCGAGCAGTCGGCGTACTTCGGCATAGCGCTGTTTCATCGGCAGTTTCAGGTTGACCACCGCCTCACGGCACAACCCCTCGCCCAGCCAGGTCTCGATCAGCGAAGTGGTACGCGCCGGTTTCTCGACGATGTCGCACACCATCCAGTCCACAGGCTGTTTCGGTTGCCAGGTGAAACCATCGGCCATCAGGTGCTGGACCAACCCGGTGTCCATCAGGCTTTCGGCCATCGGCCCGTTGTCGATGGCAGTCACCAGCATACCCCGGCGCACCAGCTGGTAGGTCCAGCCACCCGGCGAAGCCCCCAGGTCGACGCCAGTCATGTCATCACCCAGGCGCTGCTCCCACTGTTCTCGCGGGATGAACTGGTGCCAGGCCTCTTCCAGTTTGAGGGTCGAGCGGCTGGGTGCCTCGCGGGGGAATTTCAGGCGCGGGATGCCCATGGGCCACAGCGCACTGTTGTTGGCCGGGGCAACGCCGGCAAATACCCGACGGCCGCTGATGAAGGTGAGCAGCAAGCGTGGGCGGCTGGCGTCGTCAACCAGGCGGCCGGCCTTTTCCAAAGCCTTGCGCAGCGGCACCTCGAACTTGCGGCAGAACGTGGACAGTTCCTTGCCTTCGTTGCTGTCCAGCACTTCCAGCCACAGGCTGCCGAACAGCGGGAAGTCGGCCAGGTGCGCCAGCAGCACACTGATTCGGTCGCTTTCCGGCAGTTCGACATAACCGCCACGGGCCCACTGCCGCGGGAAAATCAGCTGGTTGAAACGCAGTTCCCCCATCAAGCGCTCGGCACCGCCCTCCTCGCTACAGACAAACTCGGCACTGGCACTTTGCGGCTTGCCTTTGGCATAGCCGGCAACACCCAGGCGGGCGGCATGTTCGCTGATTTCGGCGCACACCTCACCCTCGAAACCGGGCCGGCAATGCATGAACAGGGTATTCATCTCTCACTCCACTACGGCTGGCGCGCCACAGGCGCCGGCAGGGCGGCGATGATAAAGGAAGATCGGAACCTGCGACACGTCCCGCCGGTCCAGAAAAGGGTCAGGTGGCGCAAAGCGGTCTAACCTGACCTTTCAGCCAGGTCCGTGCCGTGCGGATCGATACAGAGCGGTGCCCCGGGCAAAGCTTGCCAGGCACCGGCGCAGAAGGAGTTGGCAATGCCCTCGCTCGATAGCCTGAACACCCTCAGATCACTCAAGGTCGGCGACCAGACCTACCACTACTTCAGCCTCACCGAGGCCGCCCGCCATCTGGGCGACCTGCAGCGCCTGCCCATGTCGCTGAAGGTGCTGCTGGAAAACCTGCTGCGCTGGGAGGACGGCAAGACTGTCACCGGCGACGACCTGCGTGCCCTCGCCCATTGGCTGGGCGAGCGGCGCTCCGACCGCGAGATCCAGTACCGCCCGGCGCGGGTACTGATGCAGGACTTCACCGGTGTGCCGGCCGTGGTCGACCTGGCCGCCATGCGCGCAGCCATGGCCAAGGCCGGCGGCGACCCGCAGCGGATCAACCCGCTGTCCCCGGTGGACCTGGTGATAGACCATTCGGTGATGGTCGACCGCTATGGCACACCGCAGGCTTTCAGCGAAAACGTCGACATCGAAATGCAGCGTAACGGCGAGCGCTATGCCTTCCTGCGCTGGGGCCAGAACGCCTTCGACAACTTCCGCGTGGTACCGCCGGGCACCGGCATCTGCCACCAGGTCAACCTGGAATACCTGGGCCGCACCGTCTGGACGCGTGAGGCCGATGGTCGCACCTACGCCTTCCCCGACACCTTGGTCGGTACCGACTCGCACACCACCATGATCAACGGCCTGGGCGTACTCGGCTGGGGTGTCGGTGGCATCGAAGCGGAGGCGGCCATGCTCGGCCAGCCGGTGTCCATGCTGATTCCCGAAGTGATCGGTTTCAAGCTGACCGGCAAGCTGCGTGAAGGCATCACCGCCACCGACCTGGTGCTGACGGTGACGCAGATGCTGCGCAAGAAGGGCGTGGTGGGCAAGTTCGTCGAGTTCTATGGTGATGGCCTGGCCGAGCTGCCCTTGGCCGACCGTGCGACCATCGCCAACATGGCCCCGGAATACGGCGCCACCTGCGGATTTTTCCCGGTCGACCAGGTGACCCTGGACTACCTGCGCCTGTCAGGCCGCCCCGAAGCGACCGTGCAACTGGTCGAGCAGTACTGCAAAGCCCAGGGCCTGTGGCGCTTACCGGGCCAGGAACCACTGTTCAGCGACAGCCTGGCGCTGGACATGCAAGAGGTCGAGGCCAGCCTGGCCGGGCCCAAGCGACCGCAGGACCGCGTGGCCCTGGGCCAGGTCAGCCAGGCCTTTGACCACTTCATCGAACTGCAGCCCAAACCGCTGGCCAAGGAGGTCGGCCGCCTGGAAAGCGAAGGTGGCGGCGGTGTAGCGGTGGGCAACGCCGACCAGGCCGGGGAGACCGACTACAGCCATCAAGGCCAGACCCACACCCTGCGCGATGGCGCCGTGGTGATTGCCGCGATCACCTCGTGCACCAACACCTCCAACCCCAGCGTGATGATGGCCGCCGGGCTGGTGGCGAAAAAGGCCCTGGAAAAAGGTCTGCAACGCAAACCCTGGGTCAAGAGTTCGCTGGCACCGGGCTCCAAGGTGGTCACCGACTACTTCAAGGCCGCCGGGCTCACCACCTATCTGGACCAATTGGGGTTCGATCTGGTCGGCTATGGCTGCACAACCTGCATCGGCAACTCGGGCCCGCTGGATGAAGCGATCGAGAAAGCCATTACCAGCGCCGACCTTACCGTGGCCTCGGTGCTGTCGGGCAACCGCAACTTCGAAGGCCGCGTGCACCCGCTGGTCAAGACCAACTGGCTGGCCTCGCCGCCGTTGGTGGTGGCCTATGCCCTGGCCGGCAGCGTACGCCTGGACCTGACCCGCGACCCGCTGGGTACCGGCAAGGACGGCCAGCCGGTCTACCTGCGCGACATCTGGCCCAGCCAGCAGGAAATTGCCGCTGCCGTCGCCAAGGTCGACACGGCGATGTTCCACAAGGAATACGCCGAAGTGTTCGCCGGCGATGCACAGTGGCAGGCCATCGAGGTACCGCAGGCGGCCACCTATGTGTGGCAGGCCGACTCCACCTATATCCAGCATCCACCCTTCTTCGACGACATCGGCGGACCACCCCCGCAAATCACCGACATCCAGGGTGCGCGGATCCTGGCGCTGTTGGGTGACTCGGTGACCACCGACCACATTTCCCCGGCCGGCAACATCAAGGCCGACAGCCCGGCCGGGCGCTACCTGCGTGAGCAGGGCGTGGAGCCCCGCGACTTCAACTCCTACGGATCGCGGCGTGGCAACCATGAAGTGATGATGCGCGGCACCTTCGCCAACATCCGCATCCGCAACGAAATGCTGGCGGGCGAAGAAGGCGGCAATACCCTGCACGTGCCCAGTGGCGAAAAGCTGTCGATCTATGACGCGGCCATGCGCTACCAGCAGCAAGGCACTCCACTGGTGGTGATTGCAGGCCAGGAATACGGCACCGGTTCGAGCCGTGACTGGGCGGCCAAGGGCACCAACCTACTAGGGGTCAAGGCGGTGCTGGCAGAAAGCTTCGAGCGCATTCACCGCTCCAACCTGGTGGGCATGGGCGTGCTGCCGCTGCAGTTCAAGGCCGGGCACAACCGCAAGCAACTGGGGCTGACCGGCAAGGAACGGATCGATGTGCTGGGCTTGAACGGTGCACAGATTCGCCCGGGCATGAGCCTGCCCTTGCGCATCACCCGCGAAGATGGGCAGCAGGAGCAGATCGAAGTGTTGTGCCGGATCGATACCCTGAATGAAGTGGAATATTTCAAGGCAGGGGGGATATTGCATTATGTGTTGCGCCAACTGATTACGGGCTGAGCCGGGTATGCTTGGGGCTGCTGTGCAGCCCATCGCCGGCAAGCCAGCTCCCCACAGGGATAACACAAGCCTGAGGTCTGTACTTTACCTGTGGGAGCTGGCTTGCCGGCGATGGGCCGCGCAGCGGACCCAACATCGTTCAATCAGAAGGTCCACTTGTGCCTCGCTTCCACCTGATCGCACTTTTCCTCCTGGCGCTCGGCTACACCCTCGCCCTGAGCCACGGCCACCTCGGCATCACCACCCTGCCCACCTTTCTCGCCCTGCTTGCCAGCGCCCTGCTTGCTCGCCGCCCCCAGCGCTGGCAACAAGCCCTCGGCCACACGCTGTTCATCCTTTTGGCCATCGCCCTGGCAATGCACCGGCTGCCCGGCTTCAACGCCGCCAAAGTCATCGACGGCATCGTCCTCAGCCCCGGCGCCCTGCCCTTCACGATGTACCTGAACCTGGATAAACCGCTGATCGGCGCCTGGCTGCTGCTGGCCTGCCCTTGGCTGATCCTGTGGCGCAGCCAGGGCCTGGCGACCAGCCTGCTGTACGCCCTGCCCCTGACCCTGCTTGCCTGCCTGGGCGGTGCCTGGGCACTGGACATGTTGGCTTTGGCCCCGAAATGGCCCGACCAGGCCTGGCTCTGGCTGCTGAACAACCTGCTGCTGGTAAGCCTGACCGAAGAACTGTTGTTCCGCGGTTACATCCAGGCCGGCCTGCAACAGCTGTTGCGCCACCAAGGGTTGGCATTGTTTGCCGCCGCCCTGCTGTTCGGCCTGGCCCACCTGGGGGCCGGCTGGCAATGGGTGTACCTGGCCACCCTTGCCGGTATCGGCTACGGCCTGGCGTACCGCTGGGGCGGCGTGGCGGCAGCGGTACTCTGCCATTTCGCCCTGAACTTGGTGCACTTCACCCTGTTCAGCTATCCGATGCTGGCTCTTGGCTAGCCAATCGGTCATCATTCGACTTATCCGTCATGAAACAGCAGTAAAAACGCAATAATGACGCTAACTTGCTTGAACGTGCTCGCTGGTTACCCCAGACAAGATGGTGGCTTATTGCCACAGATCAAGCACATTAATTATTCATTCAATAAAACCAGCGGCTTGCCGATACCAGTCGAAAGCCCTGCGGACTATCAACCCATGCGTAACAACCAGCCGATTACCCAGAGAGAACGGACTTTCCCTGCACAGCAGCGGTTGATCTCCACCACCAATGCCAAAGGTGTGATCACTTACTGCAACGATGCCTTCATCGAGATCAGTGGTTTCACCCGCGAGGAGCTGACCGGCGCGCCGCACAACCTGGTGCGCCACCCCGACGTGCCGCCAGCGGTGTTTGCCCACATGTGGCAAACGCTCAAGCAGGGCCAGCCGTGGATGGGCATCGTCAAGAACCGCTGCAAGTCCGGCGACCACTACTGGGTCAACGCCTATGTCACGCCGATCTTCGACAACAATCAGGTAGTCGGTTTCGAATCGGTGCGGGTCAAGCCTACCGCCGAGCAGGTCCGCCGCGCCGAGGCGCTGTACCAGCGCATCAACCAGGGCAAGCCGCCGGTACCCCGTCGGGACAAGTGGCTGCCGGTATTGCAGGACTGGCTGCCGTTCATCCTGATCAGCCAGGTAGGCTTCCTGATCGGCAACTGGCTGGGCCATTCCTGGGGCTTCGCCCTGGCCGCCGGGCTTTCCGTACCGCTGGGCCTGCTGGGCCTGGGCTGGCAGCAGCGCGGTCTCAAGCGCCTGCTGCGCCTGGCCGAACAGACTACCTCCGACCCGCTGATCGCGCAAATGTACACCGACAGCCGTGGCGTGCAGGCGCGCCTGGAAATGGCCATGCTCAGCCAGGACGCGCGCATGAAAACCTGCCTGACCCGCCTGCAGGACAGCGCCGAACATCTGAGCGAACAGGCGCGTCAGTCCGACGCCCTGGCGCACAAGAGCTCTTCGGGCCTGGAACGCCAGCGAGTAGAGACCGAGCAGGTCGCCGCTGCGGTCAACCAGATGGCCGCCACCACCCAGGAAGTGGCCAACCACGTGCAGCGCACCGCCGATGCCACCCAGGAAGCCAACCGCCTGACCAGCCAGGGCCGGCAGATTGCCGGTGAAACCCGCGACGCCATCGAACGCCTGTCGGCGGCGGTGGGCGAGACCGGTCAGACAGTGACGCAACTGGCCAAGGACAGCGACGAGATTGGTGGCGTGGTCGATGTGATCAAGGGCATCGCCGACCAGACCAACCTTTTGGCGCTTAACGCGGCCATCGAAGCGGCACGTGCCGGTGAAATGGGCCGCGGCTTTGCCGTGGTGGCCGACGAAGTGCGCCAGCTGGCCCAGCGCACTGCCGAATCCACCGGGCAGATCCACGGGCTGATCGCCAAGCTGCAACAAACTGCCAGCAATGCCGTGCTGACCATGGAAGCCGGCCATCGACAGGCGCAGGAAGGCGTCGACCGCGTGATGCAGGCCGACGAGGCGCTGGTGGGCATCAGCGAAGCGGTGGCCAACATTACCGACATGGCCACCCAGATTGCCGCGGCAACCGAGGAGCAGACTGCAGTGGCTGACGAAATCAGCCGTAACATCAGTACCATTGCCGAACTGGCCGACCAGACTGCCGAACAGGCACAGCACTCGGCACTGCTCAGCGAAGAGCTGACCAGCACGGCGGGGACCCAGTACTCGCTGGTGGAGCGGTTCAACCGTTAAAATCCAGCTTGCCACCTAAAGGGATAGCGCATGCTCAAGGCACACGCTATCCCTATGGGAGCGGGCGTGCCCGCGAACACCGGCGAAGCCGGTGCCATGCCCCGAGTCGCCGGCTTCGCGGGCACGCCCGCTCCCACAAGGATTGCGCAGGTTTGTCAGGGGTTGAGCAAGGCAGCGCAGGCTTGAGCTTGCATTACCAATCCAGCTGCAAGCCGCTCTCGAAATAGCGCTCTTCCCCGCTCAGCGGGTCTGCAAAGCGCAGGCTCTGCGCCAGCAACTTCAGCGGCCGCTGGTAGTCATCCTCTTCATTGACCAACTGCGGATAGAACGGGTCGTTGCAGATCCCCGCCCCTAACGCCGCCATGTGCACGCGCAACTGGTGGGTCTTGCCAGTCACCGGCGACAGCCCGTAACGCCACAGCTCGCCGTGCTTTTCCAGCACTTCGGCCAAGGTTTCGCTGTTGGCCTCGCCCTCTACCTCATGCATACGGAAAAACGGCTCGCCATGCACCAGGCGGCTTTTGTGCACCAGCGGAAATGCATGCTGCGGCATGGCCGCGGCAATGGCCTGGTAGCGCTTGTCTATGCGTCGCTCGGGGAACAGCCGCTGATAGGCACTGCGGCTCTGCGGGTTGGCGGAAAACAGCACAAGCCCGGCGGTATGTCGGTCGATACGGTGCAACGGCACCAGGTGCGGGTTGCCCAGGCGGCGGATCAGGCGGCGAAGCAAGGTCTGCTCGACGTATTCACCGGTCGGCGTCACTGGCAGGAAATGCGGTTTGTCGGCCACCACCAGGTGCTCATCCACATGCAGCACCACCTCCTGCACCGGGATCGGCCGCTCGTTCGGCACTTCGCGGAAATAGTGCAAACGCATGCCGCGCTTGTAGGGCAGTTCGGCCGACACCGCCCGCCCCTCGGCATCCAGCACCCGGCCACGGGCAAAGCGGTCGAGCCATTGGGCCCGATCAATGGCCTTGAAATGGTCACACAGGCAGTCGAGCACCGTCGCCCAGTTACCGGGGGGCAGGCACACCGTGCTGGCTTGCTGGCGGGCGGGGTCGAAAGGCGTGGTCATGGCAGGGCTCGAAACATTCACGGCCGCGCATTATCCCCCAAGCCCGCGCCCTCAACCAGCCTGGGCCATCGCCTCGCTGCGCTCCTTGAGCCAGCGCAGAACCTGCACGGGCTCCCAGCGGCCCGGGTCGTAGAGCGCATACAGCAACCCTTGGTAACCCACCACATCCAGCCCGCGATGGTAGCCGGCACGCTGGAACAAAGCCTCGATCTCGGCGAAACAGGTATTGAAGTGGACCTTGCCAAACGGCGTGCGCTCGTCGGTCACCAGGCCTTCGAGGCGCAGTTCCAGGACCGCGTCGGCCACCCGCTCGACGGGCATGCGGTTGACGCTGTACTTGAGTTGCTCGACATTGAGCATGGCTTCACCCTGATACTGTATTTATATACAGCATACGAACATCCCCTTGCTGCCGTCAATGCGCTTCACTGGAGCCCCGGCAGGTAGCCGCTGCCTTTGCGAATGCTCAACACCTGTCGCCGCGGAGTGCCGCGTGTTACCGACAGGTGCACCCACCTGTCGAATTCCAGGATGAGTTGATCGAAGGGCACGGCACTTTCGCTGATCCGCCGCACGGTTTCCCGCGGGCTGACTTCGATCACCGTGAAGTCTGCAGCCAACCCTTGGATATGCTGGCTGTTCGAGGCACCGCCAATCACCCGGTTGACCTGCTCACTGCGGTATCCGCTGCTGACGATGATTGGCGCATCGAACAGTGCGCGCACCTGTTCCAGCGCACAACACAGCAGTTGCAGGTTGGCCCTGGCTTCAGGCGGTGGTGTGTTATCGAGTCCGTCCCTGGCAGCGAATTGCGAAACGATCATTTCATCAAGCGTGAAATGCGGGCTGATCAACATGGCGAGGCTCCTGATGAGTGAATGTGGCAGCGGATCATCCGCTCGCATTCATCACCCTGGAGCAGGGTTGCAGCTCCTCTGTAGCCATTACTGCGCGAGAAACGCCGCAACCTGATCGGCATCGAACGGCCAGTGCAGTTCGGCGCCATTGTCGCAGCGGCGCAGCACGGGAATGATCAGGCCATAGCGTTCGAACAGGGCGTCGTGCTCGGCAACGTCGACCAGTTCCACCAGCAGGCCATGATCGACGAAGGGCATCAGCACGGCCTCGGCCACTTCGCACAGGTGGCAGCCGAGGGTGCCGAACAGTTGGCATTCAGGCAGCATGGGGCAAGTCCGGTTTGGCAGGGGGAAAGCCTATTCTAGGTCCGTCCTGCCCAGCGTGCACCTGACCTGGCTCAATCCTGGCTGGTGGCGCCGATCCGGTGCAGTGACAGGTCCGCCCCCTGGAACTCCTGCTCATGGCTCAAGCGCAGGCCATGCAACGCGCGGATCGTGCCGTAGACGGCGAAACCACCGGCCAACGCCACCAGCACGCCCAGCAGGCTGCCGAGCAACTGGCTGAGCAGGCTGACACCTCCCATGCCGCCCAGGGCCGCCTGGCCAAACACGCCGCAAGCAATGCCACCCCATACACCGCACAGACCATGCAACGGCCAGACACCCAGCACATCATCGATCTTCCAGCGGTTCTGTGCCGCGGTGAACGTCCAGACAAACAGCGCACCGGCCACCAGGCCGGTTGCCAGCGCACCGATCGGGTGCATCAGGTCAGAGCCGGCACACACTGCCACCAGCCCGGCCAGCGGCCCGTTATGCAGGAAGCCCGGGTCGTTACGCCCGGCCAGCAACGCCGACAGGGTGCCACCGACCATGGCCATCAGCGAATTGATCGCCACCAGGCCACTGACGCCCTGCAGGGTCTGGGCACTCATGACGTTGAAGCCGAACCAGCCGATGATCAGGATCCACGACCCCAGTGCCAGGAAGGGAATGCTCGACGGCGCAAACGCCACCAGCCGGCCATCGCGGTAGCGCCCACGGCGCGCACCCAGCAGCAGCACTGCCGCCAGCGCCAGCCAGCCACCCATGGCATGCACCACCACCGAACCGGCAAAGTCATGGAACGGCGCGCCGAAGCGTGCCTGCAACCAGGCCTGTACGCCAAGGTTGCCGTTCCAGACCACACCCTCGAAGAACGGGTAGATGAACGCCACGATCAACGCCGTGGCACACAGTTGCGGCACGAAACGCGCCCGCTCGGCGATGCCCCCGGAGATGATCGCAGGGATGGCCGCGGCGAAAGTCAGCAGGAAGAAGCACTTGACCAGCGCATAGCCATGGTCTGCCGCCAGCGCCGCCGCGGGCTGGAAGAAGCTGACCCCATAGGCGATCCAGTAACCGATGAAGAAGTACACTAATGCCGAGATGGCGAAGTCGCTGAGGATCTTCGACAAGGCGTTGACCTGGTTCTTGTAGCGCACCGTGCCCACTTCGAGAAATGCGAAGCCGGCATGCATGGCCAGCACCAGAATGGCGCCCATGAGAATGAACAGGGTGTTGGAACCGTGGACCAGGGAGTCCATCGCGCTGTGCATGTTTTCCATGAAATAGGCAGACCTGCTGAAAAAGGCACCAGGACAGTTCAAGAACCTGCATCCCTGCACCGAATCGGTGCCAGCCCCCTGCCCTGTTTCGGTGAGCCGGGCGGAGCCTGCGTGGTTTTTTCTTGGGTTTGTCGTGGATTGGGTTAAGGTTTATCGGTATCCGCTGCGCTGGCGCCCTGAATCGGCGCAAAACCCGACCGGGGCGCCCCGCAACGTGGCAAAGCCTTAGCAAGGCCCATACCAGCGCCGGCACTTGAACCTTCCGCGCGTGCTATTACTCGAACTACCAACACTCATCGACAGGGAGACACCCATGGCCAGCAAATCGGCAAAGACTGCACAAGAGATATTGATGGCTGACTTCCAGGCACTGGTCCGCGACACCGAGAAACTGCTGGCCGACACCGCCAACCTGGCCGGTGACCAGGCGGACGAGTTGCGTGAACAGATCCACGACCGCCTGACCCAGGCCCGTGAAACCCTGCAACTGACCCAGGACTCGGTGCGTGAACGCGGCCAGGCAGCACTGGGCAGCGCCGAGCAGTACGTACAGGAAAAACCGTGGCAGGCAATCGGCATTGCCGCTGGTGTCGGCCTGTTGATCGGCCTGCTGGCCAACCGGCGCTAAGGGGTTCCCATGGAGAACGACGCCAACGGCGCCAGCGCCTCGGGCAAGCGCCTGGGCGCGGCTGCGCTGGGGCTGCTGCACAGCCATATCGAACTGTTCGGCATCGAGTTGCAGGAGCAGAAGGGCCGCACCTTGAGCCTGCTGCTGTTCGCCGGCCTGGCCCTGGTATTCGCACTGCTGCTGCTCACCGCGCTGTCCGGGTTACTGCTGGTGCTGCTGTGGGACAGCTACCGCCTGGCCGGCATCATCGGCCTGTGCGTGTTCTATGGCATCGCCGCGCTGTACTGCGGCTTGCGCCTGAAAGCAGCGGTGTTCGACGAATCGTCGCCCTTTGGCGCCACCCTCGAAGAACTCGCCAAGGACCGGGAGCGCCTGTTGCCATGAGCCTGCCAGAACTGCCAAACAGCCGTAACCCGCGCGAACTGCGCAAGGCGCTGCTGCGCCTGCGCATGGAAATGCACCGCCAGGAAATCCGCCACGAGTCCGCGCAGTTGCTGGAGCCACTGCGCCGCGTACGCGGAATGGGCAGCTCGCTGCACGACGGCCTGGGCATCAAGCATGCGCCGCTGTGGGGAATTGGCGCCGTGGTGGCGCTGGGTTTCCTCACCGGCAAGGGCGTGCGCAGCGGCAACCTGGCGCGGCTGTTGCGCCTGGGCACCAGCCTGCTGCCGCTAGTTCGTCTGTACCTGCAAGGCAGCCGCCGCCCCTGAGCGTTTTCTGTCGACGGCGCCAGCCCTTTGGGCTGCGCTGTCGCGCAGAGACCTCAATCCGCAAGCGCGATGCAGCTTCTGTGGGAGCGGGCGTGCCCGCGAAGAATCCAACACGGTGGCTGGCACCGGCTGCGCCGGTGTTCGCGGGCACGCCCGCTCCCACAAGGAACGCACAAACCTTCGGGCTTGTGTTGTCCCTGTGGGCCTACCCCTTGCGCTGTCCTTCCGGACACTGGAAGCTATATCCCTCGATCCACAGGAGACCGCGCCTTGGACTGGCATACCCTGCTCACCCGCGAACGCCTGGGCAAAGCCCTGTACAGCGCCGACGAACTCGGGCGCAGCCCCTTCCACAAGGACCACGACCGCATCATCTTCTCCGGTGCCTTCCGCCGCCTCGGGCGCAAGACCCAGGTGCACCCGGTTTCCAGCAACGACCATATCCACACCCGCCTGACACACTCCTTGGAAGTCAGCTGCGTCGGCCGCTCGCTGGGCATGCGCGTCGGCGAAACACTGCGCGACAGCCTGCCGGACTGGTGCGCCCCCAGCGACCTGGGGATGATCGTGCAGTCGGCCTGCCTGGCCCACGACATCGGCAACCCACCGTTTGGCCACTCTGGCGAAGATGCCATCCGCCACTGGTTCCAGCAGGCCGCCGGGCGTGGCTGGCTGGACGCCATGAGCGACGACGAGCGCGCCGACTTCCTCAATTTCGAAGGCAACGCCCAGGGCTTTCGTGTACTCACCCAGCTGGAGTACCACCAGTTTGACGGCGGAACCCGCCTGACCTATGCCACCCTCGGCACCTACCTGAAGTACCCGTGGAGCGCACGCCACGCCGACGCCCTGGGCTACAAGAAGCACAAGTTCGGCAGTTACCAGAGCGAGCTGCCGCTTCTCGAGCAGATCGCACGCAAGCTAGGCCTGCCACAACTTGAACACCAGCGCTGGGCACGCCACCCGCTGGTTTACCTGATGGAGGCCGCCGACGATATCTGCTACGCGCTGATCGACCTGGAAGACGGTCTGGAAATGGAGCTGCTGCAATACGCCGAAGTCGAAGCACTGCTGCTCGACCTGGTCGGCGATGACCTGCCGGAAACCTATCGCCAGCTCGGCCCTGGCGAATCCCGCCGGCGCAAGCTGGCAATCCTGCGCGGCAAAGCCATCGAGCACCTGACCAACGCCGCTGCCCGCGCCTTCGTCGAGCAGCAGCAGGCATTGCTGGCCGGGCAGTTGGCAGGCGACCTGGTCGAACACATGCATGGCCCGGCCAAACGCTGCGTGCTGCAGGCCAAGGACATGGCACGCAACAAGATCTTCCAGGACAAACGCAAGACCCTTCACGAGATCGGCGCCTACACCACCCTGGAGATTCTGCTGAACACCTTCTGTGGTGCTGCGCTCGAACAGCACGGAGGGCGCACGCCGTCGTTCAAGAGCCGCCGGGTACTGGACCTGATCGGCAACAACGCCCCCGACCCGCACGGCTCGCTACACAACGCCTTCCTGCGCATGATCGACTTCATCGCCGGGATGACCGACAGCTATGCCAGCGAAATGGCCCGGGAAATGACCGGGCGCTCCAGCCCGACCTGAGCCCTGCCGGTGCAGCCTGGGCATAGCCCGGAGCTGCACCGTGCATTGTGGGAAACTTCCTACACATACGGTTGGCAAGTTAAACACCACGAATAAAAATAAATGAATAGTTACCAATCCCGTTTTGACATTGTGTTAATTGCGCCTGTTTCGTAGCCCGATTTGTTTTATCTTGTAAGCCATTTCCCATATAGGGCTAACAGCCCTTCCTCATGCACCCGATGACTTCCAACTGCGATAAGGTGCCGCTTGTCACCCTCAGTCGCCCGCAGGGAAGTTGAACATGCACTCCATATTTATCGTCGACGATCATCCCGTCATCCGCCTGGCCGTCCGTATGTTGCTGGAAAACCAGAATTACAAGGTTGTCGGCGAGTCGGACAACGGCGTGGACGCCATGCAGATGATTCGCGAAGCCGCCCCAGACCTGGTCATCCTCGACATCAGCATCCCCAAGCTAGACGGGCTGGAGGTACTTGCCCGCTTCCAGGCCATGGCCCTTCCCCTGAAGGTACTGGTACTGACCGCACAGTCTCCCGCCTTGTTTGCCGTACGCTGCATGCACTCGGGTGCAGCCGGGTACGTGTGCAAGCAGGAAGACCTGAGCGAGCTGCTCAGTGCCATCAAGGCCGTGCTGGCCGGTTACAACTATTTCCCCAGCCAGGCAATTAAACATGACCAGGCGGTGGATGCAGACTTGCAACTTTTCCGCCAGGTGAATGACCGCGAACTGATGGTGCTGCAACTCTTCGCCCAAGGCCGCAGCAACAAGGAAATTGCCAAGGGCATGTTCCTCAGCAGCAAGACAGTCAGTACCTACAAGAAGCGCCTCATGCACAAACTTCAGGTCAATACACTGGTCGACCTGATCGAAATGGCCAAACGCAACGCGCTGGTCTGAGGGGCGTCATGGCGCGCCCTATCATTTGCCTGCTGCTCACCCTGCTCCTGTTCGCCGGGGTGGCGCAGGCTACCCATCATGAGGCCTCGTCCTACGCCTTGCTGGCACGGTCATCGGCCAGGCCGGCACCGCCTGCGCTCACGGACGAACAACGGCAATGGCTGGAAAGCCGCCAGGAACTGGTGCTGGGTACCTCGGCACCGGACTACCCGCCGTTCGACATCACCAGTGGCGGCCGCGACTACCAGGGCCTTACCGCCGAGTACGCGAGCCTGATCGGCAATGCCCTGCAGTTGCCCGTGCGGGTGCTGCGCTTTTCCAGCCGGCAGGCGGCGGTGGAGGCGCTGCTGCACGGCGATATCGACCTGCTCGGCAGCGCCAACGGCTACGAAGCAGCCAACGACGGCCTGGCGTTATCGCACCCCTATGCAATCGACCAACCGGTGCTGGTAACGCGGGAGGACGAAAGCCGGGCCCTGGACATGGGCCTGGAGGGCATGCGCCTGGGCATGCTCTACCACTACCTGCCCCGACAAGAAGTGAGCAGGGCCTACCCCAAGGCCGAACTGCTGGCCTTCGGCTCCTCCAGCCAGGCCCTGAATGCCGTGGCGTTCGGCCAGGCCGACGTATTCATCGGCGATACCATTTCCACCCACTACCAGCTCAATCGCAGCCATCTGCCGCGCCTGCGCATGGCCAGTTTTGGCAAGCACGAAGCCATCGGCTTCGGATTTGCCCTGCGCCAGCAGGACAAGCCGCTGATGGAATTGGTAAACGCGACCCTGGACAGCCAGACCCCGGCCATACGCGCCAGTATCTTCAAGCGCTGGAGCGCCGGTAGCGACTCGCTGCTGACTGACCGCAGGCTGCAACTGACCGAGGCCGAGGAACAATGGCTGCAGGACCACCCGGTGATGCGCGTGGCAATCGACGACACCGCTGCACCGGTCTCCTATTTCGATGGCTCGGGGCATTTTCGCGGTATCACCGCCGACCTGCTCGAGCTCATTCGCCTGCGCACCGGCCTGCGTTTCGAAGTGCAGCGCGCCAGCGGCCTGGCCGACATGATTGCCCGCCTCAAGGATGGTCGCGCCGATGTCATCGCTGCACTGGCCACCACCGGGGTGAGCGAAGACGACCTGCGAATCAGCCGGCCCTACCTGGAAAGCGCCTATGTGCTGGTCAGCCTCAAGGGCAAAAAGCCTTTCACCTCGCTGGAGCAACTGCAGGGGCATCGCATCGCCATCACCCGTTACAGTGCCATGGACGCCATGCTGTCGCGGCACTACCCGCAAATCGGCTGGGTCGAGACCGAAAGCGCGTTCTATTCCATGGCGTTGCTCAACAGCGGGGCCGTCGATGCGGTGATCACCCCCTTGATCGACGCCAACCATGCCCTGGCCGGTAACCCCGAACTGGTCATCCGCGCCACCGTCGGCAGCGAACCCGCCCATTTCGCCATGACCACCAGTGCCTCGTCCCAGGCGCTGGTGTCCATCCTCGACAAGGCACTACTGAGCATCTCGCCGGAAGAACTGGGGGTCATCAACAACCGCTGGCGCGGTTTCAGCCTGCACGAGGATGGCAACGACAAGGGTTACCGAAGGCTGGCGATACAGCTGGTACTGGGAACCGCGGTACTGTTGCTGCTGGCCTTGCTGTGGAACGCTCGCCTGCGCCTGCAGATTCGCCAACGGCAACGCGCCGAACGGGCACTGAATGACCAGTTGGCATTCATGCGCGCCCTGCTCAACGGCACGCCCCACCCCATGTACGTGCGTGACCGCGAAGGCTGCCTGCAAAGTTGCAACTACAGCTATCTGGAAGCCGTGCAGGCCCGCTCCGACGAGGTTATCGGCAAACGCCTGGAGAAAAGCCTGTTCGCCGATCACGAGCAGACCCGGCAGATTCAGGCCGATTACCTGAAGGTGATGGCCGAGGGGTCGCCGCTGATCATGGATCGGCCGCTACGTATCAAGGGCAGGGAGATGACCATCTACCACTGGATTTTGCCGTATCGCGACTCCCTGGGAGAGGTGCAGGGCATCATCGGCGGCTGGATCGACATCAGTGATCGCCGCCATCTGGTCATGGAGCTGCGCCAGGCCAAGCAGCAGGCGGACGATGCCAACCGCGCCAAAAGCACGTTCCTGGCGACCATCAGCCACGAAATCCGCACCCCGATGAATGCGGTCATCGGCATGCTCGAGCTGGCAGTCAAGCGTGCCGACCAAGGCCGGGTAGACCGCAACGCACTGGAGCTGGCCCACCATTCGGCCAAGGACCTGCTGGGCCTGATTGGCGATATCCTTGACATCGTGCGCATCGAGTCCGGGCACTTGACCCTCGCCCCGGAGGCCGTCGACCTGGCGTCCCTGGTCGAATCGGTGGGGCGCATCTTCGAGGGCCAGGCGCGGCAGAAAGGCTTGGCCCTGGAGGTGATGATCGCGCCGAGCGCACGCTGCCATGCCCTGCTCGACCCCCTGCGTTTCAAGCAGGTCCTGTCCAACCTGGTGAGCAACGCCATCAAGTTCACCGAACATGGCCAGGTGCGCATCTGCGTCAACCTGATGGAGGACGGCATCGGTACCCCCGCCGTGCTGGAGCTGGAAGTGCGCGACAGTGGCATTGGCATCCACGCCGACGACCTGCAACGCCTGTTCAACCCGTTCATCCAGGCCAACCCCCATAGCCAGGGCGCCCGCGCGGGTACCGGGCTGGGCCTGGCCATCTGCCGCAACCTGTGCGAGATGATGGGCGGCAGCCTGACCATCAAGAGCCTGGAGGATGTCGGCACCCAGGTGCGCCTGAAGATGCCGCTACAGCGGGTTGATGCCGCTGCGCAGCCGGTCCCGCTGATCGAGAACCTCGACGTGCCCGACCCACGGCTGAACGTGCTGGTGATCGACGACCACCCGGCCAACCTGCAACTGATGGCACAGCAGCTTGGCTACCTGGGCCTGGAACACACCAGTGCCCGCGACGGTCGCGAAGGCCTGGCTACCTGGCGGGCGGGCGATTTCGATGTACTGGTGCTCGACTGCAACATGCCGCACATGAACGGCTACCAGGTGGCCACTGCCGTACGCACTGAAGAACGTCACGGCAATCGGACGCGCTGTACCATACTCGGCTACACCGCCAACGCGCAGCCGGAAGTACGGCGCAAGTGCCTGAGCGCCGGCATGGACGACTGCCTGCTCAAGCCCATCAGCCTGGGCACTCTCAGCCAGCGTCTGGCCGGCATCCACCCTCGCCGTCAGCAAAAACGGCGGCGCAAGCTTTACCACCTGGACGGCCTTGCCGCAGTGGTCGGGCATGACCCGAACGACCGCCAGCGTTTCCTGCAGGCCTTGCAAAAGAGCCTGCAGGTTGACATGGCAGCCTTGATGGCACTGGATCCGCAGCACGACAACGGCGCCATTGCCGAACAGGCGCACAAAGTGCTCAGCGCCGCGCGGATGCTGGAGGCCCCCGAGCTGATGACGGCCTGCGAAGCCCTGGAGGCCAGCGGCTTGCCCACCGCCCAGTTACGCCTGCGGCGCCAGGCACTGGCGCGGCACATGTGCCGGATAGAACGCGCCTTGACCAAGGAACTGGCCACAGGTACCTGCACACAGGCAGGCAGCCAGGCGTGTTAACTGGTAGACTGCGCGACGTTATTACCTAAGAGGATTGTTTCATGGCCACAAACCGCTCCCGTCGTCTGCGCAAGAAGCTGTGTGTCGACGAGTTTCAGGAATTGGGCTTCGAGCTGAACCTGGAATTCAAGGAAGATCTGGATGACCAGGCAATCGATGCTTTCCTCGACGCGTTCCTGGCAGAAGCCATGGACGCCAATGGCCTGGACTATGTAGGCGGTGACGATTTCGGCCTGGTGTGCTCGGTCAAACGCGGCTCGGTCAGCGAAGAACAGCGTGCAGCCGTTGAGGCCTGGCTCAAGGGCCGCAGCGAACTGACCAAGATCGAAGTCAGCCCGCTGCTGGACGCCTGGTACCCGGAAAAGCCGATCAACAAGGCCGAGTAATTCCGGCCTGGCTCGATCGCTGAAAAGGCCACCCCTACGGGTGGCCTTTTTTATGGGGTGCTTTTCGGTCGAACGTGGCGCATCGTCGCTACGCTTGGGGCATAATGCGTATTCTTTCATTCTGGGGCAATCATTCCTTACAGCCCCAATGCCCTTTTCCCTCGCCGTAGGGTATTTATCGATCATGATCAAAACGCTTCGTCCCCTCGTTCTTGCCGGCCTGCTGTTGCCACTCGCCCTGCCCAGCCAGGCCGCCGCAGTCAACACCACACTGCCTGCCAAAGTGCAGCAGGCCCTCAAGGCCAACAAACTGCAGGATTCTGCCCTGTCGCTGGTGATGCTGCCGCTGGACGGCCCCGGCACACCGACCGTGTTCAATGCCGATGTCTCGGTGAACCCGGCTTCGACCATGAAACTGGTCACCACCTACGCCGCCCTCGAACTGCTCGGCCCGACCTTCCAGTGGAAAACCGAGTTCTACACCGACGGCACCCTGAGCAACGGTGTACTCAACGGTAACCTGTACCTCAAAGGTGGCGGCGACCCGAAGCTGAACATGGAAAAGCTGTGGCTGCTGATGCGTGACCTGCGCGCCAATGGCGTGCGCACCATCACCGGCGACCTGGTGCTCGACCGCAGCCATTTCGTGCAGCCCAACCTGCCGCAGTTCAACGACGACGGCGGCGATGAGAACAAGCCGTTCCTGGTCAAGCCCGACTCGCTGCTGGTCAACCTCAAGGCCCTGCGTTTCGTGGCCCGCAACGATGGCGGCAAGGTCACCATCGCGGTCGAACCGCCGATTGCCAGCATCCGCATCGACAACCAGGTCAAGGCGGTAGCCTCCAAGCAGTGTTCGGGTGATGTGCGCTACAACCCGGTGCAGCAGGCCGATGGCATCAGCGTAACGGTCAGCGGCCAGCTGGGTGACGGTTGCAACTCGCAGACCTACCTGTCGCTGCTCGACCACCCCACCTACGCCGCCGGCGCCGTGCGCGCGATCTGGAACGAACTGGGTGGCAGCATCCAGGGTGGCGACCGCTTCGAGAACGTGCCCAAGGGCGCTCGCCTGCTGGCCCGCGCCTTCTCGCCAGACCTGGTGGAAGTGATCCGCGACATCAACAAGTACAGCAACAACACCATGGCCCAGCAGCTGTTCCTGAGCCTTGGCGCGCAGTTCCGCACCGATGCCGATGGTGACGACGCTCGCGCTGCCCAGCGCGTGGTGCGCCAGTGGCTGGCGAAGAAGGGCATTACCGCGCCGCACCTGGTGATGGAAAACGGCTCCGGCCTGTCCCGCGCCGAACGGGTCAGCACCCGGGAAATGGCTGCAATGCTGCAGGCCGCCTGGAAGAGCCCCTATGCAGCCGAGTTCATGAGCTCGATGCCGCTGGTGGGCATGGACGGCACCATGCGCAAACGCCTGAAGCGCACCGCCATGACTGGTGAAGGGCACATCAAGACCGGTACGCTGAACACCGTGCGGGCAATTGCCGGCTTCAGCCGTGACAGCAACGGCCATACCTGGGCGGTGGCGGCAATCCTCAACGACCCGAAACCATGGGGCGCCTCGCAGGTGCTCGACCAGGTGCTGCTGGACCTGTACCGCCAGCCGAAGCTGGCCGGCAGCACAGCGGCCAACTGACAGGTAGCCAGTACCGGCCTCTTCGCGGGCTTGCCCGCTCCCACAGCTACTGCACCGTTATTGAACCTGGTGCAGTAGCTGTGGGAGCGGGCAAGCCCGCGAAAGGGCCGGCACTGACAACTGACAGCTGTCAGGCCTACTCCCCCTCCACCCGATCCCGCCCGGCCTGCTTGGCCGCGTACACCCCTGCATCAGCCCGCAACAGCAAGGCATCGGCCCCTTCCCCCGGTCGCCAACCCGCTACACCAAAACTCGCGGTCACCTTGCCCACGCCTTCCACCGGCACATCGCGCACTCCTTGCCACAGCTCCAGCGCCAGCAGCCGCGCCTGCCTGGCATCGCTGCCCGGGCACAGCACCATGAATTCCTCGCCACCCAACCGACAGAACACATCGGTACGCCGCAAGCGCTGGCCAATGCGCAGGCACAGGCTGCGTAACACATAATCGCCGGCGGCATGGCCGAAGCGGTCGTTGATGCATTTGAAGTGATCGATATCGAGCATGATCACCGCCAGCGCCAGGCCATCGCGCTGGGCCCGTTCCAGCTCGAACCTGAGCCGCTCCTGGAAAAAGCGGCGGTTATGGATACCGGTCAGCGAGTCGGTCACCGACAACGCACGCAACTCTTCTTCCACGCCCTTGAGGTCGGAGATGTCGGTCAGGTAGCCGTGCCACAAGGTGCAGCCCTGCTCGCCCACTTCCGGTGTCGCCTCGCCACGCACCCAACGCAGCCCGGCACGCGGCAGGCAAACCCGGTACTCCTCGCGCCAGGGCGACAGGTGTTCGGCCGAGTAACGCACCGAACGGCGCACGCGCTCCAGGTCATCCGGGTGGATGCGCTCGAACACCGCCGTGGCGTCCTCGCGCAGCTGTTGCAGGTCGACTTCGTAGATGTCGTACAGGCCTTTGCTGGCGTACGGAAAGCAAGAATGGCCGTTGCCATCCAGGCGGTACTGGTAGATGCCACCCGGCACCTCGGCACTGAGCTTTTCCAGCAGGCTGTCGCGCGCCGCCAGTGCCTCATGCACCCGACGCCGTTCAGTGACATCGATGCAGATCGCCAGGTAACCCATCCACAATCCCTGTTCATCGAGCATGGCGGTAACCAGCATATTGGCCACCAGTTGGCTGCCATCAGCGCGTAACAAGGTCCACTCTCCCGGCTCGGCGCCATGCGCCTGCACCGTTTCGGCGAACATGGCCTGGTCGCCTGCAATCGGCCGGCCGTAACGCAGGCTCAAGGCATGGGCACGCTGGCTCAACTCCTCGGGCAGTACCAGGTCCTCCAGGCGCAGCTGGCCGATCGCCTCGCTGGCCGGGTAACCGAACATGCGCTCGGCACCGGCGTTGAAGGTGCCAATCACACCCTTGAGGTTGGTGGCGATGATCGCCACCTGGGTTGCGGCATCCAGTACGCTACGCAGCTGGTTGTGGGTGCCACGCAGGGACTGCTCGCTGGCCCGCAGCTCGGCGGTGCGCTGCTCGACCAGGGCCAAGGCACGCTGGCGCTGGCTGAGCAGGCTGTAAAGCAAAACGCTGAGCAGCAGGCTCAACAGGCCGCCCAGCAGGCTCACCGCCAGCACCACGGAAGAACGGTTGGCCTGCAAGAAAGCCAGGCTCGGCCGGATACTCAGCTGGAAGTGGTGGTCAGCCAGGTGCAACAGCTGGTTGCTGACCAGCGCCAGGGGAGCTGCCGGGTTCTGCGAATCGAACATCACTTCGGGGCCATGCAGCCCGGTGGGGTCTACGATGCGCACGACCAGGTTGTCATCTGCCGCCACCGGGCGCCCGTCACTGACCAGCTCACGCATGCTCAGCAAGGCCATTACATAGCCCACTGCCGCGCCGCGGGGGTTGGCATCGGCAAACACCGGCGCCACCATCAGCAGGCCACGCGCATCCGAGCTGGTATCGAACATGGGCAGTGGCTCGGACACCGCCATGCTGCCCGGCCCCAGCGCCCGCGACAATGCAGCCAGGGGAACGTCCTGGCCGGCGAGGTCCAGCCCATAGGGCAGCCCGGGTAATTCACCCGACTGGGTATAGAGGACCGGGAAGTAATGGTCGCGCTGGGGAGATGGGCGCCACTGGCCTTGCTCATCCTGGTCGCGGATCACATAGCCCGGGCCGGCATGCGCACTGGCGTGGCGCTCGAACTCGGTGCGTTGCGCGGCTTCGACACGCGGCGCCCAGGCGTAGGCCAGGGTCCGCTGCAGCAATGGCCGGGTGTAGCCGTCGAACTCGCGTGGGGTGATTTCGTTGGAAAAGCTGAAAAACCGCCGCAGCCCGTCCAGCCGCTGCTGCTGCTCGTCAATCCGCTCGACGATACGGCTGAAACGTTCGCTGGCCAGCAGCTCGAAGCGCTGGCGCAGCTGCTGCTTGTAGAAGGTTTGCGCGGCAAGTGCCAGAACGGCCGTCAACAGGCCGCCCACCACCAGGGCGACCAGGGCCACCGCCCAGGCGGACACCGCCTCTGTGCACAGGCCAAGCAACCGCGCACGAACGCCACCGTTTGACATACACCCATCTCGTCACGTCAGCGTCCTGCGGATTATCTTGCCCTGCCTTCAGTTATAGCTATTGGCCATTAGCCGCGCAATGTACCTCGTCGCCTCAACGCAGCTGCAACCGCCAGGCACGATGGATACGGTTGTTGCGGGCGAAGTCCGGGTCCAGCGTCTGGGCGGTGATTTCTTCCACCGCGTAACGCGCCATCAGGTGCTCGTCCAGCTGGAACTTACGGAAGTTGTTGGAGAAATACAGCACGCCACCCGGCGCCAGGCGGGCCATGGCCAGGTCCAGCAGCTGCACGTGGTCACGCTGCACGTCGAATACGCCTTCCATGCGCTTGGAGTTGGAGAAGGTCGGCGGGTCGATGAAGATCAGGTCGTAGCTGTCGCGGTTACCCTCCAGCCAGGCCATCACATCGCCCTGCTCCAGGCGGTTGCGATCCGAGAAGCCATTGAGCGCCAGGTTGCGCCGCGCCCAGTCCAGGTAGGTTTTCGACAAGTCGACGCTGGTGGTGCTGCGCGCCCCACCCTTGGCCGCATGCACGGTGGCTGTGGCGGTGTAGCAGAACAGGTTGAGGAAGCGCTTGCCGGCGGCTTCGCGCTGGATGCGCATGCGCATCGGGCGATGGTCGAGGAACAGGCCGGTGTCGAGGTAGTCGGTAAGGTTGACCAGCAACTTGACGCCGCCCTCGTTCACTTCCTGGAAGCGGCCTTCGGTTGCCTGGCGCTCATACTGGCGCGTGCCGCTCTGCCGCTCGCGACGCTTGAGCACCACACGCTGCGGCGAGATGCCCAGGGCCTGCGGGATGGCTGCCAGTGCGTCGAGCAGGCGTGCCTGGGCCTTGTCCGGGTCGACCGAACGTGGCGCGGCGTATTCCTGCACGTGCACCCAGTCCTGGTACAGGTCGACCGCCAGGGCATATTCGGGCATGTCGGCATCGTACAGGCGGTAGCAATCGACCTGTTCGCGGCGGGCCCACTTACCCAGTTGCCTGAGGTTTTTCTGCAGGCGGTTGGCAAACATCTGCGCCCCTTCCGACAGGCGCGCCGGCTCGCTCGCCAGCGGTGCCTGCGGGCGGGTTTCCGTGCCTTCAGGCTGCGTTTCGCGGCGCTCGCCGGTAACGAACTGGTCAGGCTGCACCTTGAACAGCAGCAGCTTGCACGGCAAGGCACCGTTCCAGAACGCATACTGCTTGTGGCTGCGAATGCCCATGCGCTTGCCCAACTGCGGCGCGCCGGTGAACACCGCTGCCTCCCAACCCATGCAGGCCTGGCGCAGGCGCTCGCCGAGGTTCTGGTAGAGGTACAGCAGGCTGGCTTCATCACCCAGGCGCTCGCCATAGGGCGGGTTGCTGATGACCAGGCCTTTCTGGTTCTGGTCCGGGCGCGGCTCGAAGGTGCTGACTTCACCCTGGTAGATCTTCACCCAGTCGCCCAGGCCGGCACGCTCGACGTTGTTACGGCCTGGCTGGATCAGCCGTGGGTCGGCCTCGTAGCCACGGATCCACAGCGGCGGCTTGGCCAGGCCGGCCTGCGCCCGCGCCTGCGCCTCGTCATGCACCTTGCGCCACAACGCCGGTACATGGCCAAGCCAGGCACTGAAGCCCCAGCGTTCACGCTTGAGGTTGGGCGCGATATCGGCGGCGATCATCGCCGCTTCGACCAGGAAGGTACCTACACCGCACATCGGGTCGGCCAGCGCGCCACCTTCGGCGGCAATGCGCGGCCAGCCGGCGCGGATCAGCACCGCCGCCGCCAGGTTTTCCTTCAGCGGCGCGGCACCTTGCTGCAGGCGGTAGCCACGCTGGTGCAGGCTGTGCCCGGAGAGGTCCAGGGAAAGAATGGCTTCGCCACGGTCCAGGCGCAGGTGCACACGCACATCAGGGTCGATCTTTTCCACCGACGGGCGCAGCCCTTCGCGGTTGCGCAGCTTGTCGACAATCGCATCCTTGACCTTCAGTGCACCAAAGTGGGTGTTGTCGATGCCCGAGCCATGGCCGCTGAACTCCACAGCCAGGGTGCCGTCGGCTGCCAGGTGGTCGGCCCAGTCGACTGCGTGCACGCCGTCGTAGAGGTCGTCGGCGTTTTTCATGGAGAAGCGCTTGAGGACCAGCAGCACCCGGTTGGCCAAGCGTGACCACAGGCACAGGCGGTAGGCGGTTTCCATGTCGGCGGCGCCGCGAATGGCCGAGGTGTGCTCACGCACATCATCCAGGCCGAGGCCCCGGGCCTCTTCGGCAAGCAGGCCTTCCAGGCCTTTGGGGCAAGTGAGGTAAAGTTCGAAACGGTCCGACATGAGTAATCCAGCGCCTTGGGCTATTTGACTGACGGGGCAACGCATCGCCCCGCGATGTTTGCCCGCACACCTTTCCAGCAGGTGTGCGGGTGGCCTTTCCTGGCACGCGAGCGTGCACTGAAAGGCCGGGCCGCCTGACCGATCCGTGCCTGGCCCAGTGGCAAAGACAGCTTAGATCATCAGGCAGTACTAAAAATTCTGGCGACACCGGGGCCGTTGTGACCCTTCGTCGCATTTCAAATTATTACTGTCATCCGCGAGCAACGCTGGCGAAATGACGTCAATGATCGGCAAACCCTGATCATAGCGGGCTCAACGCTAAACAAGGTTGAGTCGCATTTATTTACTTATCCCCTCACCCTTGGAAAGGTTACGTGCTTATGACAAATCGATCATTCACACGGTGACTCGCATTCGATAGAACTGGTCTCAGGCCGCTTCGCAACGAGGCGGCACTTTCAGCTCGCCACGCCGGCAGCGAGCGCACACCGGCAGAAAGACTCTGCCCGGCCTCGGAGAGGCCGACGGGACATTACAGTCAACAAGTGAGGGCAACACCCTATGAGAAGACTTAAGCGTGATCCGTTGGAAAGAGCATATTCACGTGGCTACCAATACGGGGTCACCGGCAAATCCCGCGAACTTTGCCCCTTCAATCTTCCTTCTGTTCGCCAAGCCTGGATCAACGGCTGGCGTGAAGGTCGCGGTGATAACTGGGACGGAATGACTGGCACCGCTGGCATCCATAGACTCAACGAAAATCACGCCGTTGGCTGAACGAGGACACTGAATTCGATTCACCATGCACGCCCTATCCGGGCGGCGGGCGAAGGCCCAGGGGCCCCTTGACGGGGCCCTTTTTTATGGGTGCGAATCCCTATCCGCGCTGGCTTCTTCGCGGGCTCGCCCGCTCCCACAGGTGTAGCGTCAGCTTCAGCAGTGCGCTGAACCCTGTGGGAGCGGGCATGCCCGCGAATGGGCCCGTCAGGTTACCTCGGCATCGCAGCGATAGCATCCACCGCTTCGCGAATCAGCGCAGGCCCTTTATAAATGAAACCCGAATAAATCTGCACCAGGCTCGCCCCGGCAGCGATCTTCTCGGCGGCATGGCGGCCTTCGGTAATGCCGCCAGCGGCAATGATCGGCAGCTTGCCGCCCAGTTCGCCCGCCAGCACCTTGACGATATGGGTGCTCTTCTCCAGCACCGGCGCGCCCGACAGGCCACCCGCCTCGCCACCGTACGGCAACCCTTCGACACCTTCACGCCCCAGCGTGGTGTTGGTGGCGATTACCGCATCCATGCCCGACTCCATCAGCGCGGCAGCCACCAGGGCGGTTTCTTCGTCGCTCATGTCCGGGGCGATCTTGATTGCCAATGGCACGCGCTTGCCATGCATGCCGGCCAGTTGCTCGCGGCGCTCGGCCAGGGCATCGAGCAATTGCTTGAGCGAATCGCCAAATTGCAGGCTGCGCAGGCCCGGAGTATTTGGCGAACTGACGTTGACCGTGATGTAACTGGCGTCGGCGTACACCTTGTCCAGGCAGATCAGGTAATCATCGACGGCACGCTCCACCGGGGTATCGAAATTTTTGCCGATGTTGATGCCCAGCACGCCGTTGTATCGCGCAGCCCGCACCCGGCCGAGCAGGTGATCAACGCCCAGATTGTTGAAGCCCATGCGGTTGATGATGGCCGTAGCCTGCGGCAGGCGGAACAGCCGCGGCTTGGGGTTGCCCGGCTGCGGGCGCGGGGTGACGGTGCCGATTTCTACGAAGCCGAAGCCCAGCTGGGCGAAACCGTCGATGGCCGCGCCGTTCTTGTCCAGGCCGGCCGCCAGGCCCACCGGGTTGGCGAAGTTCAAGCCCATGACCGTAACCGGCAAAGCCGCCGGCTGCTTGCACAGCATGCCGTTGAGGCCGAGACGGCCACCGGCACCAATCAGGTCCAGGGACAGGTCGTGGGAGGTTTCCGGGGAAAGCTTGAACAGCAGCTGGCGGGCCAGGGTATACATGGGCGGGCAAGGCTCGGGGTGAATGAGGGGGCGATTATAGCCAGCGCGGGGCCGGCATGACAGCAAATCGTGGGCCTGCACTGGCCTCATCGCCGGCAAGCCGGCTCCCACAGGTACAACACAAGGGCTGAAACCTGTGCTGTACCTGTGGGAGCCGGCTTGCCGGCGATGAGGCCAGTGCAGGCGGCACAAGGCAGTTGCTCCACAGTGCTGCTGTCAGCTGGCACATCGGTTGCACCGGAAAAGCCCACTGCCTTATCAGTACGGGCGAGGAACCTTGTGAACACTGTACCCCGAGCAACGCCCCTGGCCTGGGTCAACGGCAGCGATGCCCCGGAAAAGCCCAGCCTGAACATCGGCTACATGGCCCTGACCGACTGCGCCTCGGTGGTAGTCGCCGCCACCCAGGGCTTCGCCCAGCAGCATGGCCTTACCCTCAACCTCAAGCGCCAGGGCTCCTGGGCCGGGCTACGCGACAAGCTGGTCAGCGGCGAACTGGATGCCGCGCATTGCCTGTATGGCCTGGTCTACGCCGTGCACCTGGGCATCGGCGGTGTACCGGCCAGCGCCATGGCCGTGCTCATGGGACTGAACCAGAACGCCCAGGCCATAAACCTGTCCCCGGCCTTGCAGCGCAAAGGCGTGACCAACCCTGAAGCACTGGCGCAACTGGTGCACCAGCGTGGCGCACGCCTCACCTTCGCCCAGACCTTCCCCACCGGCACCCACGCCATGTGGCTGTATTACTGGCTGGCCAGCCAGGGCATCCACCCGTTGCGCGACGTCGACAGCGTGGTGGTGCCCCCGGCACAAATGGCCGCGCATATCCAGGCCGGGCGCATCGACGGTTTCTGCGTGGGCGAACCTTGGGCTGCCGACGCTGTGGCCACCGGCCAGGGCTTCACCTTGGCCACCAGCCAATCGATCTGGCCGGACCACCCGGAAAAGGTCCTGGCTTGCGCCCGCGCCTTTGCCGAACAATACCCCAACAGTGCCCGCGCGCTGGTCAAGGCGGTCCTCGCCGCCAGCCGCTTCATCGAGCAAAGCCCGGAAAACCGCCGCAGCACTGCGCAACTGCTCAGCGGTAGCGCCTACCTGAACACCCCGCTGGCGAGTATCGAACCGCGCCTGCTCGGCAGCTATCACGATGGCTTGGGCAACCACTGGCAAGACCCGCACGCCTTGCGCCTGCACGACCACGGCCGGGCCAACCTGCCGTACCTGTCCGACGGCATGTGGTTCATGACCCAGTTCCGCCGCTGGGGCCTGCTGCGCGAAGACCCCGACTACCTCGGCGTGGCCCGCCAGGTCCAGCAGCTGGCGTTGTATGGCGAGGCGGCACAAAGCCTCGGCGTGGCCTGCCCCGAGCAGCCGATGCGCAGCAGCCTGTTGATCGACGGCAGCCGTTGGGATGGCAGCGACCCCTACGGATATGCCCGCAGTTTCCGCCTGCATGCTCTGGGCGACCTGCCTGATACCCGTGTCGGCGCGTGAGGGGGACCGTTCATGTTGCGCATACTGCTGATCGACGACACCCAGAGCAAACTCGGCCGCCTCAAGGCGGCCTTGAGCGAGGCCGGCTTCGAGGTCATAGAAGCCCCTGGCCTGACCATCGACCTGCCCGCGTGCGTGGAAACGGTGCGCCCGGACGTGGTGCTGATCGATACCGATTCACCGGACCGCGATGTGATGGAACAGGTGGTGCTGGTCAGCCGTGACCAACCGCGGCCGATCGTGCTGTTCACCGACGAGCACGACCCCGGAGTGATGCGCCAGGCGATCCAGGCGGGGGTCAGTGCCTACATCGTCGAAGGCATCCATGCCGCGCGGCTGCAGCCGATCCTGGATGTGGCCATGGCCCGCTTCGAAAGTGACCAGGCGCTGAAGGCGCAGCTGCTTGCGCGTGACCAGCAACTGGCCGAGCGCAAGCGCATCGAACAGGCCAAGGGTTTGCTGATGAAGATGAAGGACTGCAACGAAGAACAGGCCTACACCCTGATGCGCCGCCAGGCCATGAGCCGGCAGCAGAAGCTGATCCAGGTGGCCGAGCAGATCATTGCCATGCATGAGATGTTGGGCTAGCGGCCTGCTTCACGCAGCCCATCGCGACACAAGGCCGCTCCTACAAAGGGACTGCATCACGGAGAGTTGGCCCGGCTCTTGCTGAGGTTAGTGCACCGGTAGCCAACGGCGGTTGCCCCACTTAAATCCCGACAAAGACGTCGCTATCCCCTCCACCCACGTGGAGCGGGTGGCGGCGTCTTTTTCGTTCCGTTGCATTGCCGAGTGAGGTGTTCGATGAGTACCAGCTTCTGGAAATCCGGGCATGTGCCCACGCTGTTCGCCGCGTTCCTGTACTTCGACCTCAGCTTCATGGTCTGGTACCTGCTTGGCCCACTGGCGGTGCAGATTGCCGCCGATCTGCAGCTGAGTGCACAACAACGGGGCCTGATGGTGGCCACACCGATCCTGGCCGGGGCGGTCCTGCGCTTTGCCATGGGCGTGCTGGTGGACCGCCTGTCGCCCAAAACCGCCGGGCTGATCGGCCAGGTAGTGGTCATTGTCGCCCTCGCCGCTGCCTGGCACCTGGGCGTACACAGCTATGAACAAGCGCTGCTGCTGGGCGTTTTCCTCGGTTTTGCCGGCGCTTCGTTCGCCGTGTCACTGCCACTGGCCTCGCAGTGGTATCCACCACAGCATCAAGGCAAAGCCATGGGCATTGCCGGTGCCGGCAACTCCGGCACAGTGTTCGCCGCCCTGCTGGCCCCGGCGCTGGCTGCGGGCTTTGGCTGGCACAATGTGTTCGGCTTTGCGCTGATCCCGCTGTCGCTGGCCATTGTGGTGTTCGCCCTGCTGGCACGCAATGCCCCGCAGCGGCCCAAGCCAAAAGCCATGGCCGACTACCTCAAGGCCCTGGGCGACCGTGACAGCTGGTGGTTCATGTTCTTCTACAGCGTCACCTTCGGCGGCTTCATCGGCCTGGCCAGCGCCCTGCCCGGCTATTTCAGCGACCAGTATGGCCTGAGCCCGGTCACCGCCGGCTACTACACCGCTGCCTGCGTATTCGCCGGCAGCCTGATGCGCCCACTCGGCGGCGCCCTGGCCGACCGCTTCGGCGGTATCCGCACGCTGCTGGGCATGTACAGCGTGGCGGCTATCTGCATCGCCGCGGTCGGCTTCAACCTGCCCGGTGCCGCCGCCGCACTGGCCCTGTTCGTCAGCGCCATGCTCGGCCTGGGAGCCGGCAATGGCGCAGTGTTCCAGCTGGTGCCGCAACGCTTCCGCCAGGAGATCGGCGTGATGACCGGGCTGATCGGCATGGCCGGCGGCATCGGCGGCTTCCTGCTGGCCGCCGGGCTTGGCACCATCAAGCAGCACACCGGTGACTACCAGCTGGGGCTGTGGCTGTTCGCCAGCCTGGGCTTGTTGGCCTGGTTCGGCCTGCACGGCGTGAAACAGCGCTGGCGCACCACCTGGGGCTCGGCTGCGGTTACTGCGGCGCGCGTCTGAGGCATAGCCATGAGCCTGCAACTGAACTTTGCCCAGGCCAGCGCCACCGGGCCACGCGAGGAAAACCAGGACGCCCTGCGCCTGGTTACCCCGGCGCCGGAGCTGGCCGCCAGCAAGGGCTACCTGTTCGCCCTCGCCGACGGCGTCAGCCAATGTGCCGATGGCGGCCTGGCAGCCCGTGCCAGCCTGCAGGCGCTGGCCCTGGACTATTACGCCACCCCTGCGACCTGGAGCGTGGCCCAGGCACTCGACCGCCTGCTGCTGGCGCAGAACCGCTGGTTGCGCGCCCAAGGCAGTGGCCAACCACTATTGACCACCCTCAGCGCGCTGGTGCTGCGTGGCCGGCGCTTCACCCTGGCACATGTAGGCGATTGCCGCGTGTACCGCTGGCACGCTGGGCACTTGCAATGCCTGAGCGAAGACCATGTATGGGACCAGCCGGGCATGCAGCATGTACTCAAGCGAGCACTGGGCCTGGACCAGCACCTGCTGGTGGATTATCTGGAAGGCGAGCTGCAGCCGGGCGAGTGCTTTCTGCTGCTGAGCGATGGCGTATGGGCCAGCCTGGGCGACCAGCACATCCAGGCGGTGCTGCGCGAGCAACCCGACCTGCAACTGGCAGTCGACACCCTGGTCGCCAGCGCGCACCTCAACGGCAGCCAGGACAATGCCAGTGCCTTGCTGGTGCAGGTCGAACATCTGGGCACGGCCAACCTGGGCGACACCCTGGCACAGCTGCAGCATTGGCCGGTGCCCGGCCCGCTGCGTGAGGGCCAGGTCATCGATGGCTGGCAAACCGAAAAGCTGCTGTCGCACAGCCGCCAGTCGTTGCTGTACCGGGTACGCGATGGCCAGGGCCAGGCCTGGCTGCTGAAGACCCTGCCCGCCGCACGCGAGCGGGAGCCTGGCGCGGCGCAAGGGCTGTTGCTGGAGGAATGGTTCCTGCGCCGGGTCGCGGGTCGGCACTTTCCCGAGTTGCACGCCGCCAGCCAGCGCCAGCACCTGTACTATGTGATGCGCGAATACCCCGGCCAGAGCCTGGCGGCGCTTCTGGCCGAACATGGCCCGCTGCCCATGCCGCAGTGGCTGGAGCTGGCCAGGCAATTGCTGCAGGCAGTCGGCGTACTGCACCGGCGCAACCTGCTGCACCGCGACATCAAGCCAGACAACCTGCACCTGGGCAGCGATGGCCAGCTGCGCCTGCTGGACTTCGGCCTGGCCTACTGCCCGGGCCTGTCCGAAGACCCGCTGCACGAGTTGCCGGGCACACCGACGTACATTGCCCCGGAAGCGTTCGACGGCCAGCCGCCCAGCCCACGCCAGGACCTGTATGCCGTGGGCGTGACGCTCTATCACCTGCTTACCGGTCACTACCCGTACGGCGAGGTGGAGGCCTTCCAGCGCCCGCGCTTTGGCCAGCCGGTCAGCGCCGCGCGCTACCGCCCCGACCTGCCGGAATGGCTGCAGCATAACCTGCAGCAGGCGCTGGCAGCCGATCCGGCGCAGCGCTTCGAAACAGCGGAACATTGGCTGCTGCTACTCGAACGGGGCGACCGCCAGGAACTGCCCAGCCGGCCACGGCCGTTGCTGGAGCGCGAGCCGTTGAAGGTCTGGCGCACCCTGGCCCTGCTGTCCTTGCTGTTCAACCTGATACTGCTGCTCACCCTGCTCAAGGGCTGAACGCGCCTTGCCGATGAGGAAACCCTGATGAATGCAAAAGTCTGGCTGGTTGGTGCCGGCCCTGGTGACCCCGAACTGCTCACCCTCAAGGCTGTGCGCGCCTTGCAGCAAGCTGCCGTGGTGATGATCGACGACCTGGTCAACCCGGCGCTGCTGGCGCATTGCCCGCAGGCCCGGGTGATTGCCGTGGGCAAGCGCGGCGGCTGCCGCTCCACGCCGCAGGCGTTCATCCAGCGCCTGATGCTGCGCCATGCGCGGCAAGGGCGCTGCGTGGTACGGCTCAAGGGCGGTGACCCGTGCATCTTCGGCCGTGGCGGTGAGGAGGCGCTGTGGTTGCAGGGGCATGGTATCGAGGTGGAAGTGGTCAACGGCATCACCGCCGGCCTGGCTGGCGCCACGCAATGCGGGATTTCCCTGACCTCACGGGGTGTGAGCCGGGGCGTGACGCTGGTCACCGCTCATACCCAGGACGACAGCGAGCTGAACTGGGCGGCCTTGGCCCAGGGCGGCACGACGCTGGTGGTGTACATGGGCGTGGCCAGGCTGGAGCAGGTGCGCCAAGGGTTGCTTGAAGGGGGCATGGCAGCGGCGACGCCGGTGGCGATGATCGAAAATGCCTCGTTGCCGCAGCAGCGGGAGTGCAGGAGCGATGTGCGGGGTATGGTCGAGGATGCGCGCGGGTTTGGCTTGCGTAGCCCGGCGATAGTGGTGATTGGGGAGGTGGTTGGAGAGCAGGTGGCTCGGGACCTTGTGGCAATTGCTGGATGATAGGGTGCCTCATCTGGCCCCTTCGCGGGTAAACCCGCTCCCACAGGTACTGCACCTGTAATGAAATCGGTGCAGTACCTGTGGGAGCGGGTTTACCCGCGAAGAGGCCGTCACAAGTGACACAAATCCCAGGCAAAGAAAAACCCGGCCGAGGCCGGGTTTTTCCTGAAGCTTCAAACCAATTACTTGGCCTGGGCTTCTACCTGAGCTTCAACGCGACGGTTGATAGCGCGGCCTTCTTCGGTGGCGTTGTCGGCAACCGGACGGGTTTCGCCGTAGCCAACCGAGTCAACACGGCTGGATTCAACGCCGTACTGCTGGGTCAGGACCTGCTTGACAGCGTTGGCACGACGCTCGGACAGCTTCTGGTTGTAAGCGTCTGGGCCGACGGAGTCAGTGTGACCTTCCACGGTGGTGGTGGTCTGTGGGTACTGCTTCATGAAGTCAGCCAGGTTCTTGATGTCGCCGTAGCTGTTTGGCTTGACGACCGACTTGTCGAAGTCGAACTTGACGTCCAGCTCAACGCGAACGACTTCGGCAACAGCCGGGCAGCCATCAGCGTCAACGGTAACGTTGGCCGGGGTGTCAGGGCACTTGTCGACGTTGTCGCAAACGCCGTCGTTGTCGGAGTCGGAGCACACTTCGGCAACTGGAGCCGGAGCGACTTCAGCTTGCTTCGGGCTACCGCCGAAGTTCAGACCAACACCAACGGTCGGACCCCACTCGGTGTTGCCGTTGTCGATGTTGTACATGGCTTCTACGCCGGCACGGGCGAAGAACATGTCGGTGATGTACCACTTGGCGCCAGCGCCAACGTTGGCGAAGGTGGAGTGGTCGCGGCCGCTACGAGTGGCCTGGCCCAGGCTCTCGTGAGCGAAACCGGCGGAAACGTATGGACGCAGAGCGTCGCCCACGGTACCGAAGTGGTAGGTAGCGTCGAGCTTGGCCTTGGAACCTTTGATGTCTTTGTTGAAGACTTCACCACGCGCGTTGTGGGTCTCGTTGTAGCCGAGGTCCAGGGAAACGTCGTCGGTCAGGAAGTAGCCCAGGCGAACACCAGGATTGGTGCCGTCGTTCTTGAAGTTACGTTCGCTGTCGTAGTACTGCTTGGTAACGTTGCCTTCGATTTCCACAGCGCCTTGGCCTTGAGCCAGAACGCCGAAGGAAGTAGCAGCGACGAGCGAGCCAATGGCCAAGCCCAAGGTGTTTTTCAATTTCATCCGTTAAATCCCCATCTGGTGATAGTTAAGCAGTCCCACCACAAACAAGGGGGACAACTCGACGGCAAGTCTAGCAGAACTCGCCGGTTCGTTAGAGATATTTGCAGGCCACTAAGTTTCATCAAGGCCGGCAAATTTCTCTCGAAGCTTGTCTAGCGCGCGCTTGTAGCGCATTTTCGTTGCGCTCAGGCCCATGTGCATGATGTCGGCAATTTCCTGAAATTCCAGCTCTGCGACAAATCGCAGCACCAGGATTTCCCGGTCAATCGGGTTCACATGCACCAGCCACTTGTCCAGCCCGCCTTTTTCTTCCGGCTTGGGAGCCTTGTCTTCGGACGCCTCTTCCACAGGGTCCAGACTCAAGGCATCCATCAACCGGCGTTTACGGCGCTCCTTGCGGTACTGGGTAATGCATTCGTTGTAGGTGATGCTGTAGAGCCAGGTCTTGAACTTGGACTTACCCTCGAAGTTCTTCAGCCCGTACAGCACTTTCAGCATGACTTCCTGACAGACATCGTCCGCGTCACGGTCGTTCCCCAGGTAACGTGCACAGACGTTGAACAGGGTCCGCTGGTAGCGCCGCATGAGCTCTTCATAGGCGCGGGTAACGTGGAATAGCTCCTCATGCGAACGCGCCACCAACTCTTCGTCGGTGAGCTCGCGGGGGTCATAACGCATGGGCGGCGAATGAACTTTATTCAAAACGGATCTGGCCGACAGTCAGGTCAATGTCGCCGCGCGACCCCGTGGGTCGATTTTCGCGGCGGCATACATTAACAGCTTTGTGCGGTTAGCGGCTATTGACGCGCTGTTCAAGCAGCTCGCGGTTGGACAGCGACACCAGTTCGCCATCATCGGTCAGCAGCGTCGTCTTGACCGTACCGATTTCCTCGATATGTCCTTCGACCTCTCCAATCCGCACCTGCTGGCCCACCTGATACAGCTCGCGCACGTAGATGCCGGCCAGGATCTGCCCGGCGATTTCGCGGCTACCCAAGCCCATTGCCAGCGCAACGGCCAGACCAACGGTAATCAGCCCGATCACGATCACATGGTTGAGCAGGTCGGTTTTCACCTCCAGCTGGCTGATGGCCACCGAGATGCTGATGATGATCACCAGGCCTTGGGTAATACGCCCCAGGCCCGCCGAGTATTCCAACCCGATGCCTTCGGCAGCGCCGCGCACCAGGCCGTTGGCCACCTGGGCCAGCAGCACGCCGGCCAGCAGCACCAGGGCTGCACCGAACACCTTGGGCAGGTACAGGGCGAGCATGTCGAGGGTTGCCGACACGCGCTCCAGGCCCAGCGATTCAGCGGCCGAGACCAGGAAGATGAGCAGCACGAACCAGTAGACGATCTTGCCGACCAGGGTCGAGATCGGCACCTGGATGCCGACCCGGCCGAGCATCTTGGTCAGCCCGGTGCCGCCCATCAGGCGGTCCAGGCCGAACTTGGCCAGCAGTTTGGACAGCAGCGTGTCGAGCAGCTTGGCCACCACGAAACCGAGCAGCACCACGACCAGCGCGCCGAACAGGTTAGGGATGAAGTTCGCTACCTTGGTCCAAAGGGCAGTCATGGCAGTGACCAGGCTCTGGGTCCAGAGATCGAGTTCCATATTCAATCGGCCTTATCTGCTTTGCTGCCGTTGGCAGCGTTGCGGGAAGAATGTCGACGCACCGGCGCAACATGCGCCGCGCCATTGTTCACGGCGATCAGCAGCGCCTGGCTCCAGCGGCCAAGCAGGCTGAACAGATCACCTGCGCCAACCTGGCGGTTGGCGGTTTTCAGCACGCGACCCAGGCAGGCGGCGTCGTCCCGGTCATCCCGGTCATTGCCGGAGGGTGACGCCTTGAGCAGGTCGCGCAGGGATTCTTCAAACGGATCGTGCATGGGCACCTCGCGCAGTGTCAGTCAGAGACGAGATGGCCGGGCGATGGGTCACACATCGCATTGGGACGAATGTTTCAAAATGAATGCGCGATGCATTCTTCGCGGGCACGCCCGCTGCCACAGGGACCGCGCCAGTTTCAGCAGCGGCGCTGTACCTGTGGGAGCAGGCAAGCCCGCGAAGAGGCCAGGACAGGCGCAACAAATCTAGACCCACCGCAACCGCCGGAACAGCCACCACTGCCCCACCGCCAGCCCCAGCACGACGATGCAGGCAAACAGGAAGCCATAGGGGTTTTCCGCCCCCGGGATACCGCCGACATTGATACCCAGCAGCCCGGTGATGAAGCTCATGGGCAGGAAGATGCAGGTAATGATGCCGAAGCGGTACATGGTGCGGTTCATCCGCTCGCTGCGCCGGCGATCCTGGCTTTCCAGCACCAGTGCCGCCCGCTCGCGGGTCAGGTCGAGCTCTTCGAGGTAGCGGATCAGGCTGTTGTTCAGCTCGTTCCAGTAATCGGCGTCGGCATCGACAAACCAGCTCCATTTGCTGCGCGAAAGCTGGGCGTAGATCTCCCGCTGCGGGGCGAGGAAACGCCGCAGACCGGCGGCACGCCGACGGATCTGCTGCAGGCAGCCGTTTTCCGGAGTGTACCGTTCGTCGGATTCAACCTTTTCTTCTTCCAGATCGACCAGTTCGGACAGGTCGCTGACCAGGCCCTGGACCTTTTCGGTCAGCAGTTCACCCATCAGCAGCAACAGCTCGGAAGCCGATTTCGGGCCCCTGCCCTCCTCCAGCTGCTGGAGAATCTCGTCACTGGCGCGCAACGGCCGCAGGCGCAGCGAAATAACCCGCTGCGCCTCGGCGAAGATGCGTACCGAGACCATGTCTTCGGGCTCTGCACCCGGGTTGAGGTTGACGCCACGCAGGAACAGCAACAGCTGTTCATCGGCCATCGGCAGCAGGCGCGGCCGGGTGTTTTCCTCCAGCAGCAGCTCGCAGGCAAACGCGCTCAAGCCGCTGTCATTCAACAGCCAGGTGCGGGTTTGCGGATGACTGCGGTCCCAGTGCAGCCACAGGCTCTGCTCGGGCTGCAGCTGCAGGTCGTTCAGCTCGGTACGGGCAACCGAGCGCGCGCCGCCTTTGCCATCGAGCACCAGGGCATGTACCAACCCCCACTGCGCGTTGTCTTCCTCGAACATCAAAGCTCCATCAGCGCAGGCGGCGCATCATGCAGGCATTTTCAGCGGGCTTGGCGAAACCAGCACGCCATTGTTGTCGGCGTACACGTACTCGCCCGGGCGGAAGGTCACCCCGGCGAAGGTCACTGCCACGTTGAGCTCGCCGACGCCGCGCCTGTCGGTCTTCATCGGGTGGCTGGCCAGGGCCTGTACGCCAAGATCGGTCTGGATCAGCACGTCGACGTCACGCACGCAGCCGTAGATCACCAGGCCTTCCCAGCCGTTTCTGGCAGCCTTTTCGGCTAGCATGTCGCCGAGCAGTGCGCGGCGCAGCGAGCCACCGCCATCGACGACCAGGACCTTGCCCTTGCCATCGAGCTCGACCTGCTCCTTGACCCGCGAGTTGTCTTCGAAGCACTTGATGGTAACGATCTGGCCACCAAACGAATCACGGCCACCAAAATTGCTGAACATCGGTTCCAGCACCTGCACCAGGTCCGGGTATGCATCACACAGGTCGGGCGTTACGTAATGCTGCATGGGAAGCTCCTGTCAGTCACAACGAAAGCGGGTATCGGTAGAGGCTACACCGTAGAGCCCATTGCAGTCATCCGGGACCGAGTGGTCAGTTGTGTTTTGCCTGTTCCGGCCCTTTCGCGGGCACGCCCGCTCCCACAGGGATCACACAGGGGCTGAATGCTGTGAGGTCCCTGTGGGAGCGGGCGTGCCCGCGAAAGGGCCAGCACAGGCGGCGCAAACTCAGCTGATGGGCACAGGCTCCGCCACCACCGTGGATTCATGCACCGGCACAAGCGGATCCCGCAGCCAACGCTCCACCAACGGCCACACCTGCACCTGCGCGGCCTTGCTCACCAGCATGTCGACATGCCCGAAAGCCTCGAAGCCTTCCTCGCGCCCCAACCGCAGAAACTGCTTGCGCTCACCGCCCAACTGCTCGAACAGCTTGCGGCAAGCCCACACAGGGTCCTGGAAGTCCCCCGCTCCGGCCACCGCCAACAGTGGCACATCCACCTCGGCCAGCCCCGCCCACCAGTCGTTCTGCTTGTCGCCAAAACGCCCGAACAGGCCATGCCAGCGCATGCTCTCCAGCGCCAGGCCTATCGGCTCGTCCTCCGGCCCACGCTTGAAACGCGGCCCGGAAATCTGCCCCCAGCGCTTGAGCAGCAGCTTCGCACCCCAGGCCAGCGGCGGTACCTTCAACGGCCAGTACACCCGGCTGATCTGAGTACCGAACAGCGCCACGCTGGCGACCTGCCCGGCAGCCAGAAAACCACCGCCAAGCGCTGCCGCCAGGGTCGTCCCCCCCAGGGAATGGCCCACCCAATGCGGCGTCTGGCCCGATTGCTCGCGCACGAACGCGGCAATCAGCGGCAGGTCATCGCGGGCATAGGCGGCAACGCTGTTGTGCTTCCAGTCATGGTTGCGCGGCGACAGGCCGTGACCTCGCATTTCCGGGATCCACACATCGAAGCCGGCGCGGGCGAGATAGGCCCCCAGGCCAACCCCTTTGGGCGAATACCAGAATCGGCGGTTGGAGAAGCTGCCGTGCAGGAGAATGACCGGCACGCCCTGGGCCTGGTCCTGATCAGCCAGCCCCAGGCGGGTGACAGCCAGCTCGACGCTGGGGTCAGGGCTGTTGCCGGCCTTGATCCGGTACACGTCTTCGCTGAGGTCGCCGCGGCGTTCGGCACTGAGCAGGGCCACGGGAAATAGAGTGCTGCTGCTTTGCATAAGGTTGCTTGGTGCACAAAAAAGGGCGGGATCCATTGCTGGAGCTCGCCCTGGAAAAAACCAGGCGGGGGTGCGCCAGACGCACCCCCGCGTTTTACTGCATCAGACCGCGCCCTGGCCTTCAGCCAGGTAGAACCAGGTTTCGAGTACCGAGTCCGGGTTCAGCGACACGCTGTCGATACCCTGCTCCATCAGCCACTTGGCCAGGTCCGGGTGGTCCGACGGGCCCTGGCCGCAGATGCCGATGTACTTGCCGGCCTTGTTGCACGCGGCAATGGCGTTGGCCAGCAGCTTCTTCACCGCAGGATTTCGCTCGTCGAACAGGTGGGCGATGATCCCCGAGTCACGGTCCAGGCCCAGGGTCAGCTGGGTCAGGTCGTTGGAGCCGATCGAGAAGCCGTCGAAGTACTCCAGGAACTCTTCGGCGAGGATGGCGTTGGACGGCAGTTCGCACATCATGATCACGCGCAGGCCGTTGTCGCCACGGGCCAGGCCGTTTTCAGCGAGCAGGTCGACGACCTGGCTGGCTTCGCCCAAGGTGCGCACGAACGGCACCATGATTTCGACGTTGGTCAGGCCCATCTCGTTGCGCACGCGCTTCAGCGCACGGCACTCGAGCTCGAAGCAGTCACGGAACGATTCGCTGATGTAACGCGAAGCGCCACGGAAGCCCAGCATCGGGTTTTCTTCTTCCGGCTCGTAAAGCTTGCCGCCGATCAGGTTGGCGTACTCGTTGGACTTGAAGTCCGACAGGCGCACGATGACCTTTTTCGGGTAGAAGGCTGCCGCCAGGGTGCTGATGCCCTCGACCAGCTTCTCGACATAGAAACCGACCGGGTCGTTGTAGCCGGCGATGCGCTTGTCGACGCTGTCTTTCAGGTCGGCTGGCAGGCCGGCGTAGTTCAGCAGTGCCTTGGGGTGCACACCGATCATGCGGTTGATGATGAACTCCAGGCGCGCCAGGCCGACACCGGCATTGGGCAGCTGGGCGAAATCGAAGGCACGGTCCGGGTTGCCGACGTTCATCATGATCTTGAACGGCAGGTCGGGCATGGCGTCGACCGAGTTCTGCTTGACGTCGAAGCCCAGCTCGCCCTCGAAGATGAAGCCGGTATCGCCTTCGGCACAGGATACGGTCACGCCCTGGCCGTCTTTCAGTACCTGGGTGGCGTTGCCGCAGCCGACCACGGCCGGAATGCCCAGCTCACGGGCGATGATCGCCGCGTGGCAGGTACGCCCGCCACGGTTGGTGACGATGGCGCTGGCGCGCTTCATCACCGGTTCCCAGTCCGGGTCGGTCATGTCGGAGACCAGCACGTCGCCCGGCTGGACCTTGTCCATTTCCGATACGTCGTTGATCACGCGGACCTTGCCGGCGCCGATGCGCTGGCCAATGGCACGGCCTTCGACCAGTACGGTGCCCTTCTCTTTCAGCAGGTAGCGTTCCATGACATTGGCGCTGGAGCGGCTTTTCACGGTCTCAGGGCGCGCCTGGACGATGTACAGCTTGCCGTCATCACCGTCCTTGGCCCATTCGATGTCCATAGGGCGCTGGTAGTGCTGCTCGATGATAATGGCCTGCTTGGCCAGCTCGCTGACCTCGGCATCGGTCAGGCAGAAGCGTGCGCGCTCGGCGCGGTCCACTTCGACGGTCTTGACCGAGCGGCCGGCCTTGGCTTCTTCGCCGTAGACCATCTTGATCGCCTTGCTGCCCAGGTTGCGGCGCAAGATGGCCGGGCGGCCGGCCTGCAGGGTGTTCTTGTGCACGTAGAATTCGTCAGGGTTGACCGCACCCTGTACCACGGTTTCGCCCAGGCCGTAGGCGCCGGTGATGAACACCACGTCGCGGAAGCCCGACTCGGTGTCGAGGGTGAACATGACGCCGGCAGTGCCGGTTTCGGAACGGACCATGCGCTGCACGCCCGCGGACAGGGCTACCAGCTTGTGGTCAAAGCCCTGGTGAACGCGGTAGGCGATGGCGCGGTCGTTGAACAGCGAGGCGAACACTTCCTTGGCTGCGCGGATCACGTTGTCGACGCCGCGGATGTTGAGGAAGGTTTCCTGCTGGCCGGCGAACGAGGCGTCCGGCAAGTCTTCGGCGGTGGCAGAAGAACGCACGGCAACTGCCATATTGTCGTTGCCGGCAGCCATCGCGGCGAAGGCCGTACGGATTTCCGAATCCAGACGTGCCGGGAAGTCGGCTTCCATGACCCACTGGCGAATCTGCGCGCCGGTCTTGGTCAGGGCATTGATGTCATCCACGTCGAGTGCGTCGAGTGCGGCATGGATACGGTCGTTGAGACCACTCTGTTCGAGAAAATCGCGGTACGCCTGCGCCGTAGTGGCAAAGCCGCCCGGCACCGATACACCAGCACCTGCGAGGTTGCTGATCATCTCGCCCAGGGATGCGTTCTTGCCCCCCACATGCTCTACATCATGGACGCCGAGCTTATCGAGGGAAACTACGTACTCTACCAAGGTGATCTCTCCACTAACTGTATTGGAAAAGCTCAAGGGCGCCCGCCTGCCTTCATTGACTTGGCCGGACGCTTGTGGCCTGTACCTGGAAAATAAGTGAGAATGCCGACAGCCGCATTCGGCAAACCGAACTTATCATATCCAGAAAACGTCATCAGCTTAAGGCCCAGATCGCAAATGAAACGAACCGCGTTCTTCATCTCCGACGGCACCGGCATCACCGCCGAAACCCTGGGCCAGAGTCTGCTCGCTCAATTCGAGAGCATTCCCTTCAATAAATTCACCCGTCCCTACATCGATTCGCCGGAAAAGGCGCGAACCATGGTCCAGCAAATCAACGCTGCGGCCGAGCGCGATGGTGTACGCCCGATCATCTTCGACACCATCGTCAATCAGGACATCCGTGAGATCCTGGCGACCTCGAATGGCTTCATGATCGACATCTTTTCTTCGTTTTTATCCCCGCTTGAACAGGAATTGACCGCCCATTCGTCGTATTCCGTCGGCAAGTCGCACTCCATTGGCGGCAATTCCAACTACATGGAACGCATCGAGGCGGTGAATTTCGCCCTGGACAACGACGATGGCGCGCGCACCCACTACTACGACAAGGCCGACCTGATCCTGGTAGGCGTATCGCGCTGCGGCAAGACCCCCACCTGCCTGTACATGGCCATGCAATTCGGCATCCGCGCCGCCAACTACCCGCTGACCGAGGACGACATGGAGCGCCTGCAGCTGCCGGCGGTGCTGAAAAAGCACCACAACAAGCTGTTCGGCCTGACCATCGACCCCGACCGGCTGACCGCCATCCGCCATGAACGCAAGCCGAACAGCCGCTATTCCAGCTTTGCCCAGTGCGAGTTCGAAGTGCGCGAGGTGGAGAACCTGTTCCGCCGGGAGAACATTCCCAACATCAATTCCACGCATTTTTCGGTGGAAGAGATTTCGGCGAAGATCCTGGTCGAGAAAGGGGTGGAGCGCAGGTTCAAGTAAGCCTGCACCGGCCTCTTCGCGGGTAAACCCGCTCCCACAGGGACCTCACTACACTCAAGTCTTGTGATATCCCTGTGGGAGCGGGTTCACCCGCGAAAGGGCCAACACAGGAATAAAAAAGCCCCGGCATCACTGCCGGGGCTTTGTTTTTACCTCACGCAAACCCTCAGGACGGCACCACCGCCGCCTGCCCGCTAATGGCCAGGTCGACCAGCTCGCGGTTGGCCACCGCGTACATCGCATAGTCGGTGCCAGTGGCATTGCGCAGGTCGTCCAGCATGGCGCGCCAGCGCTCCACCATCACCCGGTGCTGCTCGGCCCACAGCGCCACGCGGGCGTCCATGTCTTCCGGCGCATCGGCCATCTGCAGTACCGAGATGGTGATCGCCCGCTGCTGCAGGTCGATGTCGTCGCGGAACGCCTCGCGGGCCAGCGCCTGCCAGTTGTTCTCCACCGGCAGGTTGCTGATTTCCTGAAGGTACCAGGTCAGGTCCAGTGCGCTGCCCACGGCGAAGAACGCCTTGGCCACCTGCGCCGGGTCATGCCCGGTGACATCAGCCGCCTCGATGATCGGCAGCAGGGTGTACAGATGGCTGGTGCCAGCCACCATGCGCGCCAGCAACTCCGGCACACCGGCTTCGACAAAGCCCTGGTAACGCACCATCCAGCGCTCGCGGGTCGGGCCTTCGAGCAACTCGTCGAGCTTGAGCCCCAGTTGCGCGATCTTCGGCCCGAAATGCGCGGTGTCACGCCCGGCGTCCTGCTCGTTGCGGCGGCTGCGCAGGAACCAGCGGGTGGCACGGCGGCCCAGGCGCATCAGCTCGTCCATCAGGGTCAGCTGGATCTCCGCCGGCACCTGGTAGTCCAGTGCCTCGATCTGGCGGAACCAGTGCGGCAGGTGGAAGATGTCGCGCACGATCACGTAGGCACCGGCCACGTTGGCCGGGCTCATGCCGGTCGACTCCTTCAGGCGCTGGACGAAGGTGATACCCATGTTGTTGACCAGGTCGTTGGCGATCTGGGTGCTGACGATTTCGCGCTTCAGGCGGTGACGGCGCATGGACTCGGCGAACTTGCTGACCAGCGACGGCGGGAAGGCGGTTTCCATGTCGCGGGTCAGGTAGTCGTCGTCCGGCACCAGCGACTTGAGCAGCTGTTCCTTGAGGTCGATCTTGCTGTACGAGATCAGCACCGACAGCTCGGCGCGGGTCAGGCCCTGGCCGGCGGCCAGGCGCTCGGCCAACTGCTCTTCGGACGGCAGGAACTCGATGGCGCGGTCCAGCTTGCCACGGGCTTCCAGGTCAGCCATCAGGCGCTTGTACTCGGCAATCCGCTCGCGGGCGCGGCGGGCAGCCAGCGACAGCGCCTGGGTCTGCTTGTAGTTGTTGCCCAGCACCAGGCCGGCCACTTCGTCGGTCATGCTGCCCAGCAACTGGTTGCGCTGCTTCTCGGTCATGTCGCCACCCTGCACCACTTCGTTGAGCAGGATCTTGATGTTGACCTCGTGGTCGGAGCAGTCCACGCCGCCGGCGTTGTCAATGAAGTCGGTGTTGGTGGCACCGCCGTGAAGGCCGAACTCGACCCGGCCAAGCTGGGTCATGCCCAGGTTGCCGCCCTCGCCCACCACCTTGCAGCGCAGTTCGTTGCCATTGACCCGCAGCGCGTCGTTGGCCTTGTCGCCGACATCGGCGTGGCTCTCGGTGCTGGCCTTGACGTAGGTACCGATGCCACCGTTCCACAGCAGGTCTACCGGTGCCTTGAGCAGTGCATTGAGCAGCTCGGTCGGGGTCAGGCGGTCGGCGTCGATGGCGAAGCGCTCTTTCATCTGCGGGCTGATGGCGATGCTCTTGGCACTGCGCGGGAAGATCCCGCCGCCTTCGGACATGATGCTGGTGTCGTAGTCGCTCCAGGCCGAACGTGGCAGGTCGAACAGGCGCTTGCGCTCGGCAAAGCTTGCGGCTGGCTCCGGGTTCGGGTCGATGAAGATGTGCAGGTGGTTGAACGCCGCCACCAGTTGCAGCTTGTCGGACATCAGCAGGCCGTTGCCGAACACGTCGCCGGCCATGTCGCCGACGCCAATGACGGTGATCGGGTCTTCCTGCACATTGATGCCGCGCTCGCGGAAGTGGCGCTGCACGCCCACCCAGGCGCCGCGCGCGGTAATGCCCATTTTCTTGTGGTCGTAACCGGCCGAGCCGCCCGAGGCGAAGGCATCGCCCAGCCAGAAGCCGTAGTCGATGGCAATGCCGTTGGCGATGTCGGAGAAGGTCGCGGTGCCCTTGTCGGCGGCCACCACCAGGTACGGGTCGTCATCGTCATGGCGCACCACGTTGGCCGGTGGCACCACACCACCGTCCTTGAGGTTGTCGGTGATGTCGAGCAGGCCGGAAATGAAGATGCGGTAGCACGCCACGCCTTCGGCAGCGATCTCGTCACGGCTGCCGCCCAGCGGCAGGCGGCGCGGCAGGAAGCCGCCCTTGGCGCCGACCGGCACGATGACCGAGTTCTTCACCTGCTGGGCTTTTACCAGGCCCAGCACCTCGGTGCGGAAGTCTTCCTCACGGTCGGACCAGCGCAGGCCGCCGCGGGCGACGTTGCCAAAGCGCAGGTGCACGCCCTCGACCCGTGGCGAGTAGACGAATATCTCGAACTTGGGCACCGGTTTAGGCAGTTCGGGGATCAGCTTGGGGTTGAACTTGAAGCTGAAGTACGACTTGTTCTGGCCGTTGGCGTCCGGTTGGTAGAAGTTGGTGCGCAGGGTGGCCTTGATCAGGTCCAGGTAGCGGCGCAGGATGCGGTCTTCGTTCAGCACCTGCACGTCATCCAGCGCGCTCAGGATGGCTTGCTCCAGGCGCAGCTGCTTGTCATCCAGGTCGTCCTGGGTGAGCTTGCGCGCCAGGTAGAAGCGGGTCTTGAACAACCGGGTCAGCTCACGGGCGATGTCGGTGTGGTTGTTCAGGGTGCTGGCGATGTAGCCCAGGTCGAAGCCCAGGCGGATCTGCTTCAGGTAGCGGGCATAGGCACGCAGCAGCGCCACGTCGCGCCATGGCAGGCCGGCGGTCAGCACCAGGCGGTTGAAGGCATCGTTCTCGGCATCGCCGCGAACAATGTGGATGAAGGCGTCCTGCAGCACATCGTTGAGCTGCTGGATGTCCAGGCTCAGGCCTTCGCTGTAGGTGAAGGCGAAGTCGTGGATCCAGTATTCGCGGCCACTGGCATGGCGCAGCCGGTACGGGAACTCGCCGAGCACGCGCAGGCCAAGGTTTTCCAGGATCGGCAGCACGTCGGACAGCGCCAGCGGCGTGTCGGCGTGGTAGAGCTTGCAGTGCAGGATGCGCTCGCCGACCTGGGTCAGCGGCTGGTAGAAGCTCATCGCCAGCGGCTTGCTTTCCGACAGGTTCAGCACGTGCTGCAGGTCGACTACCGCCGAGTGCGCGGCGAAGCGCTCGCGGTAGCCGGCCGGGAACCCTTTGGGGAAGTCGGCGAGGATGTTGGTGCCCTGGGCTTCGCCGAAGTTCTCGATCACCAGCGCCGAGTAGTCGTCATTCCACGAGCGGCAGGCCTGGATCACTTCGCGTTCCAGCTGCTGCGGGTCGATGTCGATGCGGTTTTTCGGGTCTACCCGCAGAATCAGTTGCACACGGGCCAGCACCGATTCGGAGAAGAAGGTCCAGAACTCGCAGTCGCTGGCCTTCAGGCGCTCCATCAGCACCTGCTGGATCTTCTGCCGCACTTCGGTGGAGTAGATTTCCCGTGGAACATAAGCCAGGCAGTAGCAGAAGCGGCCGTACGGGTCCTTGCGCAGGAACACGCGGATCTTGTTGCGCTCCTGGATTTGCACAATCGACATGACCGTGCTGAACAGCTCGTCGACCGGGGTCTGGAACAGGTCGTCGCGCGGCAGCACTTCCAATACCTGCGCCAGTTCCTTGCCCAGGTGGGCTTTGGGATCGAAGCCCGAGCGGCGCTCTACTTCGGTGACCTTTTCACGGATATAAGGGATGGCATGCACGCTTTCGCCGTACACCGACGAGGTGTACAGGCCCATGAAGCGGTGCTCCTTGATCACCTTGCCGTCGGCATCCAGCTGGCGGATCGACACGTAGTCCGGGTAGGCGGGGCGGTGTACGCGGCTGGGCAGCGCGGCCTTGGCGAACGACAGCAGCAGCGGCTCGTTGAGGTAGGCCACGGCATAGTCTTCGATGCGCAGTTCGTCGCTGGTCAGGCCCACACGCAGGCGGCGCGGCAGGCCGAGGAACGACTGCTCGTCGTAGACCATCTGGCCGCCTTCGGCGCCGCCCTTGACGGTGAATTCTTCATAGCCCAGGAAGGTGAAGTGGTTGTCCAGCAGCCACTCGAGGAACGCCTTGACCTCGCCTTTTTCGTGGTGCGCCGGGCCAAAGGCGGTCTGTTCCACCTCCGCCACCACTTCACGCAGCTTGGCCTTCATCGGTTCGAAGTCGGCCACCACCACCCGCACCTCGGCCAGCACCTGCTCGATCTCGCGGGCCAGCACCGTCAGCTCGGCGGCGTTTGCGCAACGGTCGATCTCCAGGTACATCAGCGATTCATGGCGTACGCCCTCGCCCTGGGTGCCCTTGGGCAGCAGCTCCAGCAGCTCGCCCTTGGCGCCGCGGCGTACGCTGAGCACGGTGGTCTGCAGGGTGTGGATGCTGTAGCCGCGGCGGTTGAGCTCGGTACGTACCGAGTCGACCAGGAACGGCAGGTCGTGGTGCAGCACTTCGACCACGCTGTGGGTCGATTGCCAGCCATTGCGTTCGTAATCGGGGTTGTACACCCGTACTTGCGGGTATTCGGGGTCGAAACGCTCGATGATGCGCCAGGCTGACAGGGTGCAGCCGGCCAGGTCGGAAAGCCTGCGTTGGGTGAGTTCGTCCAGAGAGATGATGCCGAAGAACTGCTCGGCGAACAGCGCAACTTGTGGCAGGGACTGTTCGCTGATGTGCTGCGCCAGGGCCGCTTGCAGTTGATGCTGGAAGTCGGCTTTGCTGGCTGCGGTGAAGAACGCCATCTGTGGTACTCCGCTTGGGCTTTGTAATAGTTGAAGCGTCGCTGCGTGCGCCATGTACGGATCAACGATAGCCAACCCGTGGCAAAGCGGACGGTAAAACCAGGCGTTGAGCGTGCACAGGCACGCCCAGGGCTCGCCGAAGCTTAACGACTGATCGGTCATCAAGGCTTGCAGCGCTGCGACAATTTCGGTCAAGGGGCGGTAACTTTACGTTTATGCCTGTCGGCAAGGCTGTCAGAATTGCCTTCCGTTTCCTTTGATCCGAGCCTTGTCCATGCAAATCAATACTGCCCTGCTGTTCGCCACCCCTTGCGATGACGAGGAAGACAACATGGCGACCCTGTGCTGCCACAGCGACAAGGGCCAGATGTTTCTGCTGACCCGCTATCCGGACGAAGACACCGTCGACCTGACCCTGGATGACGAGCCGTCGACGCTGGATGGGTTGAAAGTGACCCTGAGTGCCAAGCGCCTGCTGATCGAAGTGGCGGCCGGTGACCGCGATGCACTGAAGGGCGATGACGTGCTGGAGATCAACCTGACCAGCGAGTTGAGCGACATGGATGAGGTGAAGGAAACCCTGGAGAACATCCTGGCCGGGACCGGTACCTTCGTCTGCGAAATCTGAACACTTGCGCGGTCCCTGTGGGAGCGGGCGTGCCCGCGAAGCAGGCGACGCGGTGGCTGGCACCGGCTACGCCGGTGTTCGCGGCCACGGCCGCTCCCACAGGGACCGCATGAACCCGAAACCTGCGCGATCCCTGTGGGACCGGCTTTACCCGCGAAGCAGGCAACGCGGTGGCTCAGAGGGCTTCAGATCAGTGCCGCCTGCATCTCCCGGGCCTGCACCCGCAACGCCTCACAAAACGGCTCCACCGCCGCCGACGCCGGCCGGTGGTCCGGCCTGATCAGCATCACCTGGTATGGCACCGACACCCGCAACCGCCGGATCGGCAACCCGCCCTGCGCCGCCTCCAGTCCGCTCAGCGGGTTGATGATCGCCACTCCCAGGCCCTGCCTGACCATGGCACATACCGAGGCAGCACTGGTGGTCTCGATGACCGTGCGGCGGTTCACCCCCGCCGCACGGAAGTGCTGGTCCAGGCGCTGGCGGTAAGTGTCGAGGCTGGCCAGGTTGATGAAATCGACCTGGTGAAAATCGCTCAGCTCCAGCTCGGACCTGGCCTGCAACGGGTGCCCGTCAGGCAGCACGCATACCATGTTGGCGCTGAACAGCAATTCACCGTAGGCGCCACGCGGTATCTGCTCGACCTCGGTCAGGCCCAGGTCATGCTGCTGGGCCACCAGTGATTCTTCCAGCAACGGCGACTCCTGCGCCAGGATACTCACGCTCACCCCCCGGTGCTGCTGGTGAAAGCGCTGGCAAACCTTGGGCAGCAAGGTCTGGGAAAACAGCGGCAGGCAGGTAATGGCCAGCCGGCCCTGCTCGAAGTTGCGAATGGCCTGGGCAAAGCGGTCGATGCGCTCCAGTCCTACGTAGGCCCGCTCAACCTCCTCGATCAACAGCAGCGCCTGGGCCGTCGCCACCAGGCGGCCACCTTCGCGCTCGAACAGGTTCAGCCCGGTTACCTGCTCCAGCCGCGCCAGCTCACGGCTGACGGTGGGCTGCGAGGTAAACAGCAGGCGCGCCGCACCGGTAACGCTGCCAGCGGCCATGATGGCGCGGAACACTTCGATATGGCGGACGGACAGTTTCACGGCAATACCTGGCAAGTCGACGGATGCTCATATCAGATATGAATGGCTTACAGAAAAATAGCTATTTTTCTGAATTACTGCTTTGGCTCATTCTCGTGGCCTTCCTTATTATGAGTAACGCCACCATGACTGCACCCTTCCCGCTTCTGGCCGAGGCTGTCCGCCAGCACGGCTCGCCGCTGTGGGCCTACGACGCCGGCACCATCGCCGAGCGTGTCGAACAGCTGAAAGCATTCGACACCGTGCGCTTCGCCCAGAAGGCCAACCCCAACCTGCACGTGCTGCGCCTGATGCGCGCCCACGGCCTGGTGCTGGACGCGGTGTCGCTGGGCGAAATGGAACGGGCTTTTGCCGCGGGCGCAAGCGTGGATGGCGACCCTGCCGGCGTGGTGCTGACGTGCGATGCGCTGGATCGGCCTACCCTGGAGCGGGTAGTGGCCTCGAAGATCGAAGTCAACGCCGGCTCGATCGACATGCTGCGCCAGCTGGGCGAACGCTCGCCCGGCCACCGCGTGTGGATCCGCATCAACCCCGGCTTCGGCCACGGTCACAGCCGCAAGACCAACACCGGCGGCGAGAACAGCAAGCACGGTATCTGGCACGAAGAACTGGGCGAAGCGCTGACCTGCGTGAAAACCTACGGCCTGCACCTGGTGGGCGTGCACATGCACATCGGCTCCGGGGTGGATTACCAACATCTCGAGCAAGTGGCCCGCTCGATGATCGAGCTGATCGGCCGCCTGGGCGTGGACATCGAGGCGTTCTCCATTGGCGGCGGGCTTTCCACCCCGTACCGCAGCAGCGACACGCCGGTCGACCTGCAACGCTACGCCCGAACCTGGGCCGTGGCCCGCAAGGAAATCGAAGCGATGCTGGGCCACCCTGTGCGCATGGAGATAGAGCCAGGGCGCTTCCTGGTGGCGGAATCGGGCTACCTGGTGGCCGAGGTACGCGCCGTGAAGCAGGTCGGTCGCAATACCTTCGTCATGATCGACGCCGGCTTCAACGACCTGATGCGCCCGGCGATGTACGGCGCCTACCACCGCATGACCCTGCTCGACGCCAACGGCCAGCCGGTGGACCGCCCACGGCAGCCGACCGTGGTGGCCGGGCCGCTGTGCGAGTCGGGCGATGTATTTACCCAGGATGATCAGCAACTGACCCCGCATGACCTGCCCCAGGCGCAGGTGGGTGACCTGCTGGTGATCCACGACGCCGGGGCCTATGGCGCGTCGATGTCGTCGAACTACAACAGCCGGCCATTGCTGCCGGAGTTCCTGATCGAGGATGGCGCGCTGCGGATGATCCGCCGGCGGCAGACGGTGCAGGACCTGCTGAGCCTGGAGGCTGGCCTCTAAGCACGATCCACCCGGCACGGGCTTCGCCCGTGTTCGCGGGTAAACCCGCCCCCACAGGTACGACTCTGCCCTCCAGGCCGGCGCCGTACCTGTGGGAGCGGGTTTACCCGCGAAAGGGCCAGCCCAGGCAACGCATCAACTGATGCGCTACGCACCGTCCATTGCCCCACCCCATACAATCCGGGTACCCTTTTTCTTCCTCCCGGCCTTCCCGGCCATCCACCGCTCAGGCATGACCCCATGATCATTCGCCAAAGCATCGCTGCAGACCACCCGCAACTGCTCGATATCTGGCTGCGCGCCGTACGCGCCACACATCACTTTCTGCAAGCCTCCGACATCGACGCGCTGCTGCCGCAATTGCGCGACGTCTATTTTCAGGCCGTCGAACTCTGGGTTGCAGTTGACACCGAAGACCGCCCGCTGGGCTTTATCGGCTTCAATGGCGACCACGTGGAAATGCTCTTCGTCGACCCTGAGCGCCACGGCCACGGCATAGGCCGCGCGCTGCTGGATTTCGGCCGCCAGTCGCGCAGCACGATGAGCGTCGATGTCAACGAGCAGAACCCGCAGGCAGTGGGCTTCTATCGGCATTACGGCTTCATCCAGACTGGCCGCTCACCGCTGGATGGCGAGGGGCGACCGTTCCCCTTGCTGCATATGAGCTTGCCCGCACAGGCTTGATTTCCGGGGCCGCTTTGCGCCCTGCCGCTGTTACACATTTGCGAGACAGACCAAAGGTATGAACCCGACGCGCTATTCCATCGTGGCAAAGGACCTGATGGAAGGCATCGCCAGCGGCCGCTACCCGGTGGGCAGCCTGCTGCCAACCGAGTTCGAACTGTGCGAGCTGTACGATGTGAGCCGGCACACGGTGCGCGCGGCGATCAACCAGTTGCTCGACCAAGGGCTTGTATCGCGGCGCAAGCGCGTGGGCACCCGGGTCGAGGCCAGCACCCCGCGCGGTGGCTACTCGCAGTCATTGGCCAGCGTGGCGGAGCTGGCGCACCTGGCGCAAACCCAGCAACGGGAAATCCAGGACGTTCGCCACTTCGTCGCTGACCTGAACCAGGCGGCGCGGCTGGGGCTGGTACCGGGCGAGCATTACTTCTGCGTGTCCAGCATCCGCGTCGACCGCGCGCACAACGCTGCACCGCTGTGCTGGAGCGCTGTGTATGCGCAGCGCGATTATGCCGAAGTCATCGAGTTGGCCCGCGAGCACCCCGACCAGCTGATTGCCGGGCTGATCGAGCAGCGCTATGGCCGGTCGATCGCGGTGGTCGACCAGCAGGTGCGGGCAGTGTTGCTGAGCACGGAAATGGCCCGGGCGCTGAAGGCCGAGGCAGGCGCGCCGGGGCTGAAGATCACTCGCCATTACCGCGAGGAAAACGGCGACCTGATGGCGGTTGCCGAGACGGTGCACCCGGATGATCGCTTTACCCTGGTTACCCAGATACGTCGGGATCGGTCGCCGTCCTGATCGGGCAATCGGGGCCGCTGTGCGGCCCATCGCCGGCAAGCCAGCTCCCACAAGGATCGCGCCAGCTTTTAGAAATTGAGCAAGACAGTTGCTCCCAGAAGTACTGCACAAGGCTTGAGGTCAATGCAGTCGAGGTGGGAGCTGGCTTGCCGGCGATGGGCTGCGCAGCAGCCCCAATGGCCCGGCGCCCCCTCACACGCCCAACACCCGCTCAGCCTCCGCCAACTGCTGCCCTCGCACCTTGGTAACCCGATGGTCGCGCGCCAGCCAGGCATAGATCGTCGGCAGCACAAACAGGGTAAACAAGGTCCCCACCAGCATCCCGCACACGATCACCACGCCCAGGCCAAAGCGGCTGTTGGCCCCGGCGCCACTGGCGAACAGCAGCGGCAGCACGCCGAAAGTCATCGCCGCGGTGGTCATCAGCACCGGCCGCAGGCGTATCTGCGCGGCGCGAACAATGGCGGCGGCGCGGTCAAGGTTGTCACGCACCTGGATCTCGTTGGCAAACTCCACCATCAGGATGCCGTGCTTGCTGATCAGGCCGATCAGGGTCACCAGGCCTATCTGCGTATAGATATTCAGCGTGGCCCAGCCCAGCGCCAGCGGCAGCAGTGCACCACAGATCGAAAGCGGCACGGTCACCAGGATGATCAGCGGGTCCAGCAGGCTTTCGTACTGCGCGGCCAGCACCAGGTAGATCACCACCAGGGCGGCGAGAAACGCCCACATCAGGGCATAGCCCTCCTGTACGTACTGACGCGATTCCGATAGCCAGTCATGGCTGAAGCCAGGTGGCAGTTCAGCGGCAAGCTGTTCGAGAAATGCCACGGCATTGCCCATCGACACACCGGGCGCCGGGATCGCCTGCAGAGTACTGGCGTTCTGCTGGTCGAACTGCAGCAAGCGGTTGGGCGCCACTTCGATGTCCAGCTGCACCACTGTGGCCAGCGGCACCAGGCTGCCGTTTTCGGCGCGCACGTACTGGCGGTTCAGCGCCGCTGGCGTCAGGCGCTGGTCCTGGATGCTTTGCGGGATCACGTCGTAGGAGCGCCCGAACAGGGCGAAACGGTTGAGGTACTGCTCGCCCACCAGCACGCCCAGCGACTCGCCGATGGCCTGCATGCTGATGCCCAGGCTGGCCGCCTTGGCGCGATCGATGCGCACCTTGACCACCGGGTTGTTGTAGTCGAGGTCGCTGTCCACCACGCTGAACAGGCCGCTGTCGCGGGCGCGCTGCTTGATCATCTCCATGGTCTGGTACAGCTCGGGGTAGCCCTGTGCGCTGCGCAATACCATCTGCACCGGCAAGCCACCGCTGGAGCCCGGCAGCGAGGCTACCTGGAAGGCGAAGATGCTACTGCCCTCGATGTCCGCCACGGCCTGCTGCAACTGCGCCTGCACCTGCGCGGCGGAACGCTCGCGGGCCTGCCAGGCGCTGAGGTTGATGCCGCCGAAACTGGCGGCCGGGCCGTCGGTGCCGTTGATGATCCAGGTGTCGGTGGTTTCGGCGAGGGACTTCATCACCTGGTCCAGCTTCAGGGCAAAGCGCTCCACATAATCCAGGCTGGCATGCTGCGGGGACTTGATGGCCGTCAGCACCGCCGCCTGGTCCTCGGGCGGGGCCAGCTCGCGCTGCGGCAGCAGGTACAGCCACGGCAGGCTCAGGCACACCACAAGCGCCACACCACCACTGATCCAGCGATGCGACAGGGTGTAGGCGAGTATTCGCCCATAGGTCCCGGTCAGCATACCGAACAAGCGGTCCGCCATGTTGGCCATGGCACCATGCTGCTGGCCGGGTTGCAACAACAGCGAGCTCATTACCGGCGACAGGGTGAGCGCGACGATGCCGGACACGATCACCGCCCCCGCCAGGGTCAGGGCAAACTCACGGAACAGCGTGCCGGTCAGCCCGCCCATCAAGCCGATCGGCGCGTACACGGCGGCCAGGGTCAGGGTCATGGCGATCACCGGCCCGGCGATTTCCCGCGCCCCGGCCAGCGCCGCGGCAACCGGCGACTTGCCCTCTTCGATATGGCGGTGCACGTTCTCCACCACCACGATGGCATCGTCCACCACCAGGCCGATGGCCAGCACCATCGCCAGCAAGGTCAGCAGGTTCAGGCTGAAGCCGAACAGCAGCATCAGGCCCGCAGCCCCCAACATCGACAGCGGAATGGCCACCACCGCGATCACCACGCTGCGCAGCGAACCCAGGCACAGCCAGATGACCAGCACCACGATCAGCATGGCCTCCACCAGGGTGTGCAGCACCTCGTCGATCGAGGCGTCGATGAAGCGGGCGGTCTCGTAGGCCAGCGCCACCTCCACCCCGGGTGGCAGGGTCTGGCGGATCTGCGGCAGCAGCTGGCGAATACCCTCGACGATCACCAGCGGGTTGCCGGTAGGGGTGGGGAACAGCCCCAGGTGCACGGCGGGCTTGCCGTCCATGGTGGCGCTGGTCTGGGTGGCCGCCGCGCTCAGCTCGACGGTGCCGACATCGCGCAGGCGCACCAGGTCGGTGCCATCGTTGCGGATGATCAGCTCGCGGAAGTCCTCGACCCGGGTCAGGTCAGTGTCCACCTGGATGTCGGCCAGCACGTACTGCCCGCGCACCTGTCCCGGCGTTGCCTGGTAGTTGTTGGCACGCACCGCCTGTGCCACGTCGGCGGCTGTTACCCCACGCCCGGCCATCTGCTCGCTGTCCAGCCACAGGCGCATGGCCAGGCGCTGGCCGCCGAACGACTGCACCTTGGCCACACCATCGATGCCGGAGAACTGCGGCTCCACCACCCGCGACAGGTAATCGCTCAGCTCGGGTATCGACAAGGTTTCGCTGGCAAAGCCTACGTAGGCTACCGCGGTGGAGTCACCTGCCGATAGCTCCACTACCGGGTCGTAGGCCTTTTCCGGCAGGCGATAGCGCACCTGGTTGACCTTGGCCATGGTCTCGGCAAGTGCCTGGGTCGAGTCGCGGTTGAGCACCATGCGCAAGGTGATCAGGCTGCGCCCCTGCTGCGACGACGAGGACAGGTAGTCGATGCCCTCGACCGACGACACCGCCTGGGTGATCGGCTGGGTCACGAAGCCTTGCATCAGCTCGGCGGAGGCACCGGGGTACTCGGTGCTGATGCTGATGGTGGAGGTTTCCAGCAGCGGGTACTGGCGGATCGGCAGCTTGCCCAGGGCAAACAGCCCCAGCAGGATGATCAGGCTGCTGACCACCAGCGCCAGTACCGGGCGGCGGACAAAGAGGTCGGTAAACGTCACGATTGCCGCCCTCCCTGGCTGGCCTGCAGGCTGTCCTGCGCCACGGGCTCGACCGGCATGCCGTCGCTCAGTTTCAACTGGCCAGAAACCACCACCTGGTCACCGGGCGCCAGGCCGGAAGTGATTTCCACCCGCCCCTGCCAGCGCTCACCGGTGGTCACCCGCACCCGGCTGACCCGGGTACCCTGTTGCGGGTCCCGGGTAGCGACGAACACCGTCTGCCCGTAGGCGGTATAGGTGATCGCGGTTTCCGGCACGGCCAGCACGCTTGACGGCTGGGCGGCGTCCAGGCGCACGCCGGCGTACATGCCCGGCTGCAACTGCCCGTCCGGGTTCGGCAAGGCCGCCTGCACCTGCACCAGACGCGCCTTGCTGACCACCGGGTCCACCGCGACCACCCGGGCCTGGAAGTCCTGCCCGCGCACCGCATCCACCGTCAGCGCCAGCAGTTGCCCCACGTGCACTTCGGGGGCCGCTTGTTCGCCCAGGGAAAAATTGACGTGCAGCTGGCTGCTGTCGGCCAGGCTGGCGATGGTCTCACCGGCGCTCAGGTACTGGCCCCGATGCACCCGACGGATGCCGAGCCTGCCGGCAAACGGTGCGCGTATCGCCTTCTGCGCGATCAACGCCTCGACATGCTGCAGCTCGCCGCTGGCTACATCAACGGCGGTGGCGGCATTGTCGAGCAGCTCCTGTGACACGGCGTTAACCGCGCGCAGCTTGCGGCTGCGCTGCAGCACCACTTCGGCATTGCGCAGCCTGGCCCGCAACTGCACACGCTGGGCCTGCTCCGGGGCGTCGTTCAGTTGAACCAGCAACTGCCCTGCACTCACCAATTGCCCCGACTCGAAGGCGATGCGGGTGATGCGCCCCGCCGTCTCGGCCGCCACCTGCACCTGGTTGACCGCCTCCAGCTCTCCCGAGGCAAAATTCTGCCGTGCCAGCTGCACCTGCTCGGCCGTGGCCAGGGCCACCTTGGTCGCCGGCCATGCCGCCGCAGCCGGCGGCGCCGAACCGCTGCCGACCAATGCATAGGCAGCGGCCAGCGCACCTGCAACAGCGCCAGCACAGGCCAGTAACATCCTTTTGTTCATGCAGTGCTCCGATCATCAGGGAAAGCGGTTGCGGGGAAGACCGGACAGGACTATAAGAGCTCGACTTAACTTGAGGTCAACAGGCATGGCAGCGGACAACACACGGATGCTGACGGTAGGGGAAGTGGCCAAACGCAGCGGCGTGGCGGTGTCTGCGCTGCACTTCTACGAGACCAAGGGGCTGATCGCCAGTGTCCGTACGGCGGGTAACCAGCGCCGCTATCCTTCACTGGTGCTGCGCACGCTGGCCATCATCAAAGTGGCGCAGCGCACGGGTATTCCGCTTGAGGAGATCAGGCAGGCCTTCAGCCGCTATGCGCCCAACAGCAAGCTCACGGCAGCGCAGTGGGGCGAAATGTCGACCGCCTGGCGCGAAAACCTGAACGCCCGCATTCGCACCCTGGAAGCGTTGCGCGACAGCCTGGACAACTGCATTGGCTGCGGCTGCCTGTCGCTGGAGGACTGCCCGCTGCGCAACCCCGAGGATGTGCTGGGCAAGGAAGGTACCGGGCCGCGGATCCTGGAGAAGAAGGCCAGATAAGCCATGCACGGTCCTGTAGGAGCGGCCTTGTGTCGCGATGGGCTGCGAAGCGGCCCCAGGATTTCAGCAACAATGAACAAATTGCTGGGGCTGCTTCGCAGCCCATCGCGACACAAGGCCGCTCCTACAGAGACCGCGCACGAGCCGTCGTCAGTCGCCTTTGCCCAGCACATACCGGTCAAAATGCTCGATATGCTCGTCCAGGTTGTCCTCGAGCATCATCCGGTACTGCTCGCAGAAATACTTCAACAGCTCCTCCCGCGCGGCAGCCAGTTCCGCACCAGACTTGAAACTGCGGGCGCTCATCCAGGCATTGAAGCGCGAGGCGCCGAAGGTCAGTGAGGCGCTGACCTTGCCCAGGTCTTCGATTTTCTCGATCTGCTGGTTCGCCAGTTCGATATGCGCATCCGCGCGGTCATAAAAAGCCTGATCGGTAGTTTGGGGCATTGCGGTTTACCTTGTTGCTGCATTCAAGTTGAGTACCCGCGAAAAATTGTACCCCGTACACGTGAACCTGTATTGAGCCGCACAGTCTTAGGCGAGCCCTCAAATCGGCCTTGCCGTCTTTATCCACCAGAGCCATTCACCCCATGCGCCACGCAGTCCGTCGCTCCCCCTTCGTCTCGCTCTGCCTCATTCCTTTTTTCCACCTGTTCGCCAACCCCGCCCAAGCCAGCGGGGAAAGGCAACTGGTGGCAGCCATCAACGACTATCGCGCCCAGCCACAGCGCTGCGAGCGGCGCATTATCCCCGGCTCGACGCCGCTGGTGCTGAAGCCGAAACTGGCGTTGCCGGTCGGCTACGGCGGGGGGTTGCGGGAAGGATTGAAGGCTGCGGGTTATCAGGCGGTGAAGGTGCGCGCCATCCGCCTGGTCGGTGCACGAGATGCCGAGGAGGCCTTTGACATGCTCCGCAGCGACTACTGCACGGCCCTGCTCGATAGCCAATATGCCGATATCGGCGTAAGTCGCTCACGCAACGAGTGGCGGGTGCTGCTGGCTCGGCCCCTGCTCGATGCCCAGCTCGACGATAGGCGATCGGCAAGCAAAGCGTTGCTGGCACAGGTGAACGCCGCAAGGGCGAAACCACGCCTGTGTGGTCGCAAGCGCTTTGCCGCTGCACGCCCGCTGGCCTGGAACACCGCCCTGGGAACGGCGGCGCAGCGACACAGCCGCGCGATGGCCAACGATAATTTCTTCGCGCACCGCGACCTCGACGGTGATCTACCCGCGGATCGGGCATGGGATGCCGGCTACCGTGGGCGGCAGATCGGCGAGAACATTGCCGCAGGCCAAGGGTCACCGAGCAAGGCGATGGCAGGTTGGCTGGCCAGCCCCGGGCACTGCGCCAACCTGATGAACCCGATGTTTACCCAGGTGGGCGCGGCATTTGCCGAGAACTCGCGTAGCGATAACGGCGTGTACTGGACGATGCTGTTCGGCGCGCCCTGACTGGTTCAGGCTGCGGCCAGCCGCCGAGGCCGGGGCTGGCCTGACGGATGCTCTACAGCACTTCGAACAACCCTGCCGCGCCCATCCCGCCGCCAACGCACATGGTCACCACCACGTACTTCACCCCGCGCCGCCTGCCCTCCAGAAGCGCATGCCCGACCATCCGCGCCCCGCTCATGCCGTAGGGGTGGCCGATGGCAATGGCACCGCCATTGACGTTCAGCTTCGCAGGGTCTATCTGCAAACGCTGGGCACAGTACAGTACCTGGCAGGCGAACGCTTCGTTCAGCTCCCACAGACCGATGTCGTCCACCTTCAGGCCGTGCTGGTGCAGCAACCTGGGCACCGCCAGCACCGGGCCGATACCCATTTCTTCAGGAGCCAGGCCGGCCACGGCGATACCACGATACAGCCCCAGCGGCGCCTTGCCCGACCTTGCGGCCAGTGCGCCTTCCATCAGCACGCAGGCACTGGCGCCATCAGACAGCTGGCTGGCATTGCCGGCCGTCACGCAGCCGCCTTCGATAACAGGCTCCAGCCTTTGCAGGTCTGCCAGGGTGGTCGCCGGCCGGTTACCTTCATCCTGGCTGAGGCAGACTTCCTCATGGCTCACCGCACCGGACAGCTTGTCGACCACCTTCCTGCGTGCCGAGACGGGCACGATTTCATCGGCAAACAACCCCGCCGCCTGCGCCGCTGCAGTGCGCTGCTGCGACTGCAAGGCGTAGGCGTCCTGCGCTTCCCGGCTGATGCCATAGCGGCGGGCGACAAACTCGGCGGTTTGCAGCATCGGCATGTAGGCATGTTCGCTCATCCGCAGCACAGCAGGGTCATAGGCCTCGCTGGCCAGCTGGTTGTGCACCTGCTGGACCAGGCTGATCTGCTCCTGGCCGGCGCCGATGGTCACCTGCATGCCATCGACAATGATTTGCTTGGCCGCTGTAGCGATGGCCATCAGGCCCGACGCACACTGGCGGTCGAGGGTCTGCCCGCTGACCGATTGCGGCAAACCGGCAGCCAGCGCCGACAGTCGGCCAGGGTTGATCGCGGCAGTACCACTCTGCATGGCGGTACCCAGCACCAGATCCTCCACCTGCGCCGGCTCGATACCAGCCCGCTCGACGGCTGCCCGAATGGCGACGGCAGTCATGCTGGGGGTTTTCAGGTCGTTGAAGGCGCCACGCATGGCTTTGCCGATGGGTGTACGGGCAGTGGCTACGATCACGGCGTCTTTCATGGTCGAAATTCCTCAGGGGATAAAGGCTGCAGTTCGCTCAACACCTGCCGCAAGCGGGCAGGCACCGGGACCGGGCGTCGGCCCTCCCGGTCGACGAATACATGGACGAAGCGTCCGGTAGCGCAAGCCAGGGATTGGCCCTGGATGAATACGGCCAACTGGTACTGCACCGAGGTGTTGCCCAGCCGGCTTACCGCCAGGCCCACCTCGATGCCCTGCGGAAACGCTACAGGCGACTGGTAGTCGCAGGCCGAACTGACCACCAGCGCAATCGCCGCGCCATGGTGGATATCCAGTCCGCCCTGCTCGATCAGCAGGCGGTTCACGGCGCTGTCGAAAAAGCCGTAATAGACCACGTTGTTCACGTGCCCGTAGGCGTCATTGTCATGCCAACGGGTGGCGATTGGCGTGTAGTGCCGGTAGTAGTCACGTTGCCGATGCACACTCATCAGTAGGCAGCCTCGTAGATGGCCAGTGCATCGGCCTGGGTGACTTCACGCGGGTTGTTGATCAGCAGGCGCTGCTGTTGCATGGCATCTTCTGCCAGTTGCGGCAGGCGATGGCGCGGAACATCGGCATCACGCAGCCGCCCAGGCAAACCGCAGCGGGCGCCCAGCGCGGCCAGTTCCTCGACGAACTGATCAGCCTGCCGGTACAGGTCGCCAGGCTGCAACCGTGCGCCCAACAGGGGCACCGCCAGCTGGGCATAGTCCGTCACCGCCACGGGCAGGTTGAAACGCAGCACATGCGGCAACACCAATGCATTGGACAGGCCATGGGGAATGTGGAAGTGCCCACCCAATGGATATGCCAGCGCGTGCACGGCCGCCACCGGAGCATTGGCAAACGCCTGGCCGGCCAGGCAGGCGCCCAGCAGCATGGCCTGACGCGCGTCCAGATTGCCGCCGTTGTGCACGGCCTGATCCAGGTTTTCCGCCAGCAGCCGCAGGGCCTCGCGCGCCAGCAGGCTCGACAGCGGGTTGCGCTTGAGACGGCTGGTATAGGCTTCGATGGCATGCACCATGGCATCGATACCGGTTGCGGCGGTTACCGCCGGGGGCAGGCCGAGGGTGCACACGGCATCGAGTACCGCCAGGTCCGGCAGCAGCAGCGGCGAGACGATGCCCATCTTGCTGGTGGCGCCGGTGGTGACGATGGCGATCGGCGTTACCTCCGAACCGGTGCCGGCCGTGGTCGGCACCTGGATCAACGGCAGGCGTCGGCCCTTGGCCTTGTCCATGCCATAGAGCTCGGCAAGCGGCTGGTTGCAGTCGCGGTGGGCCAGCAGCGCGACCAGCTTGGCAACATCCATCGAACTGCCGCCGCCAAAGCCCACCACCAGGTCGGCACCGATATGCCGGGCCCGCTGGGCGGCGGCCAGTACACAGGCTTCGCTGGGGTCGGCGGTAACCTCGCTGAAGATAGCCACGCCGACCTTGGCCGTCGTGAATCCCGGCAGCAGATCATCAAGCATACCCAGGCGGGCGATACCGGGGTCACTGACGATCAGCACGCGCCGTGCGCCGCGCTCGCGGCACAGAGTGGCAAGGCGCTGCACCGCGCCCGCTTCGCAGAGGATCTGCCCGGTAGTGGCAAAGCTGAAAGGCTGCATCTGGCTCTCCTTGTCGTCGTTGGCCCTGCGTCAGAAGGCAAAGTCGCTCGCTGGCAGTGCCATGAGGCAATCTGCACCGCCCAGCAGGGCTTCGCGGTGCGCGGTGGCGCGGGGCAGGACGCGTCGCCAGTAGAACTGCGCCGCGTGCAGCTTGGCCCGGTAGAAATCCGTTTCGGCACTGCCGCCAGCCAGCGCCGTCTCGGCGCGCACGGCCGCCTGCAGCCACAACGCGGCAAGCAGCACATAGGCCGAGTAGGCCAGGAAGTCCACCGAGACCGCGCCCATTTCCTGAGGGTCACGCTGGCAAGCCTCGACTACATGGCCTGCCAGCGCACGCCATTCCTCCAGGCGCTGCCCGACCGCTGTCGCCATGGCATGCAGACCACCACCGACACCAGCCGCCTCGACATGCAGGGCCAGTTCATCGACCAGCAAGTTCAGCTCGGCCCCGCCGTCGCCCAGCAGCTTGCGGCGCACCAGGTCGAGAGCCTGGATGCCGTTGGTGCCTTCATAGAGCTGGGTGATGCGGCTGTCGCGCATCAACTGCTCCATGCCCCACTCGCGGATATAGCCGTGTCCGCCATATAGCTGCACGCCAAGGCTGGCTACCTCCTGCCCGACATCGGTAAAAAACGCCTTGACGATCGGGATCAGCAGTGCCGCCCGCCGGGTTGCGCCCTTGCGTGCCTGATCGCTCGCCGCTGCGTGTTCCAGGTCGAGCTGCCGGGCGGTATAGATGGCCAGCATACGGCAGCCCTCGGTGAGGGTTTTCTGGGTCAGCAGCATGCGTCGCACATCCGGGTGGACAATGATCGGATCGGCCGGCTTGTCCGCCGCCGCCGGGCCGGTCAGCGCGCGCGATTGCAAGCGCTCGCGTGCATAGGCCAGGCCACCCTGGAAGGCCGCTTCGGCGATACCCAGCCCCTGAAGACCGACTTGGAAACGGGCGTCGTTCATCATGGTAAACATGCACGCCAGGCCTTGGTTGGCCTCGCCTACCAGCCATCCCTGGGCACCGTCGAAATTCATAACGCAAGTCGAGGCGCCCTTGATGCCCATCTTGTGCTCCAGCGCGCCACAGCCCAACGCGTTGCGTTCGCCGCCCGGCAGCAGCTTGGGCACCAGGAACAGGCTGATGCCCCGCACCCCGGCCGGCGCATCGGGCAGGCGTGCAAGTACCAGATGAACGATATTGTCGGTCAGGTCCTGTTCGCCGCCACTGATGAAGATCTTGCTGCCTGTGATGCGACAGGAACCGTCGACCTGCGGCTGGGCGCGGGTGCGCAGCAAGGCCAGGTCGGTGCCGGCCTGCGGCTCGGTGAGGCACATGGTGCCGGCCCACTCGCCACTGACCATGCGCGCCAGATAAGACTGCTGCAACGCCGGGCTGCCATGGCGATGCAGGGCCAGCACGGCACCCTCGGTGAGGCCGGAGTAGATGCGGAACGACAACGACGCGGCCATCAGCATTTCGTGGAAGCTGGCGGAGGCCATTTGCGGCAGCCCCTGCCCGCCGTAAGCCTGCGGCCCGGTCATGCTGGCCCAGCCATGGGCCACGTACTGCCGGTAGGCGTCGCGGAAACCATCGGGCGTGATGACCTCCCCCTCAACCAGCTGGCAGCCCTGCTCGTCACTGTTGCGGTTGAGCGGAGCGACTACCTCGCCGGTAAAGCGCGCGGCCTCTTCCAGTATGCCGTCGAGCGTGTCGCGGTCCAGTTCGATACCCAGCTGCTGACAATGGGCGGCAACGTCGAACAGCTCGTGCAGCACGAAGCGCATGTCGCGCAAGGGAGCCTGGTAGTTCATGCCTGAACCTCCGCCTGCTGCTCGAAACGCTTGCCGCTGGCCACCAGCGTGTAGAGCAGAGCGGCCGGGCGCCAGTGCTCGCCCAGTACACTTTGCAGGTATTCCAGCCGGGCCAGGACGAATGCTGCACCCTGGTCATCGGCCCAGCGCATCGGGCCGCCTTTGGCCGCAGGGAAGCCATAACCATTGAGCCACACCCGGTCGATGTCGGCGCTGCTGGCAGCGATGCCTTCCTGCAGAATCTTCGCGCCCTCGTTGACCAGCGCCAGCAGGCAGCGCTCGACGATTTCCTCGGCGCTGATGCCTCGGCGTCGGTAACCCAGGTCGTTGGAGATATTGAGCACCAGGGCGTCGACCTCGGGGTCATGCTCGGCCTGGCGGCTGCCAGGTGCATAACGGTAATAGCCCTTCCCCGTCTTCTGACCCAGCCGGCCCAGATCACACAGCGCATTATCCACTTGCACCAGCGGATCGTGCATGCCCTGCCTGGCCAGCTGGCGGGCACGCCATTCCAGGTCGATGCCGACCACGTCGTACATGCGAAACGGGCCCATGGCAAAACCGAACTGTTGCAGCACCGCATCCACCTGGTGCGGCAGCGCGCCTTCGAGCAGCAACTTGCGTGCTTCGGCCACATAACTGCGCAGCATGCGATTGCCAATGAAACCGGGGCAGTTGCCGGCCACTACCGCCACCTTGCCCAGGCGCTCGCCCAGCGCCAGGGCGGTATGGAGCACAGCCTTGTCGGTGTGCGCGCCGCGCACTATTTCGAGCAGCTTCATGACATGCGCGGGGCTGAAGAAATGCAGGCCCAGAACGTGCGACGGTCGCCGGGTTACCGCCGCGATCGCGTCGATGTCCAGCGCCGAGGTATTACTGGCCAGGATCGCCTCCGGTTTGAGGTGCTGATCCAGGGCCCGGAAGATTTCCTGTTTGAGTTCAAGGCTTTCATACACTGCCTCGATCACCAGATCGGCCTGGGCCAGCGCTGCGTAGCCATCCACCGCCTGCACCCGTGCCTGGCAGGCTTCGGCCTCGGCCTGGGTGACACGCTGCTTCTCCACCTGCTGGGTCCAGGCCTGGCTGACCATGCTCAGGCCAGCGTCCAGGGCTGATGCGTTGCTGTCGAGCCACAGCACCGACAGCCCGGCACTGGCGAGGCTGATGACAATGCCGCGGCCCATCGTACCTGCGCCTATCACGGCCACCTGGTTGATCGGAAAGGGGGTATTCACGCGCAACGCTCCTGCTTGTTGTAAGTATGAGGACAGGCATCACCCTAAGCAGGCCGCAGGTATTTTTGAAATTTCAATTTCGTATGCCATATATTCTGCCCATGAATATTTCTAACTTCGATCTGAACCTGCTGCGGGTCTTCGACATGTTGCTGCGCGAGCAGAACGTCTCACGGGCGGCTGAACGCCTGGCCCTGACCCAGCCCACTGTCAGCAACGCCCTGGCGCGGCTGCGCGACCAGCTGGGCGACCCGCTGCTGGTTCGTGTGGGCCGGCGCATGCGCCCTACACCACGGGCGTTGGCACTGGAAGGGCCGATTCGAGCGGCGCTGCAACAAATCGAGCAGACCCTGGCCACTGGCGATGCCTTCGAGCCACAGCGCAGCCACCGTCAGCTGCGTATCGCCCTTACCGACTTCGTCGAACAGTTGTGCATGCCGCCGCTGCTAGGGCGCCTGCAGGTACTGGCCCCGCACTTGCGCATCGATGTGGTGCACCTGGCTCCCAATCTGCCGGCCGAAGCGCTGGACCGCGGCGACCTCGACCTGGTACTGGGGCGCTTCGATGAGGTACCGGCGCGCTTCAGCCGCCGCCCCTGGAGGCGTGAAACCCTGCAAGTCGCGTTGCGCCAGAAGCATCCGCAGCTGGCGCCGGACCAGGCACTGGATCTTCAGGCGTTTCTCGGTTTGCGGCACATCTGGGTACACGGTGGCCAGACCCGCGGCATGGTCGACCAATGGCTGGCAGAACAAGGCCTGACCCGGCAAATTGCCTACACCACCCCCAACTACCTTCAAGCAGCGCATCTGGCCGCCGCCACCGAAATGTGCGTGGTGCTGCCGCGGCAACTTGCGCAGCAGTTCGCGAAGTTGCTGCCCTTGGCGGTGCACGAACTGCCCTTCGCCCTGGAGCCCTTCGAGCTGGAACTGGTGCACCTGACCCATCGTCGGCACGACCCCGCCCTGGCCTGGCTGGTGGAGCAGATCCTGGAGCTTCCGTCTGCCTGAGGCCATCAGCAAATGCGATGGCAACCATGCCGCTCTGGTATTGGCTGGTGCCTGAACCCGTCCCCTACAGTGGTCCGCCACCATAACAACAAGGACACACCATGCGCTTCCCACTGTCGATGCTGGCGCTCGCCCTGCTGGCGCCCCTCCCGAGCCTGGCCACTACGGCGGCAAAGGACGCCACCCCGGCCACCCAGGCCAGCAACCAGCAATGGCTGCAACGCCTGCCTTTCGATGACCACGGGGATTTCGAAGCTGCCCGGCGCGGGCTGCTCGAACGCTTCGACGGGCCGGTCGCGACGGCCGATGGCAAGACTGTGTGGGACCTGGGTCAGTATCGTTTTCTCGACCCGACGCAGGCCCCGGCCACGGTAAACCCCAGCCTGTGGCGCATCGCCCAGCTGAACACCATCGCCGGCCTGTTCAAGGTCACCGAAGGCATCTACCAGGTCCGCGGCCTGGACCTGGCCAACATGACCATCGTTGAAGGCCATGACGGGCTGATCGTGCTCGATCCGCTGCTGGCCGTCGAAACCGCCAGGGCGGGCCTTGAACTGTATTTTCGGCACCGCCCGCGCAAGCCGGTGACCACGCTGATCTACACCCACCCGCACATCGACCATTTCGGCGGCGCGCGCGGGGTGATCGACGAGGCAGACGTAAAGGCCGGCAAGGTCCAGGTCATTGCACCCGAAGGCTTCTTCGAGCATGCCATCGGCGAAAACGTGCTGGCCGGCCCGGCCATGAAGCGCCGCGCCCAGTACATGTACGGCGCCCCCCTGCCCCGCGGGCCACGCGGCCAGGTGGATGCCGGTCTGGGCAAAGGGGTGCCGGCCAACGCCACCGTCAGCCTGATAGCGCCGACGCTGGAAATCAGCCAGCCGCTGCAACGCATGACCTTCAGCGGCGTGGAGGTAGAGTTCCAGTTGACCCCGGGCACCGAAGCGCCAGCGGAGATGAACATCTACTTCCCTGGGTTCAAGGCTCTGTGCATGGCCGAGAACGCCACCCACGTGCAGCACAATGTGCTGACCCTGCGCGGTGCGCTGGTACGCGACCCGAAAGTCTGGGCGCACTACCTGGACCAATCGCTGTTGCGTTACGGCGATCAGGCCGAGGTAGTGTTTGCCCAGCATCACTGGCCGACCTGGGGCGGGCCGTCAATCCGCGAGTACCTGGCCGACCAGCGCGACATGTATGCCTTCATCGATAGCCAGACCTTGCGCCTGATCAACCAGGGCCAGACACCAATGGAAATCGCCCAGAGCCTGGCCAACCTTCCGCCGCGCCTGGCCAGCAAGTGGTACAGCCGCGACTACTATGGCTCGCTTAGCCATAACGTACGTGCGGTCTACCAACGCTACATGGGCTTTTACGATGGCAACCCGGCCAACCTCGACCCACTACCGCCGCAAGCTGCCGGCAAGCGCTACGTGGCGGCAATGGGTGGCGCCGATCAGGTGCTGGCCCAGGCACGCCAAGCCTTTGCCGAAGGTGACTACCGCTGGGTCGCGCAGCTGGTGAACCATCTGGTATTCGCAGAACCGGGCAATACCGCAGCGCGCGAACTGCAGGCCGATGCGCTGGAACAGCTGGGTTACCAGAGCGAGAACGCTACCTGGCGCAACGCCTACCTTAGCGGCGCCCAGGAGCTGCGCGGTGGAGTAGCCGCCGCTACCGGCAGTGGCGGCAATGCCGACGACATGGTGCGGGCACTGACCCCAAGCCTGTTCTTCGATTACCTTGGGGTACGGGTGGATGCCTTCAAGGCGGCGGAGAGCGATCTGAGCATCAACTGGCGCTTCACCGACCTGGGCGAAGACTACGCCCTGACCCTGCGCAACGGCGTGCTCACCCATCGCGACCTGACTCGTCACGCCCAGGCCGATGTGCAGGTGAGCATGAGCAAACAGACGTTGGACCGCATTGCCCTGAAGCAGACCGGGTTCCTCAAGGAAGCCACGCTGGGCGAGATCTCCATCGAAGGCGAGCGGGTGAAGTTCCTGCGTTTCATGGGCGGCCTGGAGAATGCCGATTCCCGTTTCAACATCGTGACCCCTTGAGCGCCGGCGTCTTCGCCGGCAAGCCCGCTCTCACAGGTACCGCAATCGCGTCTGGATTCACATCGTACCTGTGGGAGGGGTTTCAGCCCCCGTTCGCCAACCGGTACAACCCTGCCAGCGCCATCAGGCACACCGCGCTACCCAGCACCACTACCGGCAAAATCGCAGGCTGACCGCGCTCGGCCCGCAACATCGCCAGCCCCTCGCTGTAGCGCCGCCCCTGGCGGGCCAACAGCGTCAGCGTTGCGAAGCCGACCACTGCCGCCAGCGCCAGGTCGCCCTGTCGCAAAGCCAACCCCGCGACTGCCACCAGTGCCAGCCAGGTACGCCGCCAAGCCAGTTCGGTGCGTTCGGCCTGCAAGCCCGGATCAGACATGCCAGCGCGGCCACAACACGACAGCGGCCATCAACGCCGCGATCAGGCAACCCAGTGCCAACAGCGGCACCAGCGCCGGCAGCGGTAATGGCCGGCGCTGACGCAAGGCACGCTCCACACGCAGCCAGCGCAGGCAGGCGCCGGCGCTCAGCAACATGCTCAGCAACATCAGGCTGCCGACAAGCCAGAGCCGAAGCGGTGCCTGCAGGGCCTGGCCGGCAAAGGTCTCGATGGCAATGCCACCTCCCAGCAACGCCAGCGCGGTACGGATCCAGGCCAGGAAAGTGCGCTCGTTGGCCAAGGTGAAGCGAGGGTCGGGCGCCTCGCCCTGCCCCAGCAGACGCCGAGCCCAGCCCGGCCGTGGTTCAAACACGTCCATCAGCGCACGCCAAAGCTGCGCAGGGCGCCGGGAGAAAAATACGAAAGGCTGGTGCGAACATTGAAGTCGAACGGTCGACGCTGCTCGTTGATCAGCCCCGACGCATGGTAGCGGCCACTCTTGAGGTCATAGGTGACCTCCATTGCATTGACCGCCACCTCGCCGCTCGGGTGGTAGAAGCTGTGGGCCTGTGATGTACGCCACAGATGGCCGCCAGCATCGTAGCTGTCGGTTTCGAGAATGGCCCAGGTGTCTTCGTCCACATAGAAGCGTCGCTTGGCGTAGATGTGCTGGGCGCCGGGCTTCAGCGTCGCCTCCACCACCCACACCCGGTGAAGCTCGTAGCGTGTGGGCGCCGGATTGACATGACCAGGCCTGATCAGCTCGGCATAGCGCAGCTCGGGCGATGCCAGGCGGTAGCTGTTGTACGGCACGTGCAGGGCCTGCTTGCCCAGCAGCTTCCACTGGTAACGGTCGGGGGCGCCATTGAACATGTCGCGGCTGTCGGCAGTACGCAGGCCTGCGGTGCCTGGCCCCGTGGTGTCGTAGGCGATGTTCGGCGCGCGCCGCACACGCCGCTGACTGGCACTGTAGACCCAGGACAAGCGGGGCTCGGCTACCTGGTCAAGGGTTTCGTGAACCACCATGGCATCACCGGCAAGCCGTGATGGTGCCGTCATGCGGTAGGTGAAGTAATACAGCACATTGCTTGCACCCAGCCCGCCCAGGCCTTCCGGGCGGGCTACATCCTGGCGCGCGCTCATCAGCACGAAGCGGCCGTTCTTGAATGGTGTGACGCTGTCGGACATCTGAATGTAGCTGGCATTGCGGTGCCGGGTCAGATGGTTCCAGATCACTTCCAGGCCGTTGTCCGGCCGGGGAAACGCAATCACTCCATTGAACCTGCGAAGGCCGTTGCCCTGGTCATCCAGCTGTGCCTGCGCTGCGTTGCGGGCGACCGAGGCGGCGACGCCGGCAGGCACCGCGACACTGCGATGGGTGGGGTAGACCGGCAGTTCGAAGCTGTGCGGGAAGCGCTTGAGCAAGGCTACCTGGCCATCGGAAAGCTGGCCCTGGTAACGCTGATAATTGGCCGCCGTGATCCGGTAAAGCGGCTGCTCGGCGGCGTACGGATCCAGCGGCGTGCCGTTATCACCCAGACGCTGCTGGGCGACGCTCAACCCGCCTTGCCAGGCCGGGATCCGGCCGTCCGGGCTGGCCGCGCGTTCGGCGCCCACAGGGGTCAGGTTGTCTGGCAGGCCTGTCGCAGCCAGCGCGCCGCTGGCCCAGAACAGGCCGATCATCACCATTCGCATATTCATCATCATGCCCTCAGAAGGTGACGCCCAGGCTCAGCGAGACAAAGTCCCGGTCACCGCGGGTGCCATAGTCGCCATCGATAAAGTCGGTGTACGAAAGGCTCAGGCTGTAGGTACTGGCAAGCGTCGCATCCAGCCCGACGCTCACGGCCTTGGAGCCTTCGCTGAAAGCCGAGCCTTCCACCGGGCCTGTACCGTGCACGTCGTGCGACCAGGACAGGTTCGGCCGCAGGTCGAAGCCGGCGATCACGTTGGGGTAGGTCAAAGTCGCGCGTAACCGGTAGCCCCAGGAGAACGGGGTCATGAAGCCTTGGTCGTTACAGTGCTCTGGCGTCTTGGAAATCGCCCGGCATACGCTGTTGTCTGCCAGCGCGCCACTGTTGAAGGTACCCGAGCGGCCGTAACGCGGGCCTCCGCCGCCCTCCAGCCCGCCGACGTAGGTGGCCCCGGCTTCGCCCACCAGTAGCATCTGGTTGGCCCCCAGTACCTGGCTGAAGGCATGTACGGCGGTCACCTGAAGCTGGGTCACCTCCTTGCGCCGGTAGCCGTCGAACAGGGTGCTGGCACTGTCTGGCCGCAGCCCGTCGCCCAGCAAAGGCGAACGCCCCTCGACGTTGAGCAGCGACTGGATGATGTCGGTACCGTTGAGTTGCATGGGCATATTCGGCCGGTAACTCAGCTCACCCTGCAGGGCCGTACCGCTGCGCAGGGTAGTGGCGAACGACAACCCGTACATGCGGATGTCCTCGGGGTACTGCACACGGTACTGGGAGGTACCCAGGCGCAATGCGCCGACCAGCGACTGACCGGCTGCGGAGCCGAGGAACCCGGCGCAGCCGGCCGGGCCGATGCCCAGGTTGGCGCACAACTGGGGGGCGAAGCGGCTGTTGTCGAAATAAGGGCTGCTGACCGTCCCCAGATAAGGCGTGCGGCTGTGGTAGTTGGCTGCGTAGGCACCGAACTCGGTGTCCAGCGCCGCCACGTACCAGCGCAACGAAACACCCCACTGCCCGCCGTCGCGGGCATCCTGGTCACTGCCCCGGGGTATGCGCACGCCTTCGCTGGTCAGGTTCACGCCAAAGGGTACAAGGCCGGCCACGGCAGCCGGGTTGCCAAGCAACCTGGCTCCCACGTCCAGGCCATCGCAACCATCGGGCAGGAAGTCGTTATTGGAGAAGAACGTGCCACAGTTGTCGAGCTGGGTCTGGTCCCAGTCCAACTGGTAGAAGCCATCGACCGACAACGCCTCGGTCAGGTTCTGCGTGAGATAGAACAGGTTCACCGGCACCAGCGCGTCCTTCACCTCGGAGCCTGGGCGGCGCAGCGCCGCCAGGTTGAAGGGATTGATGACGTTCAGCCCGCCCTGGATGAAGGTGCTCTCGCCCCAGTTCACTACCTGCTTGCCCAGCCTTGCCGAGCCTGGCTGGCCATCAATGTCGTAGAGGTAGTAGCCAAAGGCGTCGAGCAACTGGGTACCTGCGGTCTTGGCCGAGCGCTTGCGGTTGTTGTCCTCGACCTGCTTGAAGCGCTGGTCATGGTCGCGCAGCGCCGTGTCGTACCAGTAGGTGCCACGCAGGAACACACCCAGGTTGGCATGTTTGAGTTCCAGATCATGGGTACCTTTGAACACTGCCGAAAATACATCGCCCGAGGCAAAGTTCAGGCGGCCGTCATCACTGTTTGCACTATTGTGCAAAGCCGGGTCCGGGTTGGCAGTGGAAATGCTGGTACCCAATGAAAACGCTGAATCAAACTGTCCTTCTAACTCTCCCAGATTAAATTGAACAGCCAGGGCAGGTACAGAAAAAAGTACAGACGACGCAAGCAGCGACAACGGTCCCGAAAGACCAGAAGCACGAAATGCCATCACTCTTAACCTCTTATTGTGTTTATTCGAGAGTGAGTTGCGAGTTAGCGCAGAAACACGGCGCCAAGGCTTGTGTAAAAGGGGCTGGATAAATAAGTGAACGTTTCTGTTATCCTCGGTCCGGTGTTCCCCGATACTAAGTAGGCCACTAGAGCTGAACAAATAACGTCTCTCGATAGTTGCCATACCACTTCGGCATAGCCTGAGAATTGCCATGACTTTGAAACAGCTGCGTTACCTGATTGCCATTGTCGAAGCCGGCAGTTTCTCCAACGCCGCGCGGCACGCGTTCATTGCCCAGCCGGCATTGAGCCGTCAGATAGGACTGCTGGAAAGCGAACTGGAAATACAGTTGCTGGCGCGCCAGCATGACGGCATCGAGCTGACCGATGCAGGGCGCCAGCTGTACGAAGTGGCACGCTCGGTGATACAGAAGCTTGATTCGGTGAAGGACGAACTCAAGTCCAGCCGCGGCAACCCCAAGGGCCACGTGGCCATCTCGATTCCGGCCACGGCTTCGGCGCTGCTGTTGCCAGCCATCATCACCCAGGCGCAGGCGCGCTTTCCTGGTATCAAGCTCACCGTATGGGACGGCCTTAGCCGCGAAGGCGGCCAGGCGATCGAGCTGGGCAAGGTGGATTTCGGTGTGGTGCCCAATGCCGAGGAGCTGGCGAACGTTGTCGCCGAGCCCGTGTTCTCCGAAGACCTGTACTGGGTCGGCCTGCCTGCGCATGGTCCGGACGATTCACCGATCACCCTGGCCGAGGCCGCGTCGAGCCGGCTGGTAATGCCGCCGCGCAGCCTGCACCTGCGCAGGCGCATCGAGCAGGCGGCCATGGAAACCGGCGTGGCCCTGGATTCAAGCTATGAACAGCAGTCTGCACCCGGCATAGCCAGCCTGGTGCGCGCCGGCCTGGCAGCGACTATCAGCAACTGGCCGCCATTGCTGGACCTGGCCGCCCCGGCCAGCGCGCGGCTGATCGTGGAACCGCGCATCACTCGTACCATTGCCCTGGCCCATTCGCAGCACAAGCCATTGTCGTTCGCCGCCGCCTGCATGCGCGACCTGGTGCGCGGGCTGCTCGTGGATGCGGTGCGCAGCGAGCGCTGGAAAGGCACCCTGATCGAGCGTGCCCCCCTCCCGTAGCAGAGCCTCTGAACGCAGCGCAGGTCAGGCCCGGGCCAGCGCAGCCGTGCCCACCTGCAGCAGCCGTTGGCGGGTTTTCTGAGGGTCCATCCATACCAACCCTGTCAACCCGGCAATGACCAGCACCGCCCCGCATACCAGGAAGCCCTGGCCATACCCCGCCGGGTGATCGGCTCCGGCGCCCTGCACCAGAAACCCCGTGACGATGGGTGCCGCCAGCCCGGCCAGCGAAGCGATACCATTGCCGATAGCAAGGATACCGCCACGCTGCCCGCTGGGCGTGAACTCCGCCAGCATGGCTGGCCCCACCGAGTACATGACCAGCGCCAGCCCGCCACTGAAAGTCAGGCTCATGATTCGCTCGACATTCCCCAGGCCCGGCAGGAACAATGCCGCCGACAGCAACCCGCTGGCAATCAGGCACAGGGACACGAAGGCTCCGCGCGACCAGCGTGTCGCCACCCCGGCGCGCATCATGCGCTGCGACAGCCAGGCCATGAACAGGCTCAGCGGCGTGGTCACCACCACGAAAAGCACGAACACCCGACCGGTCATGATCGGGTCGATGCCCAACCCGGTCTCCAGATAACTTGGCACCCACGTCAAGGTCAGGGCCAGCGACCAATTGGCGGCGAAGTGGCACAGGTAATTGCCCAGCACGGTGCGGTCGCCGAGCAGACGGCGGTAGGCGATGTGCGCCTGTTCTTCCCTGGGCTGACCGGGGCGGCCGCGGTCAAGAGTACCCTCGCGCCCCAATACCCACCACAGCACGCACCACGCCGCACCGATCAAGGCCAGCACGATGAAGTTCATGCGCCAGCCATAGTGCACGCTTATCCATGGAATCATTGCGCCTGCCACCAGCAGCCCAAGTGCACTACCGGTATGCAACAACGCCACCGGCAAGTTGCGCCGGTCGTTGGGGAACCACTTGTACAAGGCATGGGTTGCCACCGGTGACGCCGGCCCTTCGCCGATGCCCAACAGCACCCGGCAAGCGACAATCGCCCACAGGGAGGTGACGAACAGCATGGGCAACTGGATCAGCGCCCAGAACGCACCCATGCCCAACAGCAGAGTGCGGGTCGGCCGGCGGTTGGCCATGAAGCCACCGACCACTGCAGAGATGGCGAAGAACCAGTGCAGCGCGCCGCCCACCAGGCCGAACTCGGCAGGGGACAAACCCAGTTCCCTGGACATGGGTACCGCTACAAGGCCGATGACCACCTTGTCCAGGAAGTTCACCAGCATAAGCAGTGCCAGCAGTACCGCAATCATCCAGGCCGTGCCTGCACGCGCGCGGGAGTCAGTATGAGTCATGTCGATCTCTCTTATTGTTCTTGTGGGAGAGCCCGGCCACTCGAGACCGGGCGTGCAGTTTCACTGCTCGGGCATGAGCACGCCCTTGGCAATGGTGTTGCGCTGGATTTCGCTGGTCCCGGTAAGAATGCGCATCATACGGGTCGCACGGAAGATCCACTCCACCGGGTTGCCCCGCAACAGCCCGGCCCCCCCATGAATCTGCACCGCGCGGTCGGCGATACGGAAGGCCGTTTCCGATACGAACAGCTTGCACATCGGCGCCTGGGTGCGGATATCGCCACCGGCGTCGTTCACCGCGGCAGTGGCATATACCATGCTGCGTGCCGCGTGCAGTTCGGTGGCCATGTCGGCGATCATGTGATTGATCGACTGGAACATCGCGATCGGCTGACCAAACTGCTTGCGTGTGCGGGCGTAGTCGACCGTCAGGTTCAGCGCCAGGCCCGCCAGGCCCAGCATGGTTGGGCAATGCAGCAGACGATTGAGAGTGATGCGCCCCATTGCCAGCTTGAAGCCCTGCCCCTCCTCGCCAATTCGGTTGGCCACCGGCACTCGCACCTCATCGAGAAGGATGTCGCCATGGGCGCCGCCACCGGACATGACCGAGTAATCGCTTTCCACCCGCACGCCCGGCGCATCCAGCTCGACAAAGAACGCCGAGATCCCCTGGGCGCCACGCCCGGGGCCGGTGACCGCGAGCAGTATTGCGATATCGGCATAAGGCGCCCCGGAAATGTAGCGCTTGGCCCCGCTCAGCACGTAATGCTCGCCGTCGCGCCGGGCGGTAGTCCTGATCGCCGTTGCATCGGACCCGGCTTCACTTTCGGTCAACGCGAAGCACACAGCCTTTTCGGCTCGGCACACCGGCTGCAAGAAAGCCTCGATCTGGGCCGGACTGGCCACCTTGAACAGGTGGCCGACTCGCGGCGGCCCGGAAAGCTCGCCGAGAATGTGCGGCGCCAGCATAGAGCCCGTCAGCACCGTGGCCTCCTTCACCGCACACAGGTCGGACACGCTCAAACCCGCACCGCCAATGGTTTCGGGCAGCATGATGTTGTAGAAGCCCTGCTCGCACGAGCGTTGCCACACCTGTTGCAGCACCTCACGCGGGTGCGGTTCGGCCCAGCTGAGGCCGGCGCGTTGTTCCAGGGGCAGGATTTCGTTGCGAACGAAGCCGCCGATGGCCTCGATGATCTGTTTGGCCTTTTCGCTTGGCTGATACATGGCAATTCCTCAGGTCAGATGCGGCGTTCGCTGTTTTGCCAGTAGGCGTCTCGAATCAGGCGGCGCACCACCTTGCCGTTGGGGTTCTTCGGCAGCTCGCTGACGAAGTCCACCCCACGCGGTTTCTTGAACCCGGCAAGAGCCTGGGCGCAATGCTCGATCACCTCGTGCTCCTGTAACTGCATGCCGGGCTTGAGCACGATCACTGCCCGCACCGCTTCGCCCCACTGCTCGTCGGGCACGCCCACCACGGCAGCCTCGAACACTTGCGGCAGGCTGTAGAGCACCTGTTCGACTTCGCTGGGGTAGATGTTGAAGCCACCGGAAATGATCATTTCCTTCTTGCGGTCGACGATGAACACGTAACCCTGCTGGTCCACCGTGGCCAGGTCGCCGGTGAGGTAGTAGCCATTACGCATAACCTCGGCGGTGAGATGCGGTGCGCGCCAGTAGCCTTGCATGATGTCCGGTCCCTTGACCACGATCTCGCCCACCTCGCCTGGCTGGACATCGCGGAAATCGTCGTCCACTACACGCAGGTCGGTCTCGAAGTAGCATCGTCCGCACGAGGCCAGCCGGCGGTAGTCGCCGCCTTCGCACAGGTGGTCCTGCTCGGTCAGCACCGTCACCAGCGAGCAGGTTTCGCCAGCGCCGTAGCCCTGGGCCAGAATCGGCCCGAACACTTCGATAGCCCGCTTGACCAGCGCTGGCGCCATTGGCGCTGCGCCATACATCACCAGGCGCAGGCTGCTCAGGTCATAGCGCTCGACCCCGGGGAAATTGACCAGACGGTTGATCATGGCCGGCACCAGGAACAACCGGGTCACGCCCTCGCGCTGGATAGTCTCGAGCAGCAACTGGTCATCGTAGCGTTCCAGCAACAGACTGCAGGCCCCCACCGCCAGCAGCGGCATCAGCTGCATGCCGCTGGCATGGGTGATGGGGCCGACATGGGCCATGATGTCGCCTGGGCCGGCACGCCGGGTGGGGCTGGCGATGCTCTTGCGGATCAGCGCCTTGCGGTTGCCGACGCTGAGCATTGCTGCCTTGAGCACACCGGAGCTGCCCGAGGTGTAGTGCAATACAGCCAATGCATCGTCAGGCAGATCGCAACTGACCGGCTCGCTGCTGCCTTGGGCCAGCAACGCGCCGTAGCCGATGTCGCCGCCCTGCTCGCCGAGGGTAACGATCAGGCGTAGCGCAGGCACCTCCTGCCTGCGCGCCAGCAAAGCCTCGGCAGCTTGCGGGTCGGCGATCAGCGCGACGCTGCAGGCGTCGTTCAGTACCTGGATCACTTCATCCAGCGCCAGGCGTGCATTGACCGGGACCTTGACCAGGCCGGCCTTGTAGAAAGCCACCTCAGCCTCCACCAGCTCGACCCGGTTGGGAGCCAGGATCGCGACATGTTCGCCGCCGGCAATGCCATGGGCCAACAAGGCCGAGGCCAATTGATTGGTCCGCTGTTCAAGCTGGGCGAAAGTGAGGCGGGTGTGGCGGTCGATCACCGCCAAGCGCTCGGGCCAGTATCTTGCACTTCGACTGGTTAGGGTTGCGAGGTTCACGTTGTTGTTCTCGTCGCGGTTAAGACCCGGTCGATGCTAAACAGCGTGCGGTCCGAGCAAGTAATACCAGTTACGTATGCGGGCCATAACGGTTTGCACTGGACCACATCGCATGAACGGCAGTGACGATGACACATCGCTTGCAAATGACACTTTGTGTCATTAATATCGATTTTGTGTCCTGATAGCGCTTCGCGCCAATCAGCCCGTATAGGCCCTTCATGCAGGTACAGCCCATGACGACCACCATGCAGACCCCCAAGGACCAGCTCGTCAAACTCGCCCAGCAGCAGATGCTGACAGCGCTGGCCGACAACACCTACACCCCTCGACAAAAACTCGCCCTCACCTGCCGCATTCTGTTCGACGGCGGCCACGATTCCGGCCTGGCCGGGCAGATCACCGCCCGCGCCGAGCAGCCTGGCACCTACTACACGCAACAACTTGGCCTGGGCTTCGACGAGATCGCCGCTTCCAACCTGCTGGTGGTCGACGAAGACCTCACCGTGCTGCAAGGCCGCGGCATGGCCAACCCGGCCAACCGCTTCCATAGCTGGCTGTACCGCGCACGCCCCGACGTCAATTGCATCATCCACACCCACCCACTGCACAGCGCCGCCCTGTCGATGCTGGAAGTGCCACTGGCAATCTCGCACATGGACCTTTGCCCACTGTTCGACGACTGCGCGTTCCTCAAGGAATGGCCTGGCGTACCTGTGGGCAACGAAGAAGGTGAAATCATCTCCAGGGCGATCGGCGACAAGCGCGCGATCCTGCTTTCCCACCACGGCTTGCTGATCGCCGGCCGCTCGATCGAGGAAGCCTGCGTCCTTGCCATGCTGTTCGAGCGCGCGGCAAAGATGCAGCTGCTGGCCATGGGCGCCGGTGAAATTCGCCCGATTCCGGATGCCCTGGGCAAGGAAGCCCACGACTGGATCTCCACCCCCAAACGTCATGGTGCCGCGTTCAGCTATTACGCGCGCCGTGCCTTGCGTGCCCATGGCGACTGCCTGGGCTGACTGAAGCTGTACTCTTTCCCCAACAACGGCAAAGGTGCCTGGTTATGTCTACACCTGTAATTCGCGGCGTTATCGGCTACACCATCACTCCCTTCACGGCAGACGGCGCGCTCGACCTGGATGCCCTGGGCCTGTCCATCGACCGCCTGATAAAAGACGGCGTGCACGCCATCGCACCGCTGGGCAGCACCGGCGAAGGCGCCTACCTGTCCGACAGCGAATGGGAAACCGTGGTGCGCTTCAGCCAGGCGCGCATTGCCGGCCGCGTGCCCAGCGTGGTCAGCGTCTCCGACCTGACCACCGCGCGCACCGTGCAACGCGCCCGCCTGGCACAGGCATGCGGTGCCACGGCGGTGATGGTGCTGCCCATCTCCTACTGGAAGCTCACCGAAGCCGAAGTGGTTGCCCATTACAAGGCGGTGGGTACGGCCATCGACATTCCGATCATGCTCTACAACAACCCGGGCACCAGCGGCACCGACCTGTCGGTGGAGCTGATCCTGCGCATTCTCGGCGAAGTGCCCAATGTGACCATGGTCAAGGAAAGCACCGGCGACATCCAGCGCATGCACCGCCTGTTCAAGGCCACCGATGGCCAGGTGGCCTTCTACAACGGTTGCAATCCGCTCACACTGGAAGCCCTGGTAGCTGGCGCCACAGGCTGGTGCACCGCCGCGCCCAACCTGATCCCGGCGCTGAACCTGGCGCTGTGGGACGCAGTGCAGCAAGGCAACCTGGCCGAAGCCCGCGCGCTGTTCTACCGCCAGTACGAACTGCTGGAGTACATCACTCGCCGTGGCCTGCCCACCACCATCAAGGCCGGTTTGAACATGCTCGGCCACGCTGTCGGCGCTGCACGCCTGCCCCTGCAGCCGCTGGATGCGCAAGGCAGCGACCATCTGAAAAGCCTGCTGGTAGAACTGGCCAACTGACCGCGACAACTGCCCGGTGGCGTCCTGCTGCCGGGCCTCAGCGCAACAGCCTTGCGCCGCCTTGGCTGGCCTCGACCTGGTGCAATACCTTCGCCAGTTTCGCCACGGCCAGCGCCAGCTCGCCCGGGGTATGCGCCGCAAACCCCATCAACACTCCCGCCTCCCCCCTCGACGACGCATACAGGGCACTGAGCCCCAACAGGTCGATGCCTGCTGCCTGCGCCGCCTTCACCACCTGTTCTTCAGGCATCGGCCTGGTGAATACACAGGGCATCTGCATGCCACCCGCCGGCACGCGCGCGACAACAAAGTCGGACAACTGCGCCTGCACCAGCGCCGCCAGGGCATCGCGGCGCTCGGCATAGATCGCCCGCATCAAACGCACATGGGCACCGAAGTGCCCACCTTCGATGAACCTGGCCAGGGTCAGTTGTGCCAACGATGCCGTATGCCCGTCCTGCAACGTCCTCGCTGCGGTCATCGGCCCGACCAGTTGCGGCGGCAGGACCATGTAGGCAATGCGCAAGCCGGCGAACAGCGACTTGGTGAACGTGCCGATGTAGACCGTCCGGTCGTGGGCATCCAGGCCTTGCACGCAGGCGGTGGGCTTGCCGGCATAGTGAAACTCGCTGTCGTAGTCGTCCTCGATGATCCAGGCGCGTTGTTGACGTGCCCACTCGATCACCGCCAGGCGCCGGTCCAGGGACAAGGTCACGCCGGTGGGGAACTGGTGCGAAGGGGTCAGGAAAACCGCCCTGGCATGGGCGGCCAAACGCGGGATCTGCGCCACCTGCATGCCATCCGGGTCCACGGCTACGGGGATGCACTGCAAGCCCGCAACAGCTAGCGCCTTCCTGGCCCCGTGGTACGCCGGGTCTTCGATTACCACCTGGTCGCCGGCATCGGCCAGCACGTGGGCACACAGGCTGAACGCCTGTTGCGAACTGGTGAGGATGAGCACGCGATCGGCCGTGGCCTGTGCGCCACGCTCGAGATTGACGTAATCGGCAATCGCCCGCCGCAGTGGCTCGGTGCCTTGCGCGTTGCTGTGCAGCAGCGCCTGGGTGCCATGTTCCTTGAATACCTGCCGCTGCAGCTTTTCCCAGGTCTGCAAGGGGAAGTTGCGCGTTTCTGCCACACCCGGCGCAAACGGGCGCGGTGAGAAGAAGTTGCGCACCCCGCCGTCCTGGCACAGCGCCTGCCCCCGGCGGCTGAGCGCTGGCGGCTCGCCCAGGGCTTGTACCCGTCGGCTGCGGGCGCGCGCTGGCAGTTGCTGCGCACGCGGTGAAACGAAACTGCCGCTGCCTACCCGGCGCTCGATGAAGCCCTCGGCATGCAACTGGCCATAAGCGGCCTCCACCGTGTCGCGCGACACCGTCAGCGAGGTCGCCAACGCGCGGGAGGCAGGCAGGGCCTTCCCTACCGGCAACGCCCCTTCGAGAATCAGCTGGCGTATCGCCCGCTGGATCCGTACGTGCAAGGGCAGCGATCGGCGCGTCGGGTCGCTGATCCAGGCTTTCACTGATTCCAGCTGTGCATGTTTGAACATTGGTATGGCCAGATATGAAAAAGTGGCTGGGCTAATCCGTCCATTCTAGCGCTATAAAAACCGGGCTTTCCAACCCTTGTGCCAGATCACCGGAGCCCCCCATGGACGCGCCTGCACATACCGCTTCAACCCCGCTACGGCTGACCGACATCCTTCACCCCGTGGTGGCAGGAATCGTTTCGGTCATTGTCAATTACGGCGGCACCTTCATCCTGGTGTTCCAGGCCGCCAGGCTGGCCGGGCTGAGCCCGGAACTGACCTCGTCATGGGTCTGGGCCGTGTCGATCGGCGTCGGCCTCAGTGGCCTGGCCCTGTCCTGGTACAGCCGCGAACCGGTGATCACCGCCTGGTCCACGCCGGCCGCGGCGTTCCTGGTCACGGCGTTGGCCAGCGTGCCCTACAGCGAGGCCATTGGTGCCTACCTGCTGTCGGCCGCCGGTTTCGTGATACTGGGGCTGACCGGTTGTTTCGAGCGTCTGGTGCGGGTCATTCCCGGCGGGATTGCCGCCGGGTTGCTGGCAGGTATCCTGTTGCAGTTCGGTATCGGTGCATTCGGTGGCCTGTCGGTCGACCCCGCGCTGGCCGGGTTGCTGATTGCGGCCTATGTGGCGTTCAAACGTTTTACCGCCCGCTATGCCGTGCCAGGCATTCTGCTGCTGGGCCTGGGCTACCTGCTACTCCAGGGCCAGGTGGACCTGGCGACACTCAAGCTGGAATTCGCCTCGCCGGTGTTCACCGTGCCCACCTTCTCCGTAAACGCCGCCCTGAGTGTGGCCCTGCCGTTGTTCCTGATCACCCTCACCGGCCAGTACATGCCCGGCATGCTGGTGCTGCGCAACGACGGTTTCAAGACCAGCGCCAACCCGATCGTGGCGGTCACCGGCCTAGGGTCTTTGCTGATGGCACCGTTCGGCTCCCACGCCTTCAACATCGCGGCCATCACCGCCGCCATCTGCACCGGCAAGGAAGCCCACGAAGACCCGGACAAACGCTGGGTCGCGGGTATCGCTGCCGGTGTCTGCTACATCCTCGTGGGGGTGTTCGGAGTCAGCCTGGCCAGTGTGTTCATGGCCCTGCCGGCCACCTTCATCACCACGTTGGCCGGCCTTGCACTGCTGGGCACCATCGGCACCAGCCTGGCCAGCGCAATGGTCGATGCCCGTTCGCGCGAAGCAGCACTGATCACTTTCCTGGCGGCGGCGGCCAACATCAGCCTGTTTGGCATAGGTGGGGCGTTCTGGGGGCTGGTCATAGGCTTGCTGGCCTATGCCGTACTGAACGGCCGATTCCCCGGTTTCAGCCACTCTCCCCGGTAAGCGGGGTTTCCCTTGCCCTGCCGTGCGCCAGGTGCGCACGCCCTGCAACAGGTATCGACATGCCCAAAGCTGGCCCCAAGCTTCTCACCCAGATTGCTGCCGTGCACTTCGTCAGCCATGTGCACATCATGCTGATCCCGGCGCTGCTACCCGTACTCCCCAGCTTGCTGGGGGTAGGGTTCGTCGAACTCGGCGTGGCCCTGGCCGTGTTCAACATCGTTTCCGCCCTGGTGCAGGCGCCGCTGGGCTATGCCGTCGACCACTACGGTGCGCGCAAGGTGCTCAAGGCAGGCTTGCTGCTAGGCAGCTTCAGCTTCCTGCTGGTTGCTGTCAGCCCCGGCTACACGCTGCTGTTGGTGGCGATGGCCCTGGCCGGCCTGGCCAATGGCGTGTACCACCCGGCCGACTATGCGCTGCTGGCCAACGGCATCGAACAAGGCCGCCTGGGGCGGTCGTTCTCGATCCATACTTTTGCCGGCTTCCTCGGCTCGGCGGTAACGCCAGCGGTGTTTCTCGGCATCGCCGCCGTATGCGGCACGCAGGCAGCCCTGGCGGCAGGCGCGGCAGTGGGGCTGGCCGCCTTGCTGTTGATATCGGTGCCAGGCAGTGGCGTCTATCAGGTCGCCAGGCCTGCAATCACAGCCAGCGCTGGCCCCGCAACAGCCCGTGTACGACTGTTCACCCCCATGCTCGGGGTACTGACGGTGCTGTTCATGTTGCTCAACCTGAGCACCAGTGCCATCGAGAAATTCTCCGTAGCCGCGCTCGTCCAGGGCCAAGGCCTGACTCTGGCCTGGGCCAACACGGCGCTCACGGCGTTTCTGCTCAGCAGTGCCGTGGGTGTGCTATGCGGCGGAGCACTGGCTGACCGGACCCGACGTCATGGCCTGGTGGCGGCATTGGCCTTTGCCCTGGCCGCGGCACTGACGGCGCTGGTGGCCCTGGGGCTACTTCGTGGCTGGGGGTTGGTGGTGGTTCTCGGTGCCATTGGCTTGCTGACCGGGATCATCGCCCCATCGAGGGACATGCTGGTGAAGGCGGCGGCACCGAGCGGCGCCGAGGGCAAAGCGTTCGGGTTGGTCTCGACCGGCTTCAGCATCGGCGGTGCCCTCGGGCCAGTGGCGTTTGGCTGGATGCTCGACCAACGCCTGCCTCATGGCATCTTCATGGCATCGATCGTGTTCATGCTGCTGACGGTGCTGCTGACCTTGGCACAGGAAGCGTATTCGGCCAGGAAACGCCGATGCCCTGCATGAACCCTGGGCCCGGCGCAAATCCCTGTGGGAGCGGGCGCGCCCGCTCCCACAGGGAGAATTCGAGCAATCAAGACGCCGGGCTCGCATGCACCACCCGCCCACCTGCACCCGGCCGATTGACGAACAGCACATCCAGCACACTGCTGTGCAACCCTTTCAACGCATTCCAGTTCGCGGATGCATGCACGTACCTGTCCCGCAACAATCGCTGCTCATCCTCGGTCATCCCGGGCTGTTCGCATTCACCCAGGGCAAACGCATGCAACTTGCGGCTGATGCCCAGTAGTTCATCCGGCAGCCGATGCTCGGCCTGCCCGCCCAGTTGCGCAAACGGCACACCAGCGCGCACCGCCAGCTCCCGCATGATGCTCAGGTACACCCGGGACAGCTGACCGGCCACTTCCCGTTCGCGGTATACCGCCGCATAGACCTGTTTTTGCGCCTCGCCAGGCAGGCCACCGGCAATCGGTACCTCCCAGGCCAGCACCCGCGGCCTGGGCGCGCCCATTTCACCAAACGACGACGCCAGCAACGCACTGACCGAGGCATGCACACGTGTATGCTCGGCGCGCATACCCACCGGCACCCGCTGAGACTGCGGTTTGCACAGTAGCACCTGCTCCTGCGTGATAGCTGGGTAACCACCACCGATGTTCGAGTGCACGCCCGGCAACACGATGTCATGGCCACTGCCAACCAGCGGGAAATTGTGCCGCTGCTCGTCGCCCGCCACCAGTTGCACCACTTGCCGGGCAATGCCCACGCCCAGTCCCAGGCGCAAGCCACCATGGCGGTCGTCGGCGGGGTCAAAATCGCCTTGCAGCGGCGCAATGATCGCCGCCACCGTGTCGAACAGGCCGATGAAGTTGATGCCAATGCCGCAGTGCACAGCCAAGCGCTCGCCGCCGCCATCGTGCAGGAGGTTGGCCAGATGCCGCACCGCCGCCGCGCCCCTGCTGAAACCGAACAGGTCGAACTCGACCCGCTCGAGCCTTGCCTGTGGGTGCGCCTGGCCCCACTCCCGCAGTTGCCCGGCAATCCCCGCCAAGGCCTCGTCGACCCGCGCCTCGGCCCCCCTGCGCCCACACCCGGTGGCCGAGGCATAGGCATGGTCCGCCTCCCCGGCCAGGGTGCCTACGCCCTCGACATAGCGCTTCAGAAAAGCCATGGTTCCGTCAGCATTGGCCCCCTGCGTCGGGTACAGCGCATGCAACAGGGCGACGTTGCTCAAGGCGTTGGCATAACTGGCCCCCTTGCTCCCCGGCGCATCCACCGGCATCACATTGTTCAGGTTGTTACCGGTGCCATCGAAGAACACGCCAAAACGCAGGGTGACCGGCGAGGTGCGTGCAGTGCTACAGCTGTTCAGGTCCATCCTCATGTCTCCTGCTTGTACAAAAAGCACAAGCAGGCGCCAGCACGCTGCTGCAGACCATCAGCCAATGGCCAGCCATATGCAGGACATTTCCGCAGCTGCATGGCCCCCGGCAAGGATAAATTTCCCTGCCGCCATTGGTCGCCACCCCCCCGGATGGATTAAAGTATCACCCCTTGCCAGGGCAGTTGCCTCCAGCCGCCTGCGGCCCCACACCAGGAAACCGTCACCGATGGAACACCGTGAAGCGCTGATCGCGCTGCGCACCTTTCTTTCTTCCCAGATCCTAGGCCAGGAGAAACTGGTCGAGCGGCTGTTGATCGTGCTCCTGGCCGACGGCCACATGCTGGTCGAAGGGGCGCCGGGCCTGGCCAAGACAAAAGCCATCAAAGAGCTCGCCGAGGGCATCGAGGCGCAGTTCCATCGCATCCAGTTCACCCCCGACCTGCTCCCGGCCGACATCACGGGCACCGAAATCTACCGCCCGGAAACCGGCAGCTTCGTGTTCCAGCAGGGGCCGATCTTCCACAACCTGGTGCTGGCCGACGAAATCAACCGCGCCCCGGCCAAGGTGCAGTCGGCGCTGCTCGAAGCCATGGCCGAACGCCAGGTCAGCGTGGGGCGCAGCACCTACGACCTGTCGCCGCTGTTCCTGGTCATGGCCACGCAGAACCCGATCGAGCAGGAAGGCACCTACCCGCTGCCCGAAGCCCAGCTCGACCGCTTCCTGATGCACGTGAAAATCGGTTTCCCCGACGCGGCGGTAGAGCGGCGCATCCTGTTGCAGGCCCGTGGCGAAGCGCTGGGCGGCGAGACCAAGCCCGAGCGCCGGGTCAGCCAGCAGGCCATCTTTGCTGCCCGCAAGGAAATCCTCGGCCTGTACATGGCCGACGCGGTGGAGGAATACCTGGTGCAACTGGTGATGGCCACCCGCACCCCGGCCAAGTTCGACGCGGAACTGGCCGACTGGATTGCCTATGGTGCCAGCCCGCGTGGTTCCATTTCGCTGGACCGTTGCGCGCGCGCCCACGCCTGGCTGGCGGGGCGCGATTTCGTCAGCCCCGAAGACATCCAGGCGGTGCTGTTCGACGTACTGCGCCACCGCATCATCCTCTCGTTCGAGGCCGAGGCGGCGGGGATCGACCAGGACCGCGTGGTCCAGCGCATCCTCGACGTCGTCGCCGTTGCCTGAGCCCATGCCCACTGCGTCGCTGTCCGAACCCGGCATCCGCATCGGCCTTGCCGAGCTGATCGACATGCGCCACCGCGTGCGCGAAATCCAGCTGTTTTCCCGGCCTGGCCAGCGCAGCCCGCTGGTGGGCCTGCACCACTCCAAGCTGCGCGGGCGCGGCGTGGATTTCGACCAGGTGCGCGTGTACCAGGCCGGCGACGATGTGCGCAACATCGACTGGCGGGTCACCGCGCGTACCCAGGAGCCGCACACCAAGCTGTTCCACGAAGAGCGCGAACGGCCCATCTTCATCCTCGTCGAGCAGAGCCAGCGGCTGTTCTTCGGCTCGGGGCTGATGTTCAAGTCGGTACTGGCGGCCCAGGCTGCGGCGCTGTTCGGCTGGGCCGCACTGGGCCACAACGACCGCATCGGCGGGTTGGTGTTCGGCGACAACGAACACCATGAGATCAAGCCCCGGCGCAGCAAGCAGAGCCTGCTGCAACTGCTCAACCGCCTGGCCAAGGTCAACCAGGCGCTGCACACCGAGGCCAACCCCGGCGCCGACAGCCTCGGCCTGGCCCTGCGCCGCGCCCGCGAAGTGCTGCGCCCTGGCAGCCTGGCAATCGTGATCTGCGATGAACGTTCGCTCAGCGCCCAGGTCGAGCAGCACCTGGCCATGCTCTCGCGCCATTGCGATTTGCTGCTGATGCCAGTGTCCGACCCACTCGACCACGCCCTGCCCGCCGCCGGCCTGCTGCGCTTCGCCCAACGCAGCGCGCAGCTGGAGCTCGACACCCTGGACGCCAACCTGCGCCAGGCCTACCGCCAGCAGGCCGAAGCGCGCATCGAGCGCTGGGAGCTGATGGCGCAAAAGCTGCGCGTGCTGCTGATGCCCCTGAGCACCCAAAGCGAAATGATCGAGCAGCTGCGCGAATACCTGAACGCCCAGCGGCCACGGAGCGCGTCATGAAGAGCAGCGGCCAATGAACCCGCTTGATCAACTGCAGCCGCTGATTGCCCCCGCGCCGATCGGCCTGTGGCCACCGGCACCCGGCTGGTGGCTGCTGCTGGCCGTGCTGCCGCTGCTGGCCTGGGGCCTGTGGCGGGTGCGCCGCTGGCGCCCGGGCAAACGCCGCATCGTGCGTGCCGAACAACCCCTGGACCCGGTACGCGTAGAGGCGCTGGCCGAGCTGGCCCGCCTGCCGCGCCCCTACGACGGTGCCCCGGCCGGGGCCTGGCTGCAACAGATCAACGCCCTGCTCAAGCGCCTGTGCCGCAGCCACTACCCAGGCGCCAACAGCCATACCCTCAACGGCCGCCAGTGGCTGGCGTTTCTCGACAACCGCTGCCCGGCCGCCGGCCTGACCCGCTGGATGGTGCTGGTCGAAGGCGCCTACAAACCCGAGTGCAAGCTCGATGACAAGGCCATCGCCGGGCTCAGCCAGGCCGTCGAAACCTGGATCCGCAAGCATGTTTGAACTGGCCTGGCCGTGGGTATTCGCCCTGTTTCCGCTGCCGTGGCTGGCGCGCCTGGTACTGCCGGCCGCCGACAGCGGCGAACCGGTGCTCAAGGTGGGCTTCCTCGACGAACTGGAGGGCCTGGCCGGCCGCCGCGCAAGGCTCAACCTGCCGACCTGGCGCCAGCAGGCGCCCTTTGTCGTCATCTGGCTGCTGCTGTTGTGCGCCGCCGCCCGCCCTCAATGGCTGGGCGAGCCGGTGCCAGTGGCCGCCAGCGGCCGCGACCTGCTGGTGGCGGTGGATGTGTCCGGGTCGATGGACTTCCCCGACATGCAGTGGCAGAACGAAGAGATCAGCCGCCTTGACCTGGTCAAAGCGTTGCTCGGCGACTTCCTGCAAGACCGCGAGGGCGACCGCGTGGGCCTTATCCTGTTCGGCAGCCAGGCCTACCTGCAGGCCCCGCTCACCTTCGACCGGCGTACCGTGCGTACCTTCCTCGACGAGGCGCAGATCGGCATCGCCGGCAAGAACACTGCCATCGGCGACGCCATTGGCCTGGCGGTCAAGCGCCTGCGCCAACGCCCGGCACAAAGCCGGGTGCTGGTGCTGATCACCGACGGCGCCAACAATGGCGGGCAGATCCACCCGCTGACCGCCGCCCGCCTGGCCGCCCAGGAAGGCGTGCGTATCTACACCATCGGCATCGGCGCCAACCCCGAAGCCAGCGGCACCCCTGGCCTGCTCGGCCTGAACCCGAGCCTGGACCTGGACGAAGCCTCGCTCAAGGAAATTGCCGAGATCACCCATGGCACCTACTTCCGCGCCCATGACGGCGCCGAACTGGACGCCATCGGCGACACCCTCGACCAGCTCGAACCCGTAGCCCAGCAACCGACCCAGGCGCGTACGGCCAAAGCCTTGTATGCCTGGCCCCTGGCCCTGGCCCTGCTGCTGAGCGTGCTGCTGGTGGTGGCCGTGCAATGGCCCGACAACCTGTTGCAGCGCCTGCTGCGCAAGCCGCGCTTCCTGCAACCGCACCCGGAGTGGCGCCAGCGCCTGAAGCGCTTGCGCCTGAGGAGGCGGCGATGATCGAACTGTGGCCCGAATGGTTGCGCCCGCTATGGCTGCTGGCCGTGCCCCTGCTTGGCTGGCTGCTGTACAAACTGTGGCACCGGCGCAAGCGCGCCGGGCGCTGGCAGATGATTCTGCCGCCAGCGTTCCATGGCGTACTGCTAGGCGGTGGCAGCGGCAGCACCAGTAAACTGCCGTGGGTGGCGCTGGGCCTGGCCTGGATGCTGGTGATCCTGGCCCTGCTCGGGCCCAGTTGGCAGCGCGTGGAAGAAAACCGCCAGCGCCCGGCCGACCCGCTGGTGATCCTGCTCGAACTGACCCCGCAGATGCTCGCCGAGGACAGCCCGCCCAACCGCCTGGAACAGGCGCGGCGCAAAATCCTCGACCTGCTGGAGCACCGCCGTGACAGCCAGACCGCGCTGGTGGTCTATGCCGGCTCCGCGCATACCCTGGTGCCGCTGTCCGATGACCTGGCCACCACCCGCAACCTGCTCGAGGCGATCGACCCGTCGATCATGCCCAAACCTGGCCAGCGTGCCGACCTGGCCGTGCAAAAGGGCCTGGCCCTGCTGGCCCAGAGCGGCCTGGGCCAGGGCCGCCTGCTGCTGATCGGCTCGTCGCTCAGCGCCCCGGAGCGCCAAGGCATCACCCAGGCCCTCGGCCGCCAGGGCCCGAGCCTGTTGATGCTGGGCATCGGCAGCCGCGAAGGCGCACCGGTGCGCCAGGCCAACGGCGAATACCTCAAGGACGACCAGGGCGGCATCCTGTTGCCGCGTCTGGACAGCGCCAGCCTCAAGAGCTTTATCAGCGGCACCGGCGGGCGCTACCGGCATGCCCGTATCGACGACCTCGACCTGCGCGGCCTGGGCCTGTTCGACAACCCGCGCGCCGGGCGCAGTGGCGGCCAGACCCTGCAACTGGACAGCTGGGCCGACCAAGGTTACTGGCTGCTGCTGCCGCTGTTGCTACTGGCCGCCTGTGCCGGCCGGCGTGGCTGGCTGTTCTGCCTGCCGCTGCTGCTGGCCCTGCCCCAGCCCAGCCAGGCCTTCGAATTCAACGACCTGTGGCTGCGCCCCGACCAGCAAGGTCAGCGCCTGCTGGAGCAAAACCGCCCGGCCAGTGCCGCGCGCCAGTTCCAGGACCCGCAATGGCGCGGCATGGCCCTGTACCAGGCGGGCGATTATTCTGGTGCCGCCGAAGCCTTTTCCCAAGGCGACACGGCCGCCGCCCACTACAATCGAGGCAATGCCCTGGCCCGCAGCGGTGAACTGGAAGCCGCGCTGGACGCCTACGAACAAGCCCTGGAGCGCCAGCCCGACCTGCAGGCGGCGCTGGACAACCAGGCGCTGGTGCAGCAACTGCTGCAACAGCGCGAGGCCAAGGCCGAGGAACAACCGGCCAGCAGCGATGCCCAAGGCACGCCCGGCAGCGAAACCGAAGGCAACAGCAGCTCGGCCAGCAGCCCGGCCCAAGGCACGGCCGGCGACGACGAACACGCCAACGCCGAACAGCCCGGCGAAGGCAGCAGCAACAGCCAGGCAGCACCCGGCAACCAGGCCGGCGCGGATGACAGCGTCATCCAGCCGCCGCAGCGCCCGGTATCGACCAGCCTCGATGCCGAACAGCGCCAGGCCCTGGAACAATGGCTGCGGGAGATCCCCGACAACCCGGCGGAGCTGCTGCGGCGCAAATTCTGGTATGAACAGCAATTGCATCAGGAAACCCCACGATGAGTCGCTTCGGCGTCTTTCTCCTCAGCCTGCTGTGGGCCGTGCTGGCCCAGGCCGAACCACTGCTGCAGGCCAGCGTTGACCGTACCCGCCTGGAAGCCGGCGAAAGCCTGGAGCTGACCCTGGAAAGCCAGGATGTCACCCAGTTCGGCAAGCCCGACCTGCGCGCGCTGGAGGGTGACTTCGAAGTGCGCGGCACGCGCCAGCTCAACAGCCTGCACAGCCTCGACGGCGAAACCCGCGCCAGCACCCGCTGGATCATTACCCTGCTGCCGCGGCGCAGCGGCAGCCTGCGCATCCCCGAGCTGCAACTGGGCCAGTCGCACAGTCAGGCCATCGAACTGCAAGTGCTGCAGGCCGACGCCAGCCGCCAGGACAGCGCCTCGCAGGTGTTCATCGAAGCCACGCTCGACAGCAACGAGGTCTACGTCCAGGCCCAGGCCGTGCTTACCCTGCGCATCTACCACTCGGTGGCGCTGTATGACGACAGCAGCCTCAGCCCGCTGCAACTGGAGAACGCCAAAGTCGAACCGCTGGGTGAATCGCGCACCTATGAAAAGGAAATCAACGGCGTCCGCCATGGCGTGATCGAAACCCGCTATGCCGTGTATCCCCAGCAAAGCGGCACCCTCGACATCCCGCCGCTGACCTTCACCGCCACCGCCGCCGCCAGCCCGGACGAAGCCCCGCAAGCCAACGGCACGGCCCGGACCGGCCGCCAGGTGCAGGTCAGCTCACTGCCATTGCGCCTGGCCGTACGGCCGATTCCGGCGGCCTGGCCGGCTGGTGTGCCGTGGCTACCTGCCCGCAGCCTGACCCTGGAAGAGCACTGGAACCCCGACCCTGGCAACCAGCAAGTGCAGATTGGCGACTCGCTGACCCGTAACATCACCTTGCGTGCCGAAGGCTTGTCCAGCACCCAGCTGCCACCGCTGCCAGCAACCGAAATCACCGGCCTGCGCCGCTACCCCGACCAGCCGTTGCTGCGCAACGAAATCAGCGACCGCGGCATGATCGCCAACCGTGAAGAGCGCGAAGCCCTGGTGCCGACCCACAGCGGCATGCTGGCCCTGCCGGTGCTGGAAGTGGCCTGGTGGAATACCCGCGAAGACCACCTGGAGCACAGCAGCCTGCCGGCGCGCACGCTGAACGTGCAGGACAACCCGGCGCTGAGCGCCGATACCCCGGTCGGCGACAACAGCAGTGCCAGCAGCTTGCTGTGGCCCTGGCAGCTGGCCACCCTGGTGTTCGCCCTCACCACCCTGCTGGGCTTTGCCCTGTGGTGGCGCGCCCGCTCGCAGCCAGCGGTGCTGCGCGCCGCGCAGGCCGGGCCGAGCCCGCGTACCTTGCTGGATGATCTCAAGCGCGCGTGCCAGGCCAACGACCCGCAGGCCACCCGCCAGGCGCTGGACGCCTGGGCCCGCCAGCAACCGGAGACCCTGGCCGAGATGGCGGCGCGGTTCGTGCCGTTGTCGGATGCGCTGGATGGCCTGAACGGGGCGTTGTACAGCGAGAGCGGGCAGTATTGGCAGGGTGAGGATTTGTGGCGGGCGATCGGTACGATTCCGCCGGCTGAGCAGGTGTTGCTGCCGACCGGCGAGAACGGCAGCCTGCCGCCGCTCTATCCCAAGTAATCGGCTGCCTGTGCGGGCCTTTTCGCGGGTAAACCCGCTCCTACAGGGACACCACTGCTTTCAAGGGCGGTGAGATACCTGTGGGAGCGGGTTCACCCGCGAACACCGGCGCAGCCGGTGCCAGCCACCCCGGCAGACCGGCGATATCACCTGGCATTGAGATAAAGTCGACCGGCCTCATCGCCGGCAAGCCAGCTCCCACAGGCACTGCACAAAGCTCAAGGACAGTGCAGAACCTGTGGGAGCTGGCTTGCCGGCGATTGGGCCGCACAGCGGCCCCATGCTTGGGTTACCATACCGCCCTTTCCCCGCTTGCTCGACTCGACACCAACAGGTCATCCATGCGTCTGTTTCATACCTCCGACTGGCACCTGGGCCAAAGCCTGCACGGCCAGGAACGCGATTTCGAACACGCCTGCTTCCTCGACTGGCTGCTCGGCCAGCTGCGCCTGCGCCAGCCCGATGCGCTGCTGATCGCTGGCGATATCTTCGACACGGTCAACCCGCCGGTCAAAGCCCAGGAACGCCTCTACGACTTCATCGTCCAGGCCCACGAGCAACAGCCCAAGCTGGACATCGTGATGATCGCCGGCAACCACGACTCCGGCTCGCGTATCGAGTTGCCCGCCGCGCTGATGCGCCGCCTGCGTACCCATGCCCTGGGCCGTGTGCACTGGCTGGACGAGGGCCAGCTCGACGCCGAGCGCCTGCTGATTCCGCTGACCAATGGCCGCGGCAAGGTCGCCGCCTGGTGCCTGGCCCTGCCCTTCCTGCGCCCGGCCGAAGTGACCGGCCCGCAACTGGGCGACGACTACCTGCAAGGCATCACCCAGGTGCACCAGCAACTGATCGCCGCCGCGCAGAAAAAACGCAAGAAGGACCAGGCACTGATCGCCATCAGCCACGCGCACATGGCCGGTGGCGCAGTATCGGAAGACTCCGAGCGCAGCCTGATCATCGGCAACGCCGAAGCGCTGCCGGCCAAGCTGTTCGACAAGGCCATCAGCTACGTCGCCCTCGGCCACCTGCACAAGCCGCAGAAGGTCAACCGCGAAGAGCGCATCCGCTACAGCGGCTCGCCGATCCCGCTGTCGTTCGCCGAAATCAACTACCCGCACCAGGTGCTGGAAGTGGAGCTGGATGGCACCGACCTGGTCAGCGTCGAACCACGCCCGATACCGCGCGCCGTGGCCCTGCAACGGGTTGGCCCGGCGCCGCTGGGCGAACTGCTGCAGCAACTGGCCGACCTGCCGGTAGTCGACCTGCTCGAAGACCCCAACCGCCAGCCCTGGCTGGAAGTGCGGGTGATACTGGACGAGCCGCAACCCGACCTGCGCCAGCAGATCGAAACAGCCTTGGAAGGCAAGGCCGTGCGCTTGATCCGCATCAGCGCCGAATACGCCGGCCGCAACAACGCCGAAGACGATGACCTGGCCTTTGTCGAACTGGCCCAGATGACCCCGCAGGACCTGTTCAGCCGCGCCTGGGAGCAGGCCTATGGCAACCCCGCCGACGAGCAGGCGCTGGCCGACTTCGCCCTGCTGTTGCAGGACGTGCAGCAGGAAGAGGAGCAGCCATGAAGATTCTCGCCATCCGTCTGAAGAACCTGGCATCCCTGGCCGGCCCGGTCGATATCGATTTCACCGCCGAACCGCTGGCCAGCGCCGGTCTGTTCGCCATCACCGGACCTACCGGGGCGGGCAAAAGTACCCTGCTCGACGCCCTGTGCCTGGCGTTGTTCGGCAACGTGCCACGGCTGAACGACATTGGCCGCGAAGCCAAGGTGCCAGACGCCGACGGTGAAATCCCCACCTCCGACCCGCGCAACCTGCTGCGCCGCGGCACCGGCAGCGGCTTTGCCGAAGTCGATTTCGTCGGCATCGATGGCCGCCGCTACCGCGCCCGCTGGGAGGCCAACCGCGCCCGTGACAAAGCCAACGGCAAGCTGCAGCACAGCCGCCAGAGCTTCTACGACCTGGACAGCGAGCAGGTACTGGGCAGCGGCAAGAACGAATACAGACAACTGGTCGAAGCCCGCCTGGGCCTTAACTTCGAACAGTTCACCCGCGCGGTGATGCTGGCCCAGAGCGAATTTGGCGCCTTCCTCAAGGCCGACGACAAAGAACGCAGCGAGCTGCTGGAAAAGCTCACCAATACCGCCATCTACACCCGCCTGGGCCAGCGCGCCTTCAGCAAGGCTCGCGAAGCCGGCGAGGCCCACAATGCCCTGAAGGAGCGTGCCAGCCACCTGCTGCCAATGGCCGCCGAAGCCCGTGCCGAGCTCGACCAGCGCCTGGAGCAGGCGCAACAGCAGTTCAAGGCCGACCAGGCCAGTGAGCGCCAGCTGGAACAGCAACGCAACTGGCTGAACGAGCAGCGCCAACTGCAAGCCCAGCACGCCGAAGCCGGCACCGCGCTGCGGGCTGCCGAACAGGACTGGCAACAACTGGCTGACCAGCGCCTGGACCTCGCGCGCCTGGAGCGCCTGGCCCCGCAGCGCCACCAGTTCCACCGCCAGCAGACACTGGCCGCGCAACTGACACCGGTGGCAGCGAAGATCGCCGAGCAACAGCAGCAGCAAGCCGAACTGCATGTGCGCACCGGCGAGCTCCAACAGGCGCTGGACGCTGCGCGCCAGGCGCTTGCCGATAGCCAGGCGCAACACAGCGAGAACGCCCCTCGCCTGCGCCAGGCCTTTGCCGCCCAGGACAACCTGGCCCGCCTGGAGCAGGAGCTGGCAACACAGCGCAGCGCCAGCGAGCAGGCCGAGCAGCAGGTCGCCGAAGGCCAGCAGCACCTGCAGCAGCTGGAAGAGCACCAGCAGCGCAGCCTGCAGCAACTGGCGCAAATCGACGTCGCGCTTGCCGACAGCCAGCACCTTGCGGGCCTGGCCAATGCCTGGCAAGCCTACCTGCCGCAACTGAAGCAAGTGATGCTGATTGGTGGCCGCCTGGCCAAGGGCCGTGAGGAACTGCCCGGCCTGCAGGCCCAGGCCAGCCAGGCCAATGCGCACTTGCAGGCCGAGCGCGATGCATTCGAGCTGCTGTTCCGCGAAGCCAAGGCCGAACCCCAGGCCCTGGCAGAACAGATCGACCTGCTCGGTGGCATGCTGCAGGACAACCGCAAGCAGCAGCGCGCGGTGGAAGAACTGGCACGCCTGCATGGCCGAGAGCTGGAACTGCGCCAGCAGCTGGAGGCCGTGCGCGAGCGGCAGCAGCAAGCCATGCAGCAACGCCAGCAACTGATTGCCGAAGGCACCGCCGCCAAGGCCGAGCTGGAAAACGCCGAACAGGCACTCAACCTCACCCGCCAGTTGCTGGAACGCCAGCGCCTGGCACGCAATACCAGCGTCGAAGAGTTGCGTGGCCAATTGCGCGACGGCGAACCTTGCCCGGTGTGCGGCAGCGCCGAGCACCCGTTCCACCAGCCTGAAGCACTGCTGCAAAGCCTGGGTCGCCATGACCAGGCCGAGGAAGACGCCGCGCACAAGCAGGTCGAAACCCTGAACGGCAAGCTGGTGGAACTGCGCACCCAGCTGGGTGTGGTCAACGCCCAACTCAAGGACTACCAACAGCAACAGCAGCAACTCGGCGAGCAGTTGCAACCACTGGTGGCCCAGGTGCAAGCGCACAGCCTGTGGCCTGCCCTCGCCCCGCAGGACGACAGGGCCCGCAGTGCCTGGCTCGACAGCCAGCTGCGACGCCTGGACGAAGAAATCAGCCAGGACGAGAAACGCCAGCGCGCCCTGCTCGCCTTGCAAAAAGATGCAGCCCGTCTCAACCAGCAACTGCAGGCCGCCGAGCAGGCGCAACAGCAGGCCCAGCGCCATCTGGAGCAACAACATCAGGCCCTGGCCAACGACCAGCAGCAGTTGCAGCAAGGCCTTGACGACTTGGCCAGCGTGTTGCCCCAAGAGGCCCTCAAGGCCTTGAACGACGACCCGGCCAATGCCTTCCTCGCCCTGGACCAGCAGATCGCCCAACGCCTGCAGCAACTGGAGCAGCGCAAGGACGAACAGCAGGAACAGCAAGCCCGCCAGGCCCAGCTGGACAAGCTGCGCGACCAGCAGCAGGCGCGCTTGCAGACCCAACAGCAACTGCAGCAGAAACTGGCCACCCTCGACGAGCAGCGCCAACAGGCCCAGGCTGCGCTCGGCGAACTGCTTGGCGAGCACGCCAGCGCCGAAGCCTGGCAACAGCACATGGACGCCGCGCTGGAGCAGGCCCGCGCCCTCGACGCCGAAACTGCCCAGCGCCTGCAGGACCTGCGTACCCAAGGCGTGCAACTGGCCAGCGAACTCAAGGCCAACACCCAGCAGCAACAAGCGCTGGACGGCGAGTGCCAGCAGCTGAAGGGCCAGATCGCCCAGTGGCGCGGTGAACACCCGGAACTGGACGACGCCGGCCTGGATCGCCTGCTGGATATGGATGACGCGCAGGTCAATGAACTGCGCCAACGCCTGCAAGGCGCCGAAAAAGCCATCGAACAAGGCCGTGTGCTGTTGCAGGAACGTGAACAACGCCTGCAACAACATGCCGCGCAAATGACCGTGGACACCTCGGCCGATGCCTTGGAACAGGCCCTGACCGAACTGCGCGAGCGCCTGGCCGGCCATGAGCAGCAATGCGCCGAACTGCGTGCACAGCAGGCCGATGACCAGCGTCGCCAACAGGCGCACCAGGCGCTGGCGGCGGAAATCGAACAGGCCCACCAGCAGTGGCAACGCTGGGCTCGCCTGAACGCCCTGATCGGTTCGGCCTCGGGCGATGTGTTCCGCAAGATCGCCCAGGGCTACAACCTTGACCTGCTGTTGCACCACGCCAACACCCAACTGCGCCAGCTGGCCCGCCGTTACCGCCTCAAGCGCGGTGGCAGCGCCCTCGGCCTGCTGGTGCTGGACACCGAGATGGGTGACGAACTGCGTTCGGTACACTCGCTGTCCGGCGGGGAAACCTTCCTGGTGTCGCTGGCCCTGGCCCTGGGCCTGGCCTCGATGGCCTCCAGCACGCTGCGCATCGAATCACTGTTCATCGACGAAGGCTTCGGCAGCCTCGACCCCGAGTCGCTGCAACTGGCCATGGATGCCCTCGACGGCTTGCAGGCTCAGGGCCGCAAGGTGGCGGTGATTTCCCACGTGCAGGAAATGCACGAACGCATCCCGGTGCAGATCCAGGTACGCCGCCAAGGCAATGGCCTGAGTGACGTGGAGGTGTGCGGGTGATCCTCTACTCGTTCCGCCGCTGCCCCTGGGCCATGCGCGCGCGCCTGGCCCTGCGCTATGCGGGGTGCGAGGTGGAGATTCGCGAGGTAGCGATGAAGAACAAGCCGGCAGAACTGCTGGCCTTGTCACCCAAGGGCACCGTGCCGGTACTGGATACCGGTGCCGGGGTACTCGAAGAAAGCCTGGACATCATGCGTTGGGCGCTGGCACAAAACGACCCGCAGGACTGGCGGCTGCAGGCCGACCCTGTGGCGGCGCAGCAGGCGCAAGCACTGATTGCGCGCAACGACAGCACGTTCAAGGCGCAGGTCAACCTGTACAAGTATGCCGAGCGCTACCCCGAGCATACCCGCGAGCATTACCGCCAGCAGGCCGAGGCCTGGCTGGCGGAGCTTGAAGCCCTGCTGGCGGGCCGGCCCTACCTGCTGGTCGACCACCCAAGCATTGCCGATGCCGCGTTGCTGCCCCTGATGCGCCAGTTTGCCGGGGTCGAACCGCAGTGGTTCGCCGAGGCGGCTTATCCGCAGGTGCGGAGCTGGCTGGAGGGCTGGTTGGCTTCGGACCTGTTCAAGGCAGTGATGACCAAGTAAACAACTATAAGCACTACACGGCCCCTGTGGGAGCGGGCGTGCCCGCGAAGCAGACAGCGCGGTGCATGGCACCGGCTTTGCCGGTGTTCGCGGGCACGCCCGCTCCCACAGGGTCCGTGTCAGGCTTGCGTCAGTGGTGGTGCTTGCCACTCAGGGCCGCATGGAAATTGGCACTCTGGCGCAGGTATTGCTCGGTATAACTATGCGTAGCGGACGCCTTGCCGCTGCTGTCGGCATGGGCATGGGTCGGCAACACGACCGAAGCGGAAATGGCGGATGCGGCAATGACCGGGAAGAGATTGAAGTTCATCTGGGCTGACCTCGACGGCGGTGGTTTGACGTTGGCCCGTTTGGGCCTTGGGTCAAACTTACGCCGCCGAAGCCGCAGGCAAAAATTCATTGCGGCAGTATCGATTATCACGCCGATCGATATCACTCGATGAACTTCAGGTCCGACGGTGCCTCCTGCTTCAGCGTCTGCACCGTCTCCAGCAGCTTGCCGCTACGCGGATCGCGACGTATCACCACGATCTGGTTGCTCTTCTGGTTGGCCACCAGCAGGAAGTTGTCACCTGGATCGAGGGCGAACTCGCGGGGGTGATCCCCCTCCACCGAACGGCGCTGCAGGAATGTCAGCTGACCGTCCTGCTTGCCCACGCTGAAAGCAACGATCTCGTTGGCCGTGCCGCGGTTGCTCACATACAGGAAGCGCCCGTCCGCCGACAGGTGCAAGCCACCTGCCGCTTTCGCCGCAGCTTCCTTGCTCTCGGTCAGGGGCAGGCGCTGGCGTTCGACCAGGTTGCCCTCCTGCACATCGAACATCACCACTTCGGCGCTCATCTCCAGGGTCAGGTAGGCGTGTCGGCCCTTGGCGTCGAACAGCAGGTGACGCGGCCCGCTGCCCGGCGGCAAATCCACCGACGCGGGGATCGCCGGCGTCAGCGGGTGGTCGGCGCTGGCACCGTCGTAACGGTAGATGAATACCTTGTCAGCCCCCAGGTCGCTGGCATACAGGTGCCGACCGTCCGGTGACAGCACCAGCGAATGCACGTGGGCGCTGGCCTGGCGCTCGGGGTTGACCCCGCTCGCCTTGTGCCGGGCCTGCTGCACCACCGGCTTGAGCTTGCCGTCGCGGGCAACCGGCACCACCACCAGGCTGCCGCCGGGCTCGGGCTTGACCGCGTAGTTGGCCACGAACAGATAACGCTGGTCGCGGCTGAGGCTGGCATGGGTCGGCTCGTCACCTTGGCTGGATACCTGGTTGAGGAGCTTGATCTCGCCCTTTGCACTGACGCCGAAACTGCTGACATGGCCGTTCGGGGCTTCGTTGACCGCGAACAGCTGGCGTTGATCGGCCGACAACACCAGCCACGAAGGGCTGACACTCTTCACCACCTGCTGCGGCTCAGGGTCGATATGGCCGGTCTTTTCGTCGAACTGATAGCGGTAGATGCCTTGGCTGGCGCCATCGGTGTAACTGCCCACCAGCAAGGTGGCGGCGTGGGCGTGGAGTGTCAGGCTCATCAGGCTAGCGGTCAGCAGGCTCGTCCAGGTCCGGTTCATCTTGGTCATCATCCGGGGCGCGAAAGGCACTCATACAGACTAGCCGATGCGCGCCGTTGGCATCGTCGAGTTGCCACTCGTCACCCACGGCGATGGCAGCTGTGATCTGCTCGGGGGTGAAGGACCAGCGCCGGAGCTGGCGACCGTCCATGCATTCGATGGTGAGGCCGGATTCGTCGGAGGTGAAGTCGAAGGCGTGCAGGCCGTCGATCAGGAGCATGTCGCAGGACTGCAGGGCGGTGGCGAGGGGGGACATGGGGGTACCTGTGAGGGATGTGGCGGTATTATAACCCTGGGGCTGCTTTGCAGCCCATCGCGACACAAGGCCGCTCCTACAGGGATCGCGTCAATCTGCGAATACGCGTTCCCTGTAGGAGCGGCCTTGTGTCGCGATGGGCCGCAAAGCGGCCCCCTGCAATTCAATGGGCGAAAATCGACCCACCCTCCTTGCCCACCATCTTTTCCGGCTTGATCAGGAACCGTGCCAACGCCGGCAACAACCACAGCGCCCCGAACATGTTCCACAACAGCATGAAGGTCAGCATCAGCCCCATGTCGGCCTGGAACTTGATCGCCGAGAAGATCCAGGTGCACACGCCGATGGCCAGACACAACCCGGTGAACAGCACAGCCTTGCCGGTCGAGCGCAGGGTCTCGTAATACGCCTCCTGCAACGGCAACCCGGCACGCAGGAAGCTTTCCAGCCGGCTGTAGATGTAGATGCCGTAGTCCACACCAATACCGACGCCCAGCGCCACCACCGGCAAGGTCGCCACCTTGACCCCGATGCCCATGTAGGCCATCAGCGCGTTGCCCAGCACCGAGGTCAGCACCAGCGGCAGGACGATGCACAGGGTGGCGGCGAACGAGCGGAAGGTTATCAGGCACATCACCGCCACGCAGATATACACCAGGATCAGGATGGTCAGCTCGGCCGACTTGATTACCTCGTTGGTCGCTGCCTCGATCCCGGCGTTGCCCGCCGCCAGCAGGAACTGCAGGCCTTCCTTGTTGTGGCTGTCGGCAAACGCCTTGGCCACGGCAGTGACCCGTTCAAGGGTTTCGGCCTTGTGGTCGTTGAGGAACACCAGCACCGGCGCCAGCGAGCAGTCGCCGTTGTACAGGCCATCGGCGCGGGCGATCGAGTTGTTGAGGATGTCCGGGTTGCGCGACAGGGTTTCCCATTTCAGGCTGCCCTCGTTCATGCCCTTGATCACCTGCTTGGACACGGTCACGAGGGAAATGGCCGACTGCACGCCAGGGGTGTTCTGCATGGTCCACATCAGCTCGTCGATCGGCGCCATGGTCGAGTGGATCGAGCAGCTTTCCGGCGGGGTCTTGACCATGATCACCAGCACGTCGGAACTGGTCGAGTAGTTGCTGATGATGAAGTTGTTGTCCTGGTTGTAGCGCGAGTCGGGGCGCAGCTCCGGCGCGCCCTGGTCGAGGTCGCCGATCTTCAGGTTCTGGCTGTACCACAGGCCACCGGCGAAGGCGACCAGCGCCAGCACCACCGACACCGGCGCCACCCTGGCACTGGCAAAGTTCGACAGCAGGCGCCAGAACGGGTGCTCGCGGGTAGCGTCCTGCTTGCTGCGCTCGACAGCCTTCTTGCTGATGCCTACGTAGGAGATGGCTACCGGCAGCAGGATAAGGTTGGTGAACACGATCACCGCCACACCGATGGAAGCACCGATGGCCAGTTCACGGATCACCCCGATATCGATGATCAGCAGGGTGATGAAGCCCACGGCGTCGGCGAGGATGGCGATCATCCCCGGCAGGAACAGCTGGCGGAACGTGCGCCGGGCGGCGGTCAGGGCGTTGTCGGCGTCACTCGACTGCAGGGCGATACCGTTGATCTTCTGCACCCCGTGGGAAATGCCGATGGCGAAGATCAGGAACGGCACCAGCATCGAGTACGGGTCCAGGCCAAAGCCCACCGCATGCATCAGGCCCAGCTGCCAGACCACAGCCACCAGGGTGGTGATGAGCACGGCGATGGTGCTGCGGAGGCACCAGGTGAACCAGTACAACAACACCCAGGTGATGGCCAGGGCGACGCCGAAGAACATCGCCACCATCACCAGGCCGTCGATCAGGTCACCGACTTTCTTGGCGAAGCCGACGATGTGCACCTTCACGTTGGGGTTCTGCGCCTGGAACTTGTCGCGGATCTTCTCCTCCAGCTGGTGCGAAAACTGCTGGTAGTCCAGCTTTACCTGCTTGCCCGGGTCCTGCGGGTCGGGGTAGCTCTCCAGCAGTGGCACATCGACGATGCTGGACTTGAAGTTGTTGCCCACCAGGCGCCCTACCTGGCCTGACTTGAGCACGTTGTCGCGGAGTGTGTCGAGGCTGTCCTGCGAGCCATTGTAGGTGTTGGGGATCACCTCGCCACCAGAGAAGCCTTCTTCGGTGACCTCGCTCCAGCGCACGCTGGGGCTCCACAATGACTTCAGCCCGGCACGGTCGACGCCAGGGATGTAGAACACTTCGTCATGGACCTGCCGCAGGGTTTCCATGTAGTCCTTGTCGAAGATGTCGCCATTGACCGCCTCCACCGAGATGCGCACGGTGTTGCCGAGGTTGGCCAGGTCGTTGCGGTGCTCCATCATCTGCTCGATGAACGGGTGCTGCAGCGGGATCATCTTCTCGAAGCTGGTGGACGGGCGAATCTGCGTGGCCTGCCAGAACAGGAAGATGCTGACCAGCACGCACAGGGCGATGACCACGGGGCGGTTGTTGAAGATCAGGCGTTCGAGCAGCGTGGCCTTGTCCTGGTGATGCGGGTGCATGGTGATGCTCTCCCTGCTGGTCATGGACGCACCTCCTGGTCAGCACCCTGCGGGTCAGCCAGGTGTACGCCACCCTGCCCTACCAGCAGCAGGCCGCCATCGGCCCGGCCGCTGACGCCGGCCAGGGCGATGCGGTCGGCGCGGTTGTAGACAGTGAAGGTCTGGCCATCATCGGTACTGCGCAGCACGCTGCCGCCATTGCCGACCAGCACCAGGCTACCGCCCTCGACAAGCGTAGCGCCTGCCAGGCCGAATTCGAGGGTGCCACGTGCGGCCTTGAGTTCGATCGGCTGCCAGCTGTCGCCGAAATCGGTCGAACGGAACAGGTTGCCGCGCAGGCCGTAGGCCAGCAGGGTGTGCGGCCGGGCAGTACCGATCACGCCGAACAGCGAACCCTCGTAGGGGCCCTGGACCTTGGTCCAGCTCTGGCCGTTGTCGGCGGAGCGGAACATGCCGCCTTGCTCGCCGACGATGAACAGGCCCGCGTCACGCACCTGGGCGATACCGTTCAGGTGCAGCTGGTCGGGGTTATCCAGGCGCTCGGCCACGTCCTGCCAGTGCTGGCCGCCATCGGTGGTTTCCAGCAAGGCGCCGTAGGCACCCACGGCAAAGCCGTGCCGGGCGTCGAGGAAGGCGATGTCGAGCAACGGCGCTTCACGGGCAAGGTCTTCGAACTGCTTGCTCCAGGTGGCACCGCCGTCGCTGCTGGTGAGGATCTGCGCATCATGGCCCACGGCCCAGCCGCGCTTGTCGTCGAGGAAGAAAACCGCGGTGAGCAGTTGCCGGGTGGGCACCCGCGCCTGGGTCCAGGTGCTGCCCTGGTCGTCCGAGAACAGGATATGACCGCGATCGCCCACCACTACCAGGCGCTTGCCGGCGTGGGTGGCGTCGATCAGCAGGCTCTGGCTGGCCTTGGCCGATTCGGTGGAGTATTCGTCGGCGGCAGCGGCTTGCACGCTGTCGGCCCATATGCCAAGCCCCAGCGCCAGTACCGCGCCGGCTGCCAATGGCCAGGCAAAGCGCCTGTTCTGTTCCCTCATGACTGTCCCCTTTGTGTTTTTATTTAGCGGGTCAATGCATTGCAGATACTGCGAAAAGCCTGATCTAGAGGCCTACAATAGCTTGAGAGGATCGTAGCGGGGATGTTTGCGGGAACACAACGAGCGGGGTGTTATGTTTTGTTGTCGGCCCAAAAAGCTTCGCGGGTAAACCCGCTCCCACAGGTCCTCCACCGCCCATGAAAGCAGTGCAGTACCTGTGGGAGCGGGTTTACCCGCGAAGAGGCCAGCTCAGGCTACAGAAAACTCAAGCCAGGCTCTTGCTCACAACCTCATACACATCACTGGACAGCTCGCCAGAAGCCAGAATCCGCTCCAGCTCGCCCTTCATCAGGGCCTGACGCGCAGCGTCATACTTGCGCCAGCGAGTCAGCGGTGCCAGCTGCCGCGAGGCGATCTGCGGGTTCAGCGCATTCAGCTCGATCACCAGGTCCGCCAGGAAGCGATACCCCGAGCCATCCGCCGCATGGAAGTTGACCAGGTTCTGCCCGGCAAAGGCGCCAATCAGCGCACGGACCTTGTTCGGGTTCTTCAGGGTGAACGCCGGGTGCTGCATCAGCGCCTTGACCCGCGCCAGCCCGCCCGGCAGCGTGCTCGCCGCCTGCACGCTGAACCACTGGTCCATGACCAGCGGGTTGTCCTTGAAGTGCTCGGCAAAGGCCTCCAGGGCCTTGGCCCGTTCAGCCTCGAACGGCGAGTTGACCAGTACCGCCAGTGCGGTCAAACGCTCGGTCATGTTGTCGCACTGCTCGAACTGCTCCAGGGTCGCCTCTAGCACCTGCGGCTGGCCGCTCTGCATCAGGTACGACAGCGCGATATTCTGCAGGCTGCGGCGGGCAAAGTGCTCGGCAGACGCCACATAGGCGGTGTTCCGCGACACTTCGCGGTTGGCCTGGTAGCGCGCCCACAGGGCGTCGAACAGCTGCTCGGCGATCTGCCGGCGGGCGAATTCGCGGGCAGCATGGATAGCGTCCACATCGGCCACCTGGCTGATTTCGGTAAGGTACGCCTCTCCTGGCAGCGAGAGCATTTCGGCAACCATGGCCGGGTCCAGCGACTCGTTGCCGAGTACAGTGCCAAGTGCGGTGATCAGACGCTGGTCCAGCTTCAGTGCTTCGCCGCGCTGATGCTGGCCGATCAGCTCCTGCAGCACCTGCACCGACAACTGCTGCCCCGCCTCCCAACGGTTGAAACCATCGCTGTCATGCTGCATCAGGAACATCAGCTGATCGCGGTCGTAGGGGAAGCTCAGCTTGACCGGTGCGCTGAAACCACGCAGCAGCGACGGCAGCGGCTTGGCCTGGATGCCCTGGAAGGTGAAGGTCTGCTCGGCTTCGGTCACCGACAGCACGCGGCTGGTGCCCTGCGCCGCAGCTTCAGCGGCCAGTTGCAGCGGCAGGTCGTTGCCTGCGGCGTCCAGCAGGCCCAGTTCCACCGGGATCACGAACGGCAGTTTTTCGGCCTTGTCCGGGGTCTGCGGGCAGCTCTGGCGGAATGTCAGGCTGTAGGTCTGCGCGGCCGCATCATAGGCCTCGCTGACGTCCAGGCGCGGGGTGCCGGCCTGGTTGTACCAGCGCTTGAACTGGGTGAAGTCGACGCCGTTGGCGTCTTCCATGGCCTTGATGAAATCGTCGGTGGTCACCGCCTGGCCATCGTGGCGCTCGAAGTACAGGTCACTGCCCTTGCGGAAGCCATCGGCACCCAGCAAGGTACGCACCATGCGCACCACTTCGGCGCCCTTCTCGTACACGGTCAGGGTGTAGAAGTTGGAGATCTCGATGAAGCTGTCCGGGCGTACCGGGTGGGCCATCGGGCCTGCGTCTTCGGCAAACTGGTGGGTACGCAGGTAGGCCACATCCTCGATGCGCTTGACCGTGCGCGAGTTCATGTCGGCGCTGAACTCGGCGTCGCGGAACACCGTGAAGCCTTCCTTCAGCGACAGCTGGAACCAGTCACGGCAGGTGACCCGGTTGCCCGACCAGTTGTGGAAGTATTCGTGGGCGACCACGCCTTCGACGCGCTGGTGGGCGGCATCGGTAGCCGTTTCGGCACGGGCCAGCACGCAGCTGGAGTTGAAGATGTTCAGGCCCTTGTTTTCCATGGCGCCCATGTTGAAGTCGTTGACCGCGACGATCATGAAGATGTCCAGGTCGTACTCGCGGCCATAGACCTCTTCGTCCCAGCGCATGGACTTCTTCAGGCTGACCATGGCGTGGTCGCACTTGTCGATGTTCTCGGGTTCGACGTAGATGCGCAGGGTAACGTCGCGGCCCGACTGGCGGGTGAAGCTGTCTTCGACGCACCACAGGTCGCCGGCCACCAGCGCGAACAGGTAGGCCGGCTTCATGAACGGGTCTTCCCAGGTTGCCCAGTGGCGACCGTCTTCAGCAGGCCCGCTGCCGATCGGGTTGCCGTTGCTCAGCAATACCGGGTAGCGATGCTGCTCGGCGATGACCGTGGTGGTGAAGGTGCTCATCACGTCCGGGCGGTCGAGGTAGTAGGTGATCTTGCGGAAACCTTCGGCCTCGCACTGGGTGCAGAACATCTTGCCCGACTTGTACAGGCCTTCCAGTGCGGTGTTGCTCTCGGGGTGGATCTTCACGCTGGTATCGAGGGTGAAGCGCTCGGCCTTGGGCTGCACGGTCAGGCTGTCGGCGTCGAGCTGGTAGTCACCCGGCTGCAATTCCTGGTCATCCAGCGCGGCGCGCAGCAGCTCCAGCTGCTGGCCATCGAGTTCCAGTGGCGGCAGGCCGGCACCGCGTGCCGGGTTGCGGCGCATGACCAGTTGCGCGTGAACCAGGGTGTGGTCCTCGAACAGCTCGAAGGTCAGGTGCGTCTCGTCGATCAGGTACTCGGGCGCCTGGTAATCCTTGAGGTAGATCACTTGCGGTTGTTCGGTACGCATGTAGAGGTCCTTTTACTGGAGCACGGCCAGCTGGTAGGCCGTGTACTTGCGAATATTGATCACACCGGTGTCGAAGATCAGGTACTGGCCCTTGATGCCCAGCAGCGTGCCTTCCACTACCGGGTCCTTGTCGAGGTTGAAGCTGACGATCTTTTTCGGGTAGGCCTCGACCGGATATTTCATCTGGACCACTTCGGCGTCGCGCAGCGGCTGGATCGCTTGCAGGCCAAAGCGGCCTTGCAGTTCGCCCAGGCCAGCGGCGCAGGCATCGAAGACCTGTTCACGAATGGCAACCAGGTCGAGCTCCTCGGCGTCGCCCTTGAGCAGGGTGCGCCAGTTGGTGCGGTCCGGCACCTGGCTGCGCAGCAAGTCCTCGACCAGGCCGGATTGCTGGCGGGTGGCCACACGCAGGATCGGCAGGGCCTGGCTGGCGCCCTGGTCGAGCCAACGGGTGGGCAGCTGGGTGGCGCGGGTAATACCGACCTTGATCCCCGACGAGTTGGCCAGGTAGACCACATGGTCGGTCATGCAGAACTGTTCACCCCACGACGGTTCGCGGCAGGTGCCGGCGTCGTAGTGGCACTTTTCCGGGGCCATGATGCAGACGTCGCACTGGGCCAGCCTGGTCATGCACGGGTAGCAATAACCCTGGCTGAAGCTGGTCTTGGTGCGCTTGCCACAATGGCTGCAGTGGATGGCGCCGAGGTATTCCAGGCGCAGGCGCTGGCCGATCAGCGGGTTGACCGGCACTTGCGTGTCATCCAGGCGGAAGCTGTACTGCACCACCGGTGCCTGCAGGCTGACCGCCATCTTGCTCAACGAGCCACGAGCGAGTTCGATCAATGTACCGAGTCCGACTTGAACAGAATGTTGGCGATCGGTGCAGACTTCGACGCGCACTCCTGCGGCCCCATGTAACCGGTGCGCTGGTCTTCGGGCAGGTTTTTCATTTCCCAGGCGATCACTGCCTGCAGCGACAGCTCTTTCTGTTCGGCGGTGAGCTTGCGGCCGTCCGACCATTTGCCGATTTCCACGGCCAGCTTCAGGCTCTGGTAGATTTCCGGGGTGATGTTTTCGATCATTTGCGCGAAAGTGGACATAGTGTCTCCTGATTCAAGCCGACAGTTTACGCCGCGCCAGCGCCCCACCCAAGAGCCCGGTCAGGCATCCGATGAGCAGCCCGCCGACGTGGGCGGCGTTGGCGATCTGGCCAAGGCCCAGGGTGTCGATCACGCCGCTCAGGCACACCACCAGCCAGATCAGCATCATCACCAGCACGCCCTTGGGCAGGTTGAAGTAACGGTTTGGCGCAAGCCACTGGAACAGCCAGATATGCCCGAGCAGTCCGTACAGCACACCGGACAGGCCACCGAACAGGCTCGGCCCGCTGCTGTAGTGCTGGGCCAGGTTGGACACCAGGCTGAACAGCAGGGTCAGGCCCAGCAGCGCCCACGGGCCCTGGCGCAGTTCGATGCGTTTGCCCAGCTCCCAGAACCACAGGCTGTTCATGGCCAGGTGCAGCACGCCGAAGTGCAGCAGCATGGGCGATACCAGGCGCCACCACTGGCCTTCGTCCAGGCTTTGCGCCAGCGGGCTGAAGTACAGGTAGTCGCCCTGGACGCGGAAGTCGAGGAAGGTGAACCAGCTGATGGTGGTGAAGTTGTCGCCCAGGCCGGTGAGGCCGGCGACGATGAAGCACAGCAGCAGCGTGACAGTGGTGACTTTGCAGGCTTTGGCCTGTTCTGCCAGGGAGGGTTGTGTGGGGGCATTCGCGGGCGCGCCCGCTCCCACAGGGGCCGCAGCGAGCTCAAGGTCGGCGTTGCCGTCGGGGTAGCGCTGGTAGAGTTCGCGGACGTCTTCGGCCAGGGTATCGGGGGCCCAGAGCACCTGGGCATCACCCTCCTCGCTGACCCGGTGCGGCACCTGCAGGCGCTGCAGCAGCTGGACGAAGCCACTGAGATCGACCGACAGCGGCAGGCGCATCACTTCGATAACGTTCATTGGTTGGCCTGCGGGCGGTCGACGTCGACCCAGACGAACTTGTGCGGGTCGATGCGGGTTTCATCATCCAGCCGGTAGGCAGCCAGCTTGCCGTAGAGCACGGCGCTGTAGTCGAGGCAGGCCAGGTTGGCGCGGATCGGCGCCGGGCGGCCGCTGCGCCAGTAATGGCCGACGAACAGCATCGGCTCGTCTTCGGCATAGCGCAGCAAGGCGTTTTTCTGGCTATGGCTGAGCGGGGTGCTGGCCACTTCCGCGGGCAGGGCATCGGGCTGGAACACGATGTCGCCATAGGTTTGCGGGTCTTCTTCCCAGAACTTGGTGCGGAAAAAGGCGCGGGTCAGGCCGTCGCCGCCAGTCAGGGTCAGGCCGTCCGGCAGGCGCATGTCGGTGCCGCGCAGCAGGCGGTTGCACACGGTGGCGGCAAAACTGCCGGTCACCGCCGAGGCCTGGATGAAGTGCTCGTCGATGCGCCCGTCGGGGTACAGCTGGCGCAGCGGCTCGATCAGCCGCGGGTCCCAGCAGGCATGCACCAGGCGGAAGCGCCCGGCGTCGACGAACAATGGCAGTTCGTAGAACCAGTTGACGAAGTCGTGCCAGTCCGCGGGGTGGTGGGCGAACTGGGTCAGGGTTTCGTCGATCAGCCGGGCGTGACGCGGCGTGTGTTCACGTACAAAGGCCTTGCCGCTGCCGGGCAGTGCCGGAGTGACCCAGCCCAGGGCGTTGTACTCGTGGTTGCCCATGATGCAGAACGCCTGGCCGGCCTCGACCATGTCGTGGACGATGTGCAATGCCTCGCGAATGCGTGGCCCGCGGTCGACGATGTCGCCAAGGAACAGCGCCTGGCGCCGCGGGTGGCGCCAGACACCGGCCACACGCTTGTAACCGAGGGCGTCGAGCAGGCGTTCAAGGGTCAGCGCACAACCGTGCACGTCACCGATGATGTCGAAACTACGCGCCGGATCGAGCATCAGTCGTCCCTGCTTCCCAGACGGCTGCCCCAGCCGAGCTTGGTGCGGCAGACCTCGTAGTAATTGTGGTCCAGTGGGTGGATCAGGCGTAGCTTCTGCGGTTTCTTGCTCACCGTGATGGTGTCGCCGGGGGCGCAGGTGAAGTGGTTCTGGCCGTCACAGGACACTTGCGGGTAGATCTGCAGGTCCTTGGACACCACGATTTTCAGCTCGCTGTTGCCGTCGACCACGATTGGCCGGCCCGACAGGGTGTGCGGGTACATCGGCACGATGACGATAGCGTCGAGCTTGGGGTGCATGATCGGCCCCCCGGCCGACAGCGCGTAGGCGGTGGAGCCGGTGGGGGTGGCGACGATCAGGCCGTCGGCCTTCTGGCTGCAGACGAACTGGCCATCGATGTAGATCTCGAACTCGATCATGCGCGTGGACTTGCCCGGGTGCAGCACCACGTCGTTCAACGCATCACCCTGGCCAATGGCTTCGTTATGGCGGCGCACCTCGGCCTGCAGCAGGAAGCGGTTTTCCACCAGATAGTGGCCGTCGAGTACTTCGGCAACCTTCTCTTCCAGCTCGTCGGGGCGGATGTCGGTAAGGAAGCCCAGGTTGCCACGGTTGATGCCCAGCACCGGAATGTTGTGCCGGGCCAGGGCGCGGGCGGCGCCCAGCAAGCTACCGTCGCCGCCGACCACGATGACCAGGTCACAGACCTCGCCCAGCAGCTTGCGGGTGGAGGTTTGCAGGCCATGGCCGGGCAGCACCTCGGCGATGGTGTCCTCGAGGATCACGTGCAGGTGGCGCTCGAGGAGGAATTTTTTCAGTCGGCGAATGGTGTCGAGCACCTGGGAGCTGCCAAGGCGGCCGATGATACCGATATTGCGAAATTGCTCCATGGGGCTCCTGCGAGGCTCTGCGGCGGGTGACTATGCCGCGATTATGGGCGAAACCACCGGGTAGCGGCAAACCGGCTATGCTCGCAGGATGATGCCATTCGCCCTGCTCCATCACCTGCCCCGGCAGCTACGCTGTCCCACCGTGCGCGACCTGGCCTGGGCCCTGCTGTCGCCCCCGTTGCTCAGCGCCCCGCCCTGCCCCCAGCGCCACCCGCTGGCGGGCAGCCTGTGGGCCGACCAGCCGCAGCACCTCGCAAACTGGCTGCAGGCGCTGGATGACGATGACCGGCCATTGCGCGACTGGCTGGCGCAACTGGGCAGTCGGCGGTTGGGGCATTACTACGAACGCCTGTGGCAATTCGCCCTGGGCCAGGCGCCGGGCATCGAACTGCTGGCGGCCAATCTGGCGATTCGCGACGGCGGGCGCACCTTGGGCGAGCTGGACGTGGTGCTGCGCGACCGCGACGGCGTGCACCACCTGGAGTTGGCGATCAAGCTGTACCTGGGCCCGGAGCACGCCGGGCACGACCCGCGAGCCTGGCTGGGGCCAGGCTGCCATGACCGCCTGGGTAGCAAACTGGCGCACCTGACGCGGCACCAGTTGCCCATGTCGGCGGGGGCGCACAGCCGCGAGGTGCTGGCGCAACTGGGTGTGGAGCAGGTGCAGGCGCATGTGTGGCTGGGTGGTTATCTGTTCTACCCGTGGCCTGGGCATGCGCAGCCACCGCAGGGCGCCAACCCGCAGCACTTGCGCGGGCGCTGGGTACGGCGGCGGGACTGGATCATGGGCGAGGGTGAGCGATGGCAACCGCTGCAACGGCATGCCTGGCTGGCGCCGGCGCGGGTCGAGGCGAACGACTGCTGGCCGATGGAGCAGTTTGCGGCGTGGCTGCATGTGCTGCAGCGGCAGGCTCCTGCGCAGTTGCTGGTGAGGTTGGAGCAAGAGGCTGATGGGGCGTGGCAGGAGGCCGAGCGGGTGTTTCTGGTGGCTGACACTTGGCCATTTACTCCCGAGGCATGATGCCAGCAGTTCCGGCCTCTTCGCGGGCTTGCCCGCTCCCACAGATACAGCACAGGTTCTGAACGCTGTGCAGTACCTGTGGGAGCGGGCAAGCCCGCGAAGAGGCCGGTGCAGACAACACAATTTTCACAGACCCAGAGCAAAAATCCGTTCCCTGATAGCCATTACAGTACTACCTGAGCGCCAGCAAGAGCGCCATTCCGACCTGATGACGAGGACCGATCATGGTTTCATCCACCCCCGCGACCCATTACGCGCGCCTTTCCATTGCCCTGCACTGGCTGATGCTGGTGCTGCTGGCTGCGGTGTACGCCCTTATCGAACTGCGTGGGCTGTTCCCCAAGGACAGCGTCGAACGCAACCTGATGAAAGATCTGCACTTCATGCTTGGGCTCAGCGTGTTCGTGCTGGTCTGGTTGCGCCTGGCCATCCGCCTGAGCCGCCCGACCCCGCCCATCGTGCCCAAGCCTGCGGCCTGGCAGACCGGCCTCGGGCACTTGATGCACCTGGCTTTGTACCTGCTGATGATCATCCTGCCGCTGGCCGGCTGGCTTATCCTCAGCGCCGCCGACAAGCCGGTGCCGTTCTTCGGCCTGGAGCTGCCGCACCTGATCGGCCCGAACCCGGACCAGGCCAAGTTCATCAAAGGCTGGCATGAACGTATCGGCAGCTGGGGCTACTGGCTGATCGGCCTGCACGCGCTGGCCGGGCTGTATCATCACTATGTGCAGCGCGACAACACACTGCTGCGCATGCTGCCTTACAAGTAACCGCGTCGGCCCTGCAGGCCGCCGGTGTGCACCACGATCAGGCGGGCGCCGGGCGCGAACAGCCCGGCCCCGACCTGCTCACGCAAGGCCAGCAGAGCCTTGCCGGTGTACAGGGCTTCGAGTGGCACGCCGGTGTGCCGCTCGCAGTCGGCGATGAACGCCAGCAGCTCATCATCGAATTTGCCGAACCCGCCACGGCAGGCGTCGTGCAGCTGGTAGCCATGCGCGCCGGCCAGTGTCGCTACCGCTTCCGGTACTCCATGGTCCCTGGGTACAGCCAATGCACCATGCACCACATGTGCGCCGGCCTCGGCCATTACCAGGCCGGCCAGGGTAGTTCCCGTTCCGCTGGCCAGCCACCAGGCGTCGTAGCCCGACCAGCCCAGTGCCGCGACTTGCCCGCGCGCTTGCTGCACGATCAGCGCGCAGCCCCGTGCACCGGCGAGCCCGCCGCCCCCTTCGGGGATGCAGTGCCAACCCGGATAGCGTGCCTGCCAGGGCTCCCAGAAACCCGCTTCGTTTCGTGCCCGGTAGCCGCCATAGCCCAGCCAGTGAAGCTCCATGCCCAGCGCCTGCAGGTCCCGCACGGTTGGCGTGTCCTGGGCGTGACCGCGCAGCAGGCCGGCGGTAGCGAAGCCGAAGCGCTTGCCGGCTGCGGCCAAGGCGTGCAGGTGGTTGGAATGGTTGCCGCCGAGGCTGATCAGGCCCTGGGCGTTGCTGGCGCTGGCCTGTTGCAGGTGGTGGCGTAGCTTGAACCACTTGTTGCCGCTGATCAGCGGGTCGATCAGGTCCAGGCGCAGGATGGCGGCTTCGACCTTGGCCTGTTGCAGCCAGGGCAGGTTAAGGGGGTGCAGGGGAGCTTGGGGAAGGTCGAGGAGCATGCTGCGAGTTTACCAGCGAAATCCTGGGGCTGCTTTGCAGCCCTTCGCGGGCTTGCCCGCTCCCACAGTCCGAGGTGCGCTACCCCTGTGGGAGCGGGCAAGCCCGCGAAGGGCCGCAAAGCGGCCCCGGCAACTCAGAGCTCAGCCGCCAACCTCGAACCCTGGTTGATCGCCCGCTTGGCATCCAGTTCCGCCGCCACATCGGCCCCACCAATCAGGTGCACCGACTGCCCCGCCGCCACCAGCCCGTCCTGCAGTTCGCGCAGCGGCTCCTGCCCGGCACAGATCACCACATTGTCCACTGCCAGCACTTGTGGCTCGCCGTCGGCCACGCGAACGTGCAGGCCGGCATCGTCGATGCCCAGGTACTCGACACTGTTGAGCATCTGCACCCGCTTGTTCTTCAAGCCGGTACGGTGAATCCAGCCGGTAGTCTTGCCCAGGCCGTCACCCACCTTGGATTTCTTGCGCTGCAACAGGTACACCTGCCGCGCCGGGGCATGCGGCTCGGCCTTGATCCCGGCCACGCCACCGCGCGCCTGCAGATGGGTATCGATGCCCCATTCCTTCCAGAACGCCTCGCGGTCCTGGCTGGTGGCCACGCCTTGATGCACCAGGTACTCGGAAACGTCGAAACCGATGCCACCCGCACCAATCACCGCGACAGCCTTGCCCACCGGCTTGCGCTCAAGTAGCACGTCCAGGTAGCTGAGTACCTTGGCATGCTCGACACCGGGGATGGCCGGCGTGCGCGGGGCGATGCCGGTGGCCAGGATGATCTCGTCATAGCCACCGTCCACCAGCGCCTGCACATCGACCCGGGTGTTCAGGCGCAGGTCCACGCCCGTGCTTTTGACCTTGTTGCGGAAGTAACGCAGGGTTTCATGGAACTCTTCCTTGCCCGGTACCCGCTTGGCCACATTGAACTGCCCGCCGATCTCGCTTGCACCCTCGAACAGGGTCACCGTGTGGCCGCGCTCGGCCGCTACCGTGGCTGCCGCCAGGCCGGCCGGGCCAGCGCCGACCACGGCAATGCGCTTCACGGTGCGCACCGGCAGGTAGTTGAGCTCGGTCTCGTGGCAGGCACGCGGGTTGACCAGGCAGCTGGTCAGCTTGCCGCCAAAGGTATGGTCCAGGCAGGCCTGGTTGCAGCCGATGCAGGTGTTGATCTCGTCGCCGCGCCCGGCGGCGGCCTTGTTGACGAAATCCGGGTCGGCCAGGAATGGCCGGGCCATCGAGACCATGTCGGCATCACCCTCGGCCAGCACCGCCTCGGCCACTTCCGGGGTGTTGATGCGGTTGGTGGTGATCAGCGGAATGTTCACCACGCCACGCAGCTTGGCAGTGACCTTGCTGAATGCCGCGCGCGGCACCTTGGTGGCTATGGTCGGGATACGCGCTTCGTGCCAGCCGATGCCGGTGTTGATCAGGGTCGCGCCGGCCTGCTCGATGGCCTTGGCCAGCAGTTCGATCTCGTCCCAGGTGCTGCCACCCTCCACCAGGTCGAGCATCGACAGGCGGAAGATGATGATGAAGTTCGGCCCTACCGCGCCACGCACCCGGCTGACGATTTCCACCGCCAGGCGCATGCGGTTTTCATAGCTACCGCCCCAGCGGTCGGTACGGTGGTTGGTGTGGGCGGCGAGGAACTGGTTGATGAAGTAGCCTTCCGAACCCATGATCTCGACGCCGTCGTAACCGGCGCGCTGGGCCAGCACCGCGCACGTGACGAAGTCGGCGATCTGCTTTTCGATACCCGCCTCGTCCAGTTCCCTGGGCTTGAACGGGTTGATCGGCGCCTGGATCGCGCTGGGTGCGACCTGGCGCGGGCTGTAGGCATAGCGCCCGGCATGCAGGATCTGCAGGCAGATCTTGCCACCGGCAGCGTGCACCGCCTCGGTGACGATGCGGTGCTTGTCGGCCTCCTCCTCGGTACTGAGCTTGGCCGCGCCGGAATACACCCCACCCTCATCGTTCGGCGCGATGCCGCCGGTCACCATCAGGCCGACGCCACCGCGAGCGCGCTCGGCAAAGTACGCGGCCATGCGCTCGAAGCCGCCCGGGCGCTCTTCGAGGCCGGTGTGCATCGACCCCATCAAGGTGCGGTTGCGCAAGGTGGTGAAGCCCAGGTCCAGCGGGGCGAGCAGGTGCGGGTAGCGGTCGGCGGCCATGGAAAGGTCCCCAGATGGCATATTCACGGGATGCGGGGCCGCACCGGGCGGCGGGCCCCGTCGTTTGTCTGCCTGCGACATTAAACAGCCGTTTGAACGGGCTCAATGATCAAAACTGACAAGTTGATGATCCTGGTGCACAGGGTTTCACCGCGCTGCTCTTCAAGCACTGCACTTGACTCATGGCGGTTACCCTCCTAGCGTGCCGACGGTGGGAAGTCGATATCGGTCGTAGCGATGTTGTTCAGGTAGTTGGTCAGGGTCAGCAGCGTGACTTGCGCCACCACCTCCACGATCTTGCTATCGTCAAGACCGGCCTCTCGCGCTGCAGCGACCTGCTCGTCACTCAATTGGCCGCGGCTTGCGGTGATCTGCTGCGCCAGCGCTGCGACCGCGCTGAGGGTGCCGCTGCGAGCCTGGCTGATGGCTTCATCGCTCAAGCCCGCCTTGGCGCCAAAGAAGGCGCGTGCGGCCAGGCAGTAATCGCAACCGTTGATTTCCGAGGTCGCCAGGGCCACAACCTCGCGTTCGGCGGCGCTCAGTGAGCTTTTACCCAGGGCCTGTGCGAGGCCCAGGTAACCGTTGAGTGCGGCCGGGGAGTGGGCCAGGGTCTTGAATGCGTTGGGAATGAAGCCGAGACCTTTTTGAATGCCTTCGAGGGCAGCGCGCGAGCCAGCAGGGGCTTGGTCCAGCGAGAGAGCGGCGATACAGGCCTGTTCGAGCTGATGGTGATTCAGCTGCTTCGCCATCTCATCGCCAGCCGCAGCATCGCCTCGGGGATGATGGCCGGGCTGGCCGACGCCCAGCTGTCCCGTGCGTTGGTGGCTATCCACAACGAGCCCCGGCAAAACTGGTCCGTGGCGGAGTTGGCGGATCGTGCCGGTATGTCACGCGCGAGCTTTGCTGCGCACTTTCGCGAGACCGTGGGCGCCACCCCTGCGGATTACCTGGCCAACTGGCGGATCAGCCTGACGCAGAAGCGCCTGCGCGAAGGCCGCCCCATAGCACTGATCGCCGATGAGGTGGGCTACGAAAGTCCTTCTGCGCTGGCCCGCACCTTTCGTCGCAAGGTGGGCGCAAGCCCGAGGGAATGGCTGCAGCAGAACACGGCATGATACCTGTCAGGTCTGCCCGTTATGCGCGCGGACCTGCGCCCCGCTTGGGAACAGCTACAAATGTTCCCGGAGAAAATCGACGAACGCCATCGTCCGAGCCGAGCGTCGTCGCTCGCGGCTGAACACGGCGCTGACTGGCAGCGCGGTGGTCTGGTAATCGTCGAACACGCTGCGCACGATGCCCTGCTGGACGTCTGCTGCAAATAGCCATTCCGGAGAAAGGGAAACGCCCAGGCCGCCCAGGACCATCTCACGTATGGCCTCGCTGCTGTTGCTGGTGACGTTGCCCTTGATGGCGACATCGAGCGCTTGCGCACCGCGGGTGAAGTGCCAGCGATCGTAATGCTCCAGCAGGGTGAAGGCGATGCAGTTGTGGTTTGCCAGGTCGGCGGGCTCGCCTGGCAGGCCGTGGCGATCCAGATAGATGGGCGCGGCATAGACCCGCCGCGTGCTGGTGCCCAGAGAGACGGCCACCAGCCCCTCGCTTTTCACCACCCCGATGCGGATCGCCAAGTCGATGTTTTCCTTGAGCAGATCCTCGTTGTGATCGCTCAGGCGCAGGTCGATCCGCACAGCGGGATGGCGCTGCAGAAAGGCCCCAAGCAGCGGCGCTATGCACAACCTTCCGTAGGTGACCGGTGCGGCGATTCGCAGGGGACCGGCAATTTGCTCCTGGCCGCTGGCGAAGCTGCGGGTGGCGCTGTCGAGCTGGCCGAGAATGTCCTGGCATTGCCTGTAAAAGCTTTGCCCCTGGTCGGTCAGGGCCAAAAGCCGGGTGCTGCGGGCGAACACGGCCCCACCCAGATACTGCTCCAACGCACGGATCTGCTTGCTCACCGCAGGCTGCCCCATGTTCAGTTCACGCGCGACAGCCGAGAACGAGCCACGCTCCACGACGCGCACGAAGATGCGCATGCTGTCGAACAGATCCATCGACATTAGGCCTCTTTCAGGAATGAGTGATATGCAAATTTGGTTTCTTATCAGAATGGATAAGACGGAGCAACCTGTAAGCGTCCACTCATTCAGAGGTCCCCGTCATGAACCAGACCATGCTTGCCGCTATCGCCGAGTCCGCCCAGGCCCCGCTGGCCGTCCGCCATATGGCTCGCCCTGCTCCCGGTAAGGGGCAGGTCTTGGTCAAGGTTCACGCCGCAGGGGTCAACCCGCTCGATACCAAGATCGCCACTGGCGCGGGAACACACGCCCGCCAGGCACTGCCGGCGGTGCTCGGTCTGGACCTGGCCGGCACGGTCGTAGAGCTGGGCGAGGCGGTCGAGGGCTTCGCGCCCGGCCAGGAGGTCTTCGGCATGGCCGGTGGGATCGGCGGTGCTCAGGGCACCATGGCCGAGTACATCGCCGTGGATGCCCGATTGATCGCGGCAAAGCCACATGCGCTCAGCATGCGTGAGGCCGCCGCTTTGCCTTTGGTCTTCATCACCGCCTGGGAAGGCTTGGTGGATCGCGCCAATGTCCATGCCGGACAGCGGGTGCTGATCCATGGCGGTGCGGGAGGGGTCGGCCAAGTCGCGGTGCAACTGGCCAAGGCGCGCGGTGCCGAAGTCTACGCCACCGGTTCGGCGGCGAGTCTCGACTTCATTCGCTCGCTGGGCGCCACGGCAATCGACTACCAGACGCAAAGCGTGGAGGCCTATGTCGAGCAGTACACGGCCGGCGAGGGGTTCGACATCGTTTATGACACCGTGGGTGGCAGCACGCTGGATGCCTCCTTCCAGGCCGTGAAGCCCTATACCGGACACGTATTGAGTTGCCTCGGCTGGAGCCAGCACAGCCTCGCGCCGCTATCGTTCAAAAGCGCCACCTACTCGGGCGTGTTCACCCTGACGCCGTTGCTCACCGGCACGGGGCGCGACCACCATGGGGACATCCTGCGCGAGGCGGCTTTGCTGGCCAATGCCGGGCAACTGACCATTCGAGTCGATCAGCAGCACTTTGCGCTGGCAGAGGTCAACGAGGCATTTCGCCAGGTCGCAGGAGGTCGCAGCAAGGGCAAAACGGTCATTCAATTGGTGAGTGAATAGGCCTTGGTGTTCCAGGGTTCCATCCGTACAAACTGCCAGGTGCGTCCCCTTCTGGCCGATTGCTGTCCTCCGCGAAAGGCCGCTATGGGTCGTTAGCGATCAGTCGCGAGAAGCTGCTAACGAGCCGTCAACCTCGACTGTTCGTCTCTCTGCTCGAAGGAAGACTATGAATGGCTTATAGCATTTCCAATAAGTGCTCTCTTTGGTATTGACGCCTGGGCTAATGCGTGGCGGCCGATGTGGCCGCCGCCTTTTTCCGCTTATCGGATCAATCGGTAAGCTGCCCGAACCTCTTCAATAAAGATCTCCGGTTGCTCAAGAGCCGCGAAATTCCCTCCTCTTTTGGTCGATATGATAACCGGCGCCATTCGCCATGAAGCGATCAAGTTGGTCATACACTACTTGTTCCTCTGGCTTAGGATGCTCTGGCTTATTCACCGGGGTGATCAGAGGCAAGTTCAACGGGCTTCGCGTCCTCGTTTGTGGCTTTCGTCCAGCTCCTGCCGCCGTCTTGCGATTCTAAAAAACAGCTATCTGTCGACAAAAATCGGTGCATCTTCGGACCCAGCCCGGCGTCCTATAATTTGTCGTCATCTGATTGGAAAGGCCGTGGTCGCCGAGCCGCTGGTGCTGCAGCACTACAGGTTATTGGATCAGTCAACGATGCGGAGACCCCAGGTTTGACAGGCCATGAGGTACCCAGGTGCCCCGTGATTCGATACATGAGGTCACAAATGAAGTACCTCGGGGCATATTTATCAATTTGCTCTGAATTCTTAAAGTTGCTCCATCAACTGCTCATCACCCAAATGCACACTTGATAGAGGAACTTCCCATGCCATTCATCAGCGTCCGCATCACTCGTGATGGTGTTACCCGAGAGCAAAAGGCCCAGGTAATAAAAGAAATCACTGAAACTATGGAGCGCGTGCTTCATAAAGATCCTAAGTTGACGCACATCGTGATCGAAGAAGTCGACACTGATAACTGGGGCTACTCCGGCATTACGACTACCGAGTACAGAAAGCAATTGTCGGAGTCAAAGCCATGAAGCACACAGTAACAATCGACTTCGTTTCCGATGTCGTCTGCCCTTGGTGTGCGCTGGGCTCAACTGCCTTGGACCAAGCCATCGCCAACGTAGCCGACGAAATCGACGTCAAGTTGACGTTTAAACCGTTTGAGCTCAATCCCGATATGCTTGCCGAAGGTGAGGACGCCATCCAGCACATGATTCGCAAGTACGGAAGAACTGCGGAGCAGGTGGCGGCACGTAATCAGATGATTGTTGAAAGAGGACGGGAGCTCGGCTTTGAGCTCAATCTCAAAAGGCGAACTCACTTTTTCAATACCCATGATGCACATCGCCTGCTGTTCTGGGCAGCGAATGAAGGGCTCCAAAGCGAGCTTCACCGAGCGCTGATTGAGGCTTACTTCGTGAACGGGCAAAACCCTAGCAGTCACCAGACGTTGGTGGCGTTGGCTCAGAAAGTCGGTTTGAACGCCCAGCAAGCGCAGGTAGTACTTGAAAGCGGGCAATTCACCGATGAAGTCCGAGCGCTCGAAAATTTCTACTTGGACCGCGGCATCAACTCTGTACCCGCAATGGTACTGAACAATCGGCAAGTCGTCGCAGGCTCACAGTCTGTTGAGTATTACGAGCAAGTGTTAAGGCAGGCGGCACAAGCCGCTTCGTCTAACTGAAGACTTAATCCATCGCAGAGGAAATATCATGAGCAATTTTCAAAAAGTCATCATCGTAACTGGCGCATCTCAAGGCATTGGTGCAGGTGTAGTGGAAGGGTTCCGGGCCCTCGGCCACAAAGTGGTAGCGACCTCGCGCTCCATTCAACCATCGACCGATCCAGATATCCTGACTGTTGCCGGTGATATTGCGGATCCGGCCACAGCGGAACGAGTTGTGCGCGAAGCCGTGGCCCGCTTCGGGCGCATTGATACGCTCGTCAACAACGCCGGGATTTTCGTCGCCAAACCATTCACCAGCTACACCAAAGAAGACTATGCGCAGGTCGTTGCGACCAATATGAGCGGCTTCTTCTATATCTCCCAGCTCGCCATCGCGGAAATGGAGAAGAATGGTAGCGGGCATGTGGTCAGCGTCACCACCAGCCTGGTTGACCACGCAATCGACGGCGTTCCGTCGGTAATGGCATCCCTCACCAAAGGTGGCATCAACGCTGCCACCAAATCGATCGCGATTGAGTATGCCAAGCGAGGCATCCGCGCTAACGCCGTATCGCCTGGCATCATCAAGACCCCAATGCATGGCGCCGAAACTCACGATGCCCTGGGCAAGCTGCACCCCGTCGGTCACATGGGCGAGATCAACGACATCGTTCAAGCGATTCTCTACTTGGACAGCGCTTCGTTCGTCACCGGCGAGATCCTGCACGTCGACGGCGGTCAGAGCGCAGGTCATTGATTGACAGAATGCTCATCACCGGCACACTCCGGTGATGAGCAGTTTCCTGAGCGACCCAGCCCCCAACACGGAGGGCTGGCCTCTTTGAAAGCATCGAGCGTGCTTGGGCTATGGATTAAACGCTGGTATCAACAACGAGGCGCCCGCGAATCCTTCCAGCCAATAGGTCATCTGCAACAGGGATTACTTCTGAAAGCGGTACTTCGCTTGTTAACTGCTCCAGAATCGACAGATCCAGCTCCGCGTTCAGCCGAGCCCATGCCTCGACTCGTTCGGCATATGGACGTGTGACGCTGTTGATCCCCAAGAGGCTCACCCCCCGCAAAATGAAGGGCGCTACTGTAGCCGGGAAATCCATACCCTGTGCCAGGCCACAAGCGGCAACCCAGCCGTCGGCTTTGGTCTGAGCACATACGTTCGCAAGAGTATGACTTCCTATCGAGTCAATCGCCGCTGTCCAGCGCTCTTTGCCCAATGGCTTACCCGGTGAAGATAACGTGTTTCGATCAATCACTTCCGTCGCGCCCAGCCGGACCAAGTGGTCTGCTTCATCTAACCGGCCGGTCGAGGCGATGACCTCATACCCTCGGGCAGCCAGCAGCGCTACGGCAATGCTGCCGACGCCACCATTCGCCCCGGTTACCAAAACAGGTCCTGCATCAGGCCTTAGCCCGGCGCGCTCCAGGGCGATCAGACTAAGCATGGATGTGTAACCCGCAGTGCCTATCGCCATGGCGTTATGGGGTGTCATCCCCTGCGGAAGTGGAATCAGCCAATCCGCGCTCACTCGGGCCTTCTGGGATAGGCCGCCCCAATGACTTTCCCCAACACCCCAGCCGTTAAGTAAAACAGAGTCGCCTTCGCGATAGCGGCTGTCGTCGCTGCGCTCCACCACCCCTACAAAATCAATCCCCGGAATCATAGGAAAATGTCGGGCGATCGGGCTCCGGCTTGTAATGCAAAGAGCATCTTTGTAGTTCAGCGTACTGTGAGACACCGCAACGGTGACACTGCCAGCTGGCAATTGGTCATCTGATAGCTCGCGGTAATGGGCCTGCTTAGCGCCTTCCTGGTTCTCCACAACGACTGCATTGAACATAGCGACTCCTTTTAGACCGGTTGTCTAGTAAACCGCGATAAAAACTCACCGGGCAATGCCGGCGAGAAATACTTTTACGAAGATCAACAGTGGGTGACCATTTTCGCAGAGACGTGCGCGCATGATTGCGCCCTCCCAGCCAATCCAGAAGAAAGCCGCCAGTTGTTCACATTCAACAGACTGGGCTATCGATTGGTTGGCCTGCGCTTCCCGGAGGCATTGGCTGAGCAACGCCTCCCAGACTCGAAATATATTCTCTATCTGACCGCGAAAATCATCGGGCAGCAAAGTCACTTCCTGGCCGAGATTGCCTACCAGGCAGCCGCGACGCCAGTTGTACTTTTCCATGCCAATGAGCGACTCGTGCAGCAGATCCTGGATACGCTCCAACGGCTCCCGATGGGGGTTGAGCAGGATCCGGCGCAGGCGGCGCTCAAAGAACTTTCCGTATTCAGCGAGGACCTCACGCCCGAAGGCATCCTTGCTGTCGAAATAGTGGTAGAAGGAGCCTTTCGGTACGGAGACCCGTTTGAGAACCTGTTCAATACCGGTAGTGTTGAATCCTTGCTCGGTCAGCAGCTCCACGCCACAGCGGATCAATGCACGCCGAGTATCGGGATCGCTACGCGAGTTTTTTGGAGGGCGCCCACGCCTGGGGGCTTTCATTGGAATGTCCATCCAAGGATAATTAGACCGAGCAGTCTAATTGTCAAGCAGCACTCTCAGTTCGGTGTATCTGTCTACCGCAGTGTGCGACGCCCAGCCTCCTACCAGCCTCTGTACGGATAAATCCCATGAAGCGGCACTTTGACGATCTGCAGTTGGGAAGCATTGAGCTGTTTTGCCTGTCGGCGGAAGCGGGCAGCTTTACTGCCGCAGCTCAGCTCGCTGGCGTTACCCCGGCCGCAGTGAGCAGGTCGATCCTTCGTTTGGAAAAAAGGCTGGGCTCTCGGCTGTTCGCAAGGACAACCCGAAGCATTCGATTGACCGATGCGGGAAAGGATTTCTTCGAGCAATGCAGCCAGGCACTCACGCAACTGGTGGAGGCCCAGCAGGCCGTTATGGGCGCTCAAGCTACGCCTTCAGGCCGTCTTCGTATCAGCCTGCCCACGACTTATGGGCACCACCGCATCCTGCCGTTGCTGCCAAAATTTCGGGACCTGTATCCTGAAGTAACGGTTGATATCCACCTTGGTAATCGAAATATCGACTTCGTTGCAGAAGGGTACGATCTGGCGATTCGTGTACGAGCTCAGCCTGACTCCACGATGATTGCGAGGTTGCTGGAGGATGCCAAGCTGGTTGTCGTTGCGTCCGCGGCCTACCTGGACAAAGCCGGGACACCGCAGACCTTGCAGGACTTGGAGCAGCATGAATGCATTCAGTTTGAGCTTCCGAGTAGCGGTAGGCGTATCTCGTGGCTGTTCCAAGAGGACGGTCGAGAGCGTGAGGTATTCACCGCTGGAAGCTATTCGTGTTCCGACGATGTGTTGGGCGGAGTGACACTCGCCAAGAACGCTGCCGGTTTATTTCAAACCTACAAATTCATCGTGGAACAAGAGCTGGCGGACGGACGACTCGTCGAAGTCTTGAAACCGTTTGGCGGGCGATCGAGACCGTACACCTTGCTATACCCTCACGGTCGTCATGTCCCGCAGAGGGTGCGCGCTTTTGTGGATTTCCTGCTCCAGTATCGTGAAAGGTGGGCATCGCTCTAGCGCGAATGTCGTTCACCCGTTCGCAGTTCTGGTAGGGGCGAACGAAACACGGCGCAGGACCAGCCTGCCCGGTGCACGCCGTAATTCCCCAATGCGGCGCCGCGCTCGCTGGATTCGGTGGGCGACAAATGGACCATTTTGGTCCTGCGTGAGCTGTACATGGGCGCGGCACGCTTCGAGGAAATGCAGATCCAGACCACCGCTACGCCCCAGATGCTGACTTCGCGCCTGAAAGCGCTGGAGGCGAAAGGCCTGGTCGAACGCCGGCCCTACAGCGAGAAGCCGCTGCGCTACGAATATCATCTGACCAATAAGGGCTGGGACTTCTATCCTGTGATCTACGCACTGCGCGCCTGGGGCGAGAAGTGGTGCAAGAATCCGGATGAGGGGTTGGCCGTGCATTTCGTGCACCGCGCCTGCGGCCATGATGTGGGTGTGGCCAGCGTTTGTCCTCACTGCGGCGACACTGTGGAACGCAAGGACTTGGAAGCGCTGATCAGCGATCGTTTCCTTCACGAACGCGAGTCTCGTCGTGAAGCCTTCAAGCGGAAGTAGCTGAGGCTAAGAGGCTTTCCTTTACTGACATGTTTGAATTGGATAATCAGTATGTATCGGCGGAGCACGTTTCCTTACCAGCTGCATCGAGGGTTCAGCAGAACCTTCACTCAGGGGCATTTGAGCCTTGGATTGTTCTTTCCCATGGAGGCCTTCGACGGGGACACTCCGAGCATGCTCAACCAGGTCACACTTGGCTAAACAAGCCGAGGCGCTGGGCTTCTGCGCGCTCTGGTTTCGCGACGTGCCGCTTCGCGACCCTGGCTTCGGCGATGTCGGCCAAGTCTTCGACCCCTGGGTTTACCTGGGTTATATGGCCGCTCATACCTCGGAGATTGCACTTGGCACCGCCTCCATCGCCATCCCGCTGCACCATCCCCTGCACACGGCCAAGGCGTCAGCCAGCGTCGATCAGTTGAGCACTGGTCGCTTGATTTTGGGGGTTGCTTCGGCAGATCGGCCAGTGGAGTTTTCGGCGTTTGTCGTCGATCCCGAAAGGCGTGGGGAGATCTTTCGAGAACACTACGAAGTGATTCGCCGCGCCCACAGCACCAGTTTTGAGCCCATCCACTGGAGCACTGGTGAAATGCAAGGCGCAGACCTGATTCCGAAACCTACCACCCAATTCATTCCAATGCTCGTGACCGGCAACAGCCGCCAGTCACTGGGTTGGATCGCGCGTGAGAGCAACGGATGGATCAACTATCCACGCATTCCGAACATGCAGCGGCTGGTCGTGGAAGATTGGCGACTGGAGGTCACGAAACAATGTGGTTCTGTGTATAAGCCCTTTACTCAGTCGCTGTACATCGATCTCGATGAGAATCTCTCAACGCCACCCACACGTATCCATTTGGGGTTCAGACTTGGACGTTACCATCTACGATTTTTGCTGGAGTCGCTTGAGGAAATCGGCGTGGACCACGTCATTCTCAATCTCAAATACGGCAAGCGCCCTGCGGTGGAAGTTATTGAGGAATTGGGTACGCACATCGTTGCGCAGTTCGGAGTGCAGCCGCGTCAGGCAGCTCATTGAACATCGGTCACTGCTAAGCCGACGAATGCTCACTTGACGAAACCATAATGTCACAGCGCGGATGACCTCCGGTTCTATATCAATGATGGAGATCTTCGCGCCATGAGCGACCGGTGCCCGGCAAACAATCTACCCTACCCAGCCTAAACCCGTGATGAGCACATTGCCTTGCAGATTCTGTGCGGCTTCCACGTCGTCCATGGACACGATTTGCGCGCGTACCCTTTCACTTATACCGAGCGCGAAAGCATGGCATGAATCCTGGACACGGCCCTTTAGCCATGACATTTATCTTCAATACAAGTGTTTTAATTGATCACCGCCCGGGATAGCAGCAGGCCCAGGCGATCCTGATTTTCATACAAGACATCGTGAGCCTCCCCGACCTGAATGAAACTTCCTGTTGGATTTACTTAACCGGGCAGCTTGGCCGCAAGGACCTCAACCTTCTCGATTGATGGTGGTTCGGCAAACAGCTCGGCAGCGTTCGCCATAAGTGCCGCCGCGACCTTGCCCGAAAGATGAGCCTGCCGGCCTGCTTCATCCGGGAATGCGTCGAAGATGCCAAAGGTGGACGGCCCCAAGCGGATTGCGAACCAAGCCGTGGTGGCTGGCTCATCCTCCACTAACGGAAGGCCGCCCAAAAGAAAGCTCTCTACATCCTTTTCTTTCCCAAGTTTTGCTTCCAGGCGAACGAACAACGCTACTTTGACCATGTTGTAGCTCCTGTTGTTACGATGCGGCTGGCGCTATCAGATCGCGATAGCTAAGAGGGGCATCCGAGACTCTTAACTATAGTCGATGATACCAGGATTACAAACCCAAATAGACCAAGGGTAGCGGCGAGTAGCGCACGGGCAGTGAGAACGACGTAGTGGGCAGCATGTAACCGCAAGTCAGCCGCTTGCTCACTTGGTCCCACCCTCTGGTCTGATAATAATGATTCAACGATATCTGAAATTTAGAAAAACATAAGTGATCATGGTTGCTGTCAGGCCGACCAATATGTACTCGACGCGGGGTAAAAATACGACTAACCCGCCCAAAGAAAACACTATCAACGTGTTTTGTAGTATGTATTTCCTTATTCTACTCACGGCTATGAAATAGCCATATTGCTTACCTAGGAAAAACAAGGCCATGCCGGTGATCGACATAATCTGGAAATCGCGTATCGCAATGTCGTTCAGGATCGCATGCCTAATTAAATTTGCCAGAAGTGCCAGCCCCATAAAAAGAAAAAGGTGCGAGTAGATTAAGGCGTGCCCACTCATACTGCTTTGATGCTTGTTCAATAAATAAAAACTATCAAAATAGATCCACCAGATACTGCAAATCATGATAAATCCGGTGATGGCCGCCATCACATTATAATAACCCCATTGAATATTAGATAAGCCTCCGGAAAGGCTAATAATTGACTCCCCCAATAAGATTAGGGTGAGTAGGCCTATGCGCTCAATCAAGTGTTCCGTATGTGCGGGCAACGGTTTTAGTTTAGTCCAGAAAAATACAGGAAACAGAATATCAAGAAAAATCCCAATATAAGCAATAAGGTAACGCAAGGGCGGGTCAAAAATAACGGATGAAAGGCTAATAACTGCGCTAACTAATAGGGCGAAGCCAAGCCTTGAGGAAAGTTCGCCGCGAGAATCGAATTTACTAATGGATGAAATGTACATGATGCTGATGATCGCACGTATACCAAAATAGCAGGCAATAATAAGCGGGTAGTTAACTTTCAGGTCTTCCCCGATCCGTGCCGATAGCACAATGAGCAGGAGCATTATGAATAATGTTGCCAAACGGTGAAGATTGCTGTCTGTATCGAACCTGTTGGAGTAAATCGTGTGACTGGACCAGATCCACCACAACGGTACAAAAAGCAGTAAGAATGTCCATAATTGCTTATGTTCAAAGTGCCCATCATGAACATGTCCGAGAGTGTGCGTAACCTGGCCTATCGTAACAACGAAAGTCAGGTCAAAAAACAATTCCAACCATGTGGCGTGTCGATTTTCTTCATAATACTTCAAAGATTTCATGGTTGCCGACTCCGTGTCCACCTCTTTAATGTAAAAGGAAGCTAACGTTGGTTTTTCCTCGGTTCTGATGTGGTGATGCCAAGCCGATTTGGCTCTTTAGCGATTTCGTCCACGCACTAACAAAAGCTCAATCATCTGACTCATTCCGATGAACTCTGGAACTCCGTCATAGCGAAGCCCGTCAATGTAAAACGCTGGGGTGCCATTCACGCCGCTGCGTACACCGCCATTGAAATCGGCTTGTATTTTGGGAATGTAAGTATCGTCTTGCATTGCAAGATCGAAATCCTCTGTGCATCATCGAACTCTAAAGTATTCATTGCTTGAACCTTGATAGAGGGGTGGTTGGGACGTGCTCAGTGGGATGCGACGCGCCCGACGAGATAACTCCATCCACCATCAAGGGGTTCAAAAAAAGACAACGCTGCCTCGATCTCAGCCTGAGCCTGAGTGATTTCGGCTGCGAAACGTTCACGTTCCGCATCAAGGAACACAAGAAGACCCGCCGTGTAATCGCGGAATTGGATTAGGCCAGGTTGGCAGGGGAATGGTCAGATTCGCTCTGGCTCACCAATGACTATAGTCGTTGATGACGCTTGCCGTAGTCGCTGAACGAATTTTCGGTACCCTCCAGTGCCAACAACACTCACGCGCTTATCTTGCTGCCATTTCGGGCGGCGCTTTAACACGATGATTTTGGCAGCTATTTCGCCACTTCAGACAAATCTACATCTGCTTTCTGGACGACAACGGCTGCCCGTTACGACAAGCAGAAACCGACCAGAGGCAGACACTGAAACCGCCTTCAGATCGACAGAATGAAGGTTGATATGGGAAATGCTCCGGACAAACGAGTCGTTGTCATGAGTGCCGGCATCGTGGGCGCTTCGCTGGCGTATCACCTGGCTGATAAAGGCGCGAATATCACCTTGGTTGAGGCTGAAGGTATCGCGTCGGGAATAATGGGAGATTCACTCGCATGGATCAACATCCTATACGGATAACGTGACCCCATTGCAGCACTGCGCGGAGCAGCAATCAAAGATGCGGCTCGTGCAGCGATGGTGCTGTACCTAACCAATAGTCGAGATCGGTCTTCGGGAAGCTGAGCGGTAGCCTTTGCGAATATTGTCACTGACCGCTTTTGGCCGATTGCTGTCCTCGGCAAAGGACCGCTATGGGTCCGATAGCTGCCACTGGCGACCAATCGCAATCCCCTGTCCTAACCGTGCAACAAGGATTGCAAAACTGATGAACAGGGCCACACCCAGCCCTTGATTGCCTGAATGGACAGTTCACTACTTACTGAGCACTGAAGAAGCCAAGCATCGGCGCCAGAACACTCGGTGTCTGCGCACCGAATACCACCGTACCGTTGATGCGCAAAGATGGGATCACGCGTCCCGCCCAAGCCGCAGCCGTGGCTTCGGCGGCCTGCAGTTCCTCACTGAACGTGTCGCTGTGCATGAATTGAACGACTTCGCCCAGAGGTACTTGTTCCCGCTGCAGCAGCTGTTCCAGAACCGCCGGATCACCAATGTCCTGGCCATAGCAATACAAGGCCTCAAACGCACTTTCCACAAAGTGATGAGCGGGTTTGCCGCTACGCTGCAGCCACAGTACAGCGGCAAGCGCGGGGCGCGTGTCGGGCAGGCGAACGATCTGGCTGAACGCCGGTTCAATGCCGAGCTGGCGCATTTGCGCAGCTACCAGGGATTGCTGGATCAGCGCCTGGGTGCCGAAGCGACGCTCGAGAAAGTCGTGGTAGGCCATGCCAGCTGCGGCACGGCTCAATGGCGAGCGGCAGGGTTGAAAGGTGACGTTCAGTGGTTGCCCTGCCTGGCTCATAGCGAGCGCAAGCCGGCGCAGCGCCACCCAGCTCCAAGGGTCAAGAAAGTCGAATGCCAGGAGCGGGGGAATGTGCATGGTCCAGGCCCTGAGTAAGGTAGTTCAGCCCAGAGTACGGCGTCAGTTGCACAGGCAGAAGCCACACAGCACGCAATAGAGCGTTGCGCAATGTCGCTAGGCAACACTGATCAACTCTTTCATGAAATGCGCAAAGGCCCTGATACGCGTCGAGGCGCGATTGATTGGCAGGTAGACGATATTGATCGAGGCATTGACTGACATCGGGTTCACTTCGTATTCAGGCAGCAAGCGGGTGAGCCGGCCCTGTTGCACATCCTCGGCAACCAGCCAGTCGGCCAGCAGCGCAATGCCCTGCCCGGCGACCGCTGCCTGCCTGAGAATGTCGGCATTGTTGCTCTGCATCCGGCCCTGCACCGCGACGGGCACCGTCTCGTCAGCCACCTCGAACAGCCAGTCGCGCATTGGCCCGCCGTAATCGAAGCGCATGCAGGAATGCCGGGTGAGTTCGCTCGGTTGCGTCGGCGCACCGTGCCGCTCCAGGTAGGCCGGGCTGGCCACCAGCCAGCGCTGGAAATGACCGATGGTGGTGCAGATCACATCTTCGCTGGAGACGGTCGACCCCAGGCGCACGGTCAGGTCGATTCGGTCCTTGTAAAGGTCCACCCGCTCGTCGCTGAGGTTGAGGCTGACCTCCAGCTCCGGATGGCTCGCCAGAAACCGCCCCAGGTGGGGGGAGATCAAGCGTCGGCCGAACTCCACCGGCACACTGACCCGCAGCTTGCCTTTCGCTTCGCTGCCCCTGTCGGTAACCATGCCATCGGCTGCAGCGAGCGCATCGAGAATGCCCACCGCGTTGTCGAAATAGGCTTGGCCCAGGTCGGTCAGGCGGTTCTGGCGTGTGCTGCGGGTAATCAGCGTGGTGCCCAGCTCCGCCTCCAGTGCTGCAACCTGACGCGCCACGGACGATGTTGCCACGCCAAGCTTGCGCGCGGCGGCGGAGTAGCCACCGCAACGTACCGTCTCTACGAACATGCTCAAGGCGAGAAACTTGTCCATTGACCGACCCTGTCGAAGATATCCATGAAGGAAGCTGGTGGCATCACCAGTCGAGGTTGCATCAGCCTGCAGCATAGCCACCTGCCCGGCCTCGAGATTGAACAGACGTGCTATCGAACACGCGCTGCCAGCCTTGCGTAATAAGCAAAGCTGCCTTGCGCGAGCGACCCATACCCGCACCAGCCGTGGTCCTTTAGGCTCGCCCTGAACTGATCGGCATCCGGCAATACCGGGAGTTGCTGGTTGCTAAAGGCGCAGAACGAGGTGGGTATCGATGTCGCACAGGAAGCGTTGGGCATTGGCAGCTATTGCGCTGGGCGTGGGCGGGGTAGCCGCAGCGTTCGGGTTGATGTGGCGACCGGCAATCGACCCTATCGAGCGGCCCATGGTATTCGAACCCGCACAGATTGCGCGCGGTGCCCAGGTCGTCACCGCCGGCGACTGCGCGGTCTGCCATACGCGCCCTGGCGGCAAGTACCTGGCGGGCGGCCTGCCACTGGTGACGCCGTTTGGCACGCTGTACAGCACCAACATAACGCCTGACGCGCAGACCGGTATCGGCAAGTGGCCACTCGAAGCGTTCCAGCGAGCCATGCGCGACGGGGTTTCCCGCGATGGGCACTTCCTCTACCCGGCCTTCCCGTACACGCATTACCGGTTACTCGACGATCAGGACCTGGCGGACGCCTACGCCTACCTGATGAGCGGGCCTCCGGTGCACCAGCCGGCAACCCCCAACCGCATGAAATTTCCGATGAACCTTCGCCCGCTGGTCGCGGGCTGGAACCTGCTGTTCCTGCATTCAGCGCCGTTCGTGCCGACAGCGCAGGCGTCCCCGCAGTGGAACCGTGGCCGCTATCTGGTCGAAGGCGCGGGCCACTGCGGCGGATGCCATACCCCTTTGAACCTGCTCGGTGCCGAGAAAACGGGCCAGGCGCTTGCCGGTGGAGTGGTTGACGGCTGGGAGGCCCCTTCCCTGCTCGGCCTGGCCAGGCGCGAAACGCCCTGGACCCAAGCCCAGCTGGTGGATTACCTGCAAGCCAAAGTCGTCGACGGCCATGGCACCGCCGCCGGCCCCATGCGCCCGGTCAGCCAGGAACTCGCGCGGCTGCCTCGGAGCGATGTCGAAGCCATGGCGGAATATCTGCTGAGTTTGCCGGCCTCCTCTCATCAACCAGCCACGCTCGAGACAAAAGCTGTGGCCTCGGCCGAATCGTCCAGCCTGGGCGGTGATCTGTTCCAGGCCGCATGCGCAGGCTGCCATGGTGCAGGCGCACCGATGCGCAGTATCGACGGCAGGCCAGCGCTGACGGCGACGTCCTCGGTGCAGGCCCCTGCGCCACGCAACTTCATCAAGACGGTACTGGAAGGCATCGCCCCCACACCCGGTGAGCCAGGCCCGGCGATGCCGCCGTTCGCGGCCAGCCTGAGCGACCAGCAGCTCGCCGCCCTGGCGGACTTCGTCCGTGGCCAAGCCGCCCCAGAACGGCCGTGGCCGGATTTGCATTCGACTATTCAGGCTCTGCGCGAGGAGACCCCATGAGCAACGTGAACCTTACAGTCAACGGCAAGCTGCACACCCTGGATATCGATCCGGATATGCCGCTGCTCTATGCCTTGCGCAACCACCTGGAACTCAACGGCGCCAAGTATGGCTGCGGGCTGGGCCAGTGCGGTGCCTGTACCGTCATCGTCGACGACCAGCCGGTATTCTCCTGCGTGACCCCGTGTGCCGGCATGCAAGGCCGCAACGTGCGCACCGTCGAGAGCCTGGGCACGCCTGAACGGCCAGGCCCGCTGCAACAAGCCTTCATCGATACCCAGGCCGCGCAATGTGGCTACTGCATCGCCGGGATGATCATGCGCGCCCAGGCCCTGCTGGAGCACAATCCGCAGCCCGACGTAGCCACCATCCGCGCGCACATGGCCACCAACCTGTGTCGCTGCGGCACGCATCTGCGAATCATCGAAGCGATCACCCGCGTCGTCGAAAACGGTGGCCTGCATGTCGTTCACAACTGAGTTCGGTCGCCGCGCGTTCCTGCAGGGCGGCAGCCTGCTGATGGCATTCGCGCTGATGCCGGCCGCCCGCAAGGCGCTGGCCGATACCGAGGTGGATACCCTCGGTACTGTCGTGCTCGCCCCGGACCTGCCAGGCAGCCTGCGCACCAACCCGTACCTCGACGCGTGGATCAGGGTCGGCGTCGAAGGCATTACCGTGTATACCGGCAAGGTGGAACTGGGCACCGGGGTAAAGACCGCGCTGTTGCAGATCGCCGCCGAGCGGCTGGACGTCTCGCCGGCAGCGGTCACTTTCCTCACGGCGGACACGGCGCTGACGCCGAACGAAGGCTACACGGCCGGCAGCCATACCATCTTCGACAGTGGCACGGCGCTGTTCAACGCCGCTGCGCAGGTGCGGCAGATGCTGATGGAATCAGCCGCCAGGCACTGGGGCGTGGAAGTGTCGTCGCTGCACACAGGCGATGCGATGATCACGGCCCCGTCCGGCGCCCGCATGAGCTATGCCGAGGCGGTGGCAGGCGTCGACTTGCATCAATATGCCAAGGCCAGCTCGCCGGACATTTCACCTGCGCAGTTCAAGCTCATCGGCCACGCCATCCCACGCCTGGATATTCCGGCCAAGGTCAGCGGTGGCGCGGCGTTCGTGCAGGACATGCGGCTGCCGGGCATGCTCCATGCCCGAATGATCCGGCCACCAAGGCCGGGCTGCACGCTCATCGGCTTCGATAGCCAGGCAATTGAACGCCTGCCGGGCGTCGTCAAGGTGGTCGAGGATGGCAACTATCTCGCCGTGGTGGCCAAGGATGAATGGCAAGCGATCAAGGCAATGCGGGCGGGCTACGCGGCGGCGAGGTGGACCACTGGCGAGGTGATTCCGGACCAGGCCGTTATCCACCAACTGCTGCCCAAGCTGCAATCCAGGCGCTACCCCATCCAGCACGAAGGCCAGCCGACGCCTTCAAGTGGCAAGACCTATCGGGCGCGCGTCACCAAACAGTACCTGATGCACGGTTCCATCGGCCCCTCCTGTTCGCTGGCCTGGTTCAAGGACGGTACGTTGACCGTCTGGACCCACACCCAGGGTGTGTTCCCGCTGCGTGCGGGCATCGCCGAAATGCTCGGCCTGCCGCTGAGTGCGGTACGCTGCATCCATGCCGAAGGCTCCGGATGCTATGGCCACAACGGCGCCGATGATGCCGCAGCCGACGCGGCGCTCATCGCCATGCGCATGCCCGGTGTGCCGGTGCGCGTGCAGTGGATGCGTGAACAGGAAAACCTGTGGGAACCGTACAGCTCGGCCATGCTCAGCGAACTGGAGGCCAGCCTGGACAGCAGCGGACGCATCAACCACTGGCAGTACCAGCTGTGGACCACGCCGCATAACGAGCGCATCACCAACGCCGGCCGCCTGGTGCCCGCGCGCATGCTCGCCCGCCCGTTCATCTCGGCGCCATCGGTGCCGATTGCCCAGCCTGAAGGCGATGGCGACCGCAACGCGATCCCGCTGTACCAAACGGGCGCAAGCGACATCGACATGCACTTCATCAGCGAAATGCCGTTCCGCACTTCGGCAATGCGCTCGCTGGGTGCCCACATCAATGTGTTTGCCATCGAGGCCTGCCTGGACGAACTGGCGGCGCAGGCAGGCGTGGATGCCATCGAGTTCCGCCTGAGCCACCTCACCGACCCAAGGGCCCGCGCCGTGGTCGAACGGGCCCGCGATGAATTCGCCTGGCCACGGCGTTCGTCTGCACCGGGCACGGGCATCGGCCTTGGCTTCGCCCGCTACAAGAACATCATGGGCTACTGCGCGGTGGCAGTGGAAATCCAGGTGCATCCGCAAACCGGCGAGATCGAGATTCAGCGGGTGGTCACGGCGGTGGACGTCGGGCAGATCGTCAATCCCGATGGGCTGCGCAACCAGGTCGAGGGCGGCATCGTCCAGTCGAGCAGCTGGACGCTCTACGAGGCGGTCAGTTATGACCCCGGTGGGGTACGCAGCTATGACTGGAGTGGCTATCCGATCCTGCGCTTCCCGCAACTTCCGAAACACGTTGAAGTGCACCTGATCGACCAGCCTGGCCAACCCTTCCTGGGTGCAGCCGAAATCGTCCAGGGCCCGATGGCGGCAGCCCTGGGTAACGCAGTGGCGGATGCCACCGGCCAGCGCCGGCTGGCGCTGCCGCTGACCCGCAAGGCGTGAACCGGCGGCGCTTGAACCTGTGTTTTGCAAAGGTAACGGCAAATGCAACATCTTGATGTGACGGTCCTGGAGCAGGCGCTGGCCTGGGCTGACGAAGGACACAGCATGTGGCTGTGCACGGTCCTTTCAACCTTCGGTTCGGCACCGCGCGCGCCTGGCGCAATGCTGGTGGCCATCCAGTCCGGTGCGCACAGTGGCTCGTTGTCTGGCGGCTGCGTCGAGGAGGCGTTTCTCGAGGCGCTCAGCCGTGGCGAGCATGCCGCACCGGCACAGGTCATCTGCTACGGCGCCAGTGCCGAACAGCGCAGACGCTTGCAACTGCCGTGTGGCGGTAGCCTGGACGTGCTGGTCGAGCACAGGCCCCCGAGCGCCGAATGGCGGGCCCACCTGGGCCAGTTGCTCGACGCACTGCGCGGTCAACGTCGCCTGACCCGGGTGATCGACCTGGAAAGCGGCCTGTTCAGCACCCGCAGCCGCACCGACGGCAGCGACACCGTAGTGCGCACGGGAAGTCGCCTGGAGATCGCCCTGGGCCCGGCACTGCGCTTGCTGCTGGCAGGCCTGTCACCAGTTGCCGAGGCCTGCGCACAGTTCGCCCGGGCCCTGGGCTTTGAAGTGATCGCTTGCGATCCGCGAGAAGAAGTGGCCGCGCTGTCGCTCGAAGGTGTGACGGTGATTCCGCTACTGCCCTCGATCTACATCGCCAACGGCGGTTGTCACGAAGCGACGGCGGTGGTTGCGCTGACCCATGATCCTAAAATCGACGACCTTGCATTGATGGAGGCGGTGCACACGCCTGCCTTCTACATCGGTGCCATGGGCTCGAAACGGACCTCGGAAAAACGCGCGGAGCGATTGCGCCGGATCGGCGGCTTGGCGCCTGCGGATGTCGATCGCCTGCACATGCCCATCGGCCTGGATATCGGCTCCAGGACCCCCGCCGAAATTGCATTGTCGGTGATGGCTGATGTGCTGCGGGTGTATCGAGGTAAAGCGCGAACGGCGCTTTGAGGTTGCCGGGTTTTGCGAGTTGCGCAATGCACTTGCCCCGGTTGTGCTGATTATCAGTTGGGGCGCCGGACATTAACCTGAATCCAGCAAACAGCCGCGCTATCGCTGCACTTGCCAACCGCATTCAAACCACTTGCAAAGGAACTGAGTAATGGCCCGTCATCTGTTCAATCCCATTCGCGTGGGCGCCTTGCAACTGCCGCACCGTATCGCCATGGCGCCACTGACCCGCTCCCGTGCAGGCCAACCCGGCGATATCCCGACGGCAATGGCGGCGGAATATTATGCCCAGCGCGCCAGCGCAGCCTTGATCATCACCGAAGCCACACAAATCTCCCGGCAGGGGCAAGGTTATGCCTGGACACCTGGCATTTACACAGCCGAACAGATCGCAGCCTGGCAGCAGGTGAGCGACAAGGTGCACGCACAGGACGGGCGCATCTTCATGCAGCTGTGGCACGTCGGGCGCGTTTCGCACCCCAGTTTCCAGCCTGACCATGGCCTACCCGTTGCACCGAGTGCGATCGCCGCGCCCGGCAAGACGTTCATCGTCGACCACGACGGCAATGGCGTCTGGGGCGATGTACCGGTCCCGCGCGCCCTGGAAGTCGAAGAGATCGCGGCGATCATCGATGATTACCGTAATGCTGCGCTCAATGCCATGGCGGCGGGCATGGATGGCGTCGAGATCCACGCCGGCAACGGCTACCTGCTCGACCAGTTCATCAACAGCAACAGCAACCGGCGCAGCGACCCTTACGGCGGCTCGTACCAGAATCGGGCGCGCCTGCTGCTGGCGGTGGTCCAGGCCGTGGCGCAAGAGATCGGCGCAGATCGCGTCGGTGTGCGCCTCACCCCGATGGGGCGGTTCATGGGTATGGGTGATGACACCCCTTTCGAAACTTTCAGCTACATCGTCAAGTCACTGAACCGCTACGGCCTGGCCTACCTGCACCTGGTCGAGCCCGCGGTCGTCGGCACCGTCAAGGACGAAAACTTCGACCCGCGCTGGGACGAGATCATCTTGCAGCTGCGCGATGCCTGGGAAGGTGTCCTGGTGCTCGCAGGCGGCTACGACGCAGCTTCTGCTGAACAAGCGATTGCCGAAGGCCGTGCCGATGTGGTGGCTTTCGGCCGACCGTTCCTGGCCAACCCGGACTTGCCACGCCGCATTCGCGACGGCCTGCAACTCAACACACCCGACCCTGCAACCTTCTTTGGTGGCGACGAGCGAGGCTACATCGACTACCCAGCCCACCCCTGACAGGGCCGTGCCGACTGGCTGGATCGCCCAGCCCGTCTGCACGGCGGAACGCAGGTTTTAGCCGCATGGCTGGGCGCGAGCGACAAGATGGCCGTAACCGGCAGCGCGGGTGAAATCGGCAAGATGCCAGAGGTTGCCGTTCGCGCCCCAGGTGCCATCGGCGACGTCGACCAGCTGTATCGACGTCATCAGCATGCGCCCGTCAGCCTGCCCCACGCAGTGTTCGATGGCCTGGTGCAGGCCCTGCACATAATCCTTGCGCATCTGTGCATCGAGGACCCCGGCCGGCACCTTTACCGTGACGATGCAGGGAATGGCCTGGGCGTGCATGTTCACCCCGCCACACAGCCAGTCAGCGCCACGCACCTCCTCGATGAGCACCCAGCACAGGCTGCGCTGCGGTAGCGCGCTACCGATGTGTTCGTGGGCAATGGCGGCCTCGTTGACGCGCTTGAGCAGCTGATCGCGTTGCGCCTCGTTGAAAGCCCCGGCAGGTACCTTGATCAGAATGTTGGGCATGGCGGAAACCTTGATGATGAATGGAGGCGCCATTAGGCCTTCCAGCCGTTACGTGCAGAAGTGTCGGATCCGTCCCGTTTCGAGCATAATCCGACAATGTACGATTTCACCATCCTGGTCACACCGGGGGCATTCGCAACGAGCGTGGCCGCCACCCTGGACATCCTCGCCAGCGCAGCCACCGTCAGCGGGCGGCTCGGCCTGGCCGCACCACGCTGGCGGGTTTGCGGCCCGCAACCAGGGCCGGTAGCGCTGGGCCATGGCCTGCAACTGACGGTGCAACCGCTCGAAGCAAGCGCCGCGGACCATTCCTGCTGGGTCATACCGGGCATCGGCGTCAGCGACATCGAGCTGCTTGAGCACCGCCTCGCCGAGCCATGGACAGCGCCGTTTCTCGCTTCGCTGCGCAGTCATATCGCCAACGGCCAGGAAATTGCCGCATCCTGCTCGGCGGTGTTTCTGCTGCAGGCAGCCGGGCTGCTGCACGGCCGGCGGGTGACTACCTCCTGGTGGCTGGCAGCGCATCTGCAGCAACTGGCACCCGGTTGCCGCGTGGACCCGGACTTCATGGTGCTGGCCGATCACCCGGTGACCACGGCAGGTGCCGCCTTCGCCCAAACCGACCTGATGCTGCACCTGCTCCGTCGGCGCCTGTCACCTGCAATCGCCGACGCGGTGGGCAAGGCGCTGCTGCTCGACCGCCGGCAACTGCAGGCGCCTTTTGTCATCCCCGCCGTGCTGGCGCAAGGTAATGCGCTGATCTCGCGCCTGACTGCCGAAATCGAGAAGTCACTGCCGGAACCGGCCAGCGTCAGGGCCCTGGCGGCAAGCGTCGGCATGTCCGAGCGGACCCTGTCGCGGCATGTGCACAAGGCAACGGGGCACTCCACCCGGCAGCTGATCCAGCGGGTGCAGTTGCACAAGGCCCGGGCGCTGCTCGAGTCTGGCGATTACTCCGTCGAAGCGGTCTCGGCGCAGGTCGGCTACCAGGACGCAACGGCGCTGCGGCGCTTGATGCGTCGCCTGCTTAACGCCACCCCGCGGCAGTTGCGCAAGCCCTGACCGGCACGGCGGTGGACCTCATGAGTGGCAGCAGAGAATGCGCCTAAGTGCCCGGCAGCTTTGGTATGATCCAGTCGCGATACTGCAAACGCAGTGCAACAGGGACTCCAGAGCTGATGAATCAGGCTGCGTCATGTCCCTGATTTCTGCACGGCCGGCTCATTTTTAGGTGAAAGCTGAAGTTTGATGCGAAAACTCCTGGCAAGCACCCTGGCGCTGGTGATGGCCGCCGCACTCTGTGGCTACGGTTTCTGGACCCAGCAGCGCCCGGAAGGCCATTATCTGTCCGACCTGCGCATCGAACTGGCGCTGAACCATGGCGTACCCGGCGAGCACGGCAACCTGCTCGGCGTCGAGCCGCTGCTGTACCCGGGCGACTACCAGAACCTGCAACGCCTGCACCGCAAGCTCGCGGCCTACCTGGAGCAGGCCCGAGCCCAGGGCCTGGTCGGCCCGCGCACGGTAGTGGTGCTGCCCGAGCACATCGGTACCTGGCTGTGGGCGCGCGGCGAAAAGAATGAGCTGTACCAGGTCACGCAAAGCCGTGAAGCCCTGCAATGGCTGGAACTGAGCAACCCGCTGCGCTATGGCCTGGCCATGCTCGGTGCTGACGGCGACGACCGGCGCGCCGACGCGCACCTGCGCATGAAGGCCGAGCAGATGGCCACGGATTACCAGCAACTGTTCGGTGGCCTGGCCAAGGAATTCAACGTGACCCTGGTAGCCGGCTCGATCGTGCTGCCCGCCCCCTATGTGAAGCAGGGCGTACTGCATGCCGGCAGCGGCCCGCTGTTCAACAGCAGCATGGTGTTCGCCGGTGACGGCTCGCTGCTGGGCCAGCCACAGCGTCAACAGTTCCCCGACAGCGAAATGCGCCGCTATGTCCACGATGGGCGCCAGCAGCCTTTGCAGGTCGTGCAAACCCCTGCCGGGCGCCTGGGGGTACTGGTGGGCAGCGACAGCTGGTACCCGGAAAACCACCAGCAACTGGCCCGCCAGGCAGTGGAACTGATCGCCAACCCGGTGTTCCTCAGCGGCAAGGGCAGCTGGCAGGCACCCTGGCGTGGCAATCGCCACCAGAATGCCAGCGCCAGGTTGCCCTTGCAGCGCGGCGAAGTCAGCGAACAGGCTGCCTGGCAGCACCTGACCAAGGCCGCCGGTGCCGATGTCAGCAGCATGAGCGTGTTCATGCGTGGGCAGTTCTGGGAACAGGGCAGCGACGGCCAAGGCTTTGCCCACCAGGCTGGCGAACTGCTGGCGGGAACGCCCAGCCCTGGCGCCCGCCTGCTGAACCTGTGGCTGTAGGCCGATGGCCCGCCCCCGTGTGCGCCTGGGCGACCTTTCGGTCGGCTTTGTCCAGCCGCTGAGCGAGGCCCTGCGCGAGCTTGGCCACGACCCGCAGCCACTGTTGCAGCGCTATGGCCTGAACGCAGCACGCCTGGGCGAGGCCAATGCCCGCTTGTCGATACCGCGCTACATGCACCTGGGGCATGCCGCCATCGAACTCTGCGGTGAGGCTGCGCTGGGCCTGCACATGGGGTGCCTGAGCCGTCTGGCGCAGGCCGGGCTGGCCGGCGTCACGGCGGCCCAGGCGCCCTGCGTGGGCGAGGCGGCGCGCACCCTGCTGCGCTTCGAGCCGTTGTATGCAGCCAACTACCGTGGCCATTCCACGTTCCATGAAGACGCCCACGGCGCCTGGCTGCGCTTCTACTCGATCAGCCCCTACAACGCCTACAACCGATTTGTCGTCGATTCCCTGCTCGCGGGCTGGTTGGCCCAGCTGAGCGACCTTGCCGGCACACCGGTGCAGGCCGAACGCCTGGAAATCGAATTTGCCGCCCCTGCCTACGCCGAGCGTTACCAGCCGTTGTGCGCTACACCCGTGCAATTTGCCGCCGAAAGCAATCAGCTGCGCCTTAGCCGCGCCACGCTGCAGCTGGCCAACCCGCGGCATTGCCCAAGCACCTGGCAGCACTTGCTGCAGTTGTGCGAGGCGGAGATGCTGCAACGCACCCGCATACGCAGCCTGGGTGAGCGCATCACCCACCTGCTGGGCCCGTTGCTCAATGGCGGTCGCGAACCGGACCTGGAAGAAGTGGCGCGGCACCTGCAGCTGCCGACCTGGACCTTGCGCCGCAAGCTGGCCGAGGAAGGCACGCGCTTTCGCGACCTGCTCAACGAAACACGGCGCGACCTGGCCGAGACCTACATCCGCGATACGGAACTGGCCTTTGGCGAGATCGCCTATCTGTTGGGGTTTGCGTCGGCCGAGGCCTTCCAGCGCGCTTTCAAGCGCTGGACGGGCCTTACGCCGGGGGAGTTCCGCCGCAGCCAGCGGCGGGTGGGCTAAAGCTCAGTGGCGTCGTCGGCCGGTTCCGGAGTGTCCAGTTCATAAGCCTGGTATTCGAGAAGTTCTTCCTGATATTCGTCCATCGACCTGCGTCCTCTTATCTCATGATCTTTATCGGTGTCGCCTTCAACCTAAGCAGGTGGAGTGAAGGAATGATGACAAGCTTATGAGTGGTAAACGTAGCAGGTGTTCAGGACATTATCACCGGGTGTCTGTAACAGGGGATGTGCATTGGCTGCACCGGCCCCTTCGCGGGTAAACCCGCTCCCACAGCTACTGCGCAGTTCTCAACGTCTGCGCAGTACTCGAACGGGGCCAGTACAGGCAAGCCATCAAAGTGCGGGGACCGCGGTCTCGGCGGCCTCGGCAGGCTGCGCTTGCTGCTGTACTTCAATAGGTGCCGACTCCGCCGGTGGCGCCACCGGCTGCGAGCCCTGGCTGTCATCCACCACCGGTGCCGCTACGGCCTCATCGGCTGGGGTAACGGTAGCCGGGGCTGGCGCCGCTTCCACCAAGGGTGCCGCTGCCGGGGCTGGTGCCACCGGTGCCGCCGCAGCCTGCTCCGGCAGCCCCAGGGCAGGCGCGGGCGCTTCGGCCTTCGGCGCGGGCTCCTCGACCTTGGCCTTGCTTTTCTGCTGCGGCTTGGGCTTGGGCAGGTAGCTCTCCACCAGGGCGAAATAACGGTCATAGAATTGCGCCGCCGTCACCGTCTCGCTGGCCACCTTGACCATGGAGTCGTCGCTGGAGCCAATCGGCATCGACACCGACCCCAGCACACCCACGCCCAGGCTGGCGGAGGTGTTGGACTTTTTCAGGGCGTAACGGTCCTGCAAGGCGTTGGCGAACATGGTCGAGCGCTGCTCGTCGCTCACATCGGGCGCACAGGTGACGTTGAAGCTGATTTGCAGGTGGTTCTCGCTGTTCTGCTGGAAGCTCTTGTTACCCACCACCTGGTTGGCGCCACTGCTGGTGATGATGTAGCCCTGGCTGAGCAAGGCACGCCGGGCGGCCTCGCAGGAGCCGGCATCGCTCACCGGGAAGCTGCGCGAGAAGGTACCCGAGTCATCGAAGTTCTCATGCTCGTAGACGGCGGCTTTTTTCGAGGAACAACCGGTCACGCCCGCCAGCACCAGGGCCAGCCCGAGCGCACCAAAGACGGTAGATCTGGTCATTGCGTATTCCGGGTAAGTCAGAAAGGTGCCTATTGTGCAACACAGCAGGCAGGCACAGGAACCGTTGATCGGTGAAGAGTCTGTCAGGTTCGTGTAAATCTGGATCAAGGGCGGAATTGCCCAAGCGAAAAACGAAAAAAGCGACCCTAAGGTCGCTTTCTCGTTGCTTCGAGGCGTTCAAGGGGCCTCGAGGCGAAGATGGCGCAGCGGACGGGACTCGAACCCGCGACCCCCGGCGTGACAGGCCGGTATTCTAACCGACTGAACTACCGCTGCGTATCATTCAGGCTTTCGCCCGATTGAAACCTGGGTCTACCCTTCCGGCGCGATGGCCTCAGGGCAGGCACAAAAAAAGCGATAACGTGATCGCTTCTCTTGTGTTTGCTTCAAGGTGTTCAAGGGACCTTGAAACGAAGATGGCGCAGCGGACGGGACTCGAACCCGCGACCCCCGGCGTGACAGGCCGGTATTCTAACCGACTGAACTACCGCTGCGTATCGTTCAGGCTTGCGCCCGATTGAAACTGGGATCAGCCCAAGGCGTTTTGCCTTGTGGCTTCAGACTGGTGCAGGCACCCGCCTGTTACTGAAAAATGGCGCAGCGGACGGGACTCGAACCCGCGACCCCCGGCGTGACAGGCCGGTATTCTAACCGACTGAACTACCGCTGCGCAGTGTGTTCCTCTCTGGCTATCGGCTTCTTGCGAAACCTGATGCACCAGGAACATCTCAGGAAGTGGTGGGTGATGACGGGATCGAACCGCCGACCCTCTGCTTGTAAGGCAGATGCTCTCCCGGCTGAGCTAATCACCCTCGCGATGTTGCTTGTTGCGTTTGCTTCGCTGAGGCCGCGAAATTTACGCAGGTGGCGAAGCTAAGTCAATAGCCCCATTGAATTTTTTTCAAAAAAGACAAATCGGGTTTGGGCATATGGCCCTATCGCCGGCAAGCCAGCTTCCACAGGTTCGCGTCAGGTTTTGAAATCTGTGCAGTACCTGTGGGAGCGGGCGTGCCCGCGAAGAGGCCCGTACAGGATATGCAGAATGCTCAGGTGTAGATCATCTTGCGGGTCATGCCGCCATCGACCACGAACTCCTGGCCGGTGACGAACGCTGCCTGGCGCGACAGCAGCCAGGCCACCATGGCCGCCACGTCTTCCACCGTCCCTACCCTGCCCGTCGGGTGCTGGGCATGGTCCGCCTCGGTCAACGGCTCGGCACGGCGCTGTGAAGGATCACGGGCATCGATCCAGCCCGGGCTCACCGCATTGACGCGGATCTCCGGTCCCAGGCTCATGGCCAGGGCGTGGGTCAAGGCCACCAGGCCGCCCTTGCTCGCCGCGTAGGCCTCGGTATCGGGCTCGGACTGCCGCGCCCGGGTGGAGGTGAGATTGACGATCGCCCCGTTGTGCGCACGCAGGTACGGCGCACAATGCTTGGCCAGCAACATCGGGCCGTTGAGGTTGACCGCCAGCACGCGGTTCCACTGCGCCAGGCTCAGGCTTTCCAGGGTCTGGTTATGCGGGTTGGCGATGGCTGCGTTGCACACCAACGCGTCCAGCCGGCCAAACTGCCCCAGCACCTCGGACACCCCGGCGCTGACCTGGGCTTCGTCGGCAACGTCCATGGTGATGAACCAGGCGTTGTCACCCAGGGCCTTGGCCACCTTGGCGCCGCGCCGGCGGTCGAGGTCGCTGAGTACGACCTGCCAGCCTTCGCAGATCAACCAGGCGGCAATGCCCAGACCGATGCCGCGCGCGGCACCGGTCACCAGGGCTACCCGGCCGTTGTGGCCGGGCGTACCGCCGCCGATTTCGATCACAGCGCCGCCAACCCGCGCGCCAGGTCGGCCTGCAGGTCGGCCACGTCTTCCAGGCCCACGGCAACACGGATCAGGCTGTCACGGATACCCGCGGCTTCACGCTCCTGCGGCGTCAGGCGGCCGTGGGAGGTGGTGGCCGGGTGGGCGATGGTGGTTTTGCTGTCACCCAGGTTGGTGGTGATGGAAATCACCCGGGTAGCGTCGATGAAGCGCCAGGCGCCCTCTTTGCCACCCTTGACCTCGAAGCTGACCACCGCACCAAAGCCACTCATCTGGCGCTTGGCCAGTTCATGCTGCGGGTGGCTTGGCAGGCCGGCGTAATGCACCTTCTCCACGCCCTCCTGCTGCTCCAGCCATTCGGCCAGTACCTGGGCGCTTTCGCAGTGCGCACGCATGCGCAGGCGCAAGGTTTCCAGGCCCTTGGTGAAGATCCAGGCGTTGAACGGGCTGAGAGTCGGCCCTGCGGTGCGCAGGAAGCCCACCACTTCCTTCATCTGCTCGGCACGGCCGGCAACCACGCCACCCATGCAGCGGCCCTGGCCGTCGATGAACTTGGTGGCCGAGTGGAACACGATGTCGGCCCCCAGCTTCAGCGGCTGCTGCAGCGCCGGGGTGCTGAAGCAGTTGTCCACCACCAGCATGGCCCCGTGGGCATGGGCGATTTCGCTGAGCGCGGTGATATCGACCAATTCGGCCAGCGGGTTGGACGGCGATTCGACGATCAGCAGCTTGGTATTGGCCTTGATGGCCTTTTCCCAGCCGGCGAGGTCGACCAGTGGCACGTAGTCCACCTGCACGCCAAAGCGCTTGAAGTACTTCTCGAACAGGCTGATGGTCGAGCCGAACACGCTTTGCGAAACCAGCACATGGTCACCGGCACTGCACAGCGACATCACCACGGCGAGGATTGCTGCCATGCCGGTGGAGGTGCCCACGGCCTGCTCGGCGCCTTCCATGGCTGCCAGGCGCTCCTCGAAGGCACGCACAGACGGGTTGGTGTAGCGCGAATAGACGTTGCCCGGCGTTTCGCCGGCAAAGCGTGCGGCCGCATCGGCCGCCGTGCGGAACACATAGCTGGAGGTCAGGAACAGCGCTTCGCTGTGCTCGGCCTCCGGTGTACGGTTTTGACCGGCGCGTACCGCCAGGGTGTCGAAGCCGACACCCTCGAGGTCACTGTCCAGTCGCCCGGCATCCCATTGATCCGTCATGCCGTCGCTCCCGAAATCAGTTGTTGTAGAGGTCGATGATCGCGCTGACCGCCTGGTTCTTGACCTTGGCCAGGTCGTTACGCGCCTGCTCGATGCGGTCGAGGTAGGCTTCGTCGATATCGCCGGTGACGTACTCACCGTTGAATACCGCGCAATCGAAGTGGTCGATCTTGATCTTGCCGCCACCGACCGAGTCGATCAGGTCCGGCAGGTCCTGGTAGACCAGCCAGTCGGCGCCAATCAACTCGGCCACTTGTTCGGTGGTACGGTTGTGGGCGATCAGTTCGTGAACACTCGGCATGTCGATGCCGTAGACGTTGGGGTAGCGTACCGCAGGGGCTGCGGAGCAGAAGTAGACGTTCTTGGCGCCGGCTTCGCGGGCCATCTGGATGATCTGCTTGCAGGTGGTGCCACGCACGATCGAGTCATCCACCAGCATCACGTTCTTGCCGCGGAACTCCAGCTCGATGGCGTTGAGCTTCTGGCGTACCGATTTCTTGCGCGCGGCCTGGCCGGGCATGATGAAAGTACGGCCGATGTAGCGGTTCTTGACGAAACCTTCGCGGAACTTCACGCCCAGGCGGTTGGCCAGTTCCAGGGCCGCAGTGCGGCTGGTGTCCGGGATCGGGATGACCACGTCGATGTCGTGCTCAGGACGCTCGCGCATGATCTTGTCGGCCAGTTTTTCACCCATGCGCAGACGGGCCTTGTACACCGACACACCATCCATGATCGAGTCCGGACGGGCCAGGTAGACATGTTCGAAGATGCACGGTTGCAGCTTCGGTGCTTCGGCGCACTGCTTGGTGTACAGCTGACCTTCCTCGGTGATGTACACCGCTTCGCCCGGCGCCAGGTCGCGGATCAGGGTGAAGCCGAGCACGTCCAGCGCCACGCTTTCCGAGGCGATCATGTATTCCACGCCTTCGTCGGTATGACGCTGGCCGAACACCACCGGGCGGATGCCGTTGGGGTCACGGAAGCCGACGATGCCGTAGCCGGTGATCATCGCCACCACGGCGTAACCACCGACGCAACGGCTGTGCACGTGGGAAACCGCGGCGAACACGTCTTCTTCGGTCGGCTGCAGCTTGCCACGCACCGCCAGCTCGTGCGCGAACACGTTCAGCAGCACTTCCGAGTCGGAGTTGGTGTTGACGTGGCGCAGGTCGGATTCGTAGATTTCCTTGGCCAGCTGCTCGACGTTGGTCAGGTTGCCGTTGTGTGCCAGGGTGATGCCGTACGGCGAGTTGACGTAGAACGGCTGGGCCTCGGCCGAGGTCGAGCTGCCCGCAGTCGGGTAGCGCACGTGGCCAATGCCGATGCTGCCGACCAGGCGCTGCATGTGGCGCTGCTGGAACACGTCGCGCACCAGGCCATTATCCTTGCGCAGGAACAACCGGCCGTCATGGCTGGTCACGATACCGGCAGCGTCCTGGCCGCGGTGCTGGAGGACCGTAAGCGCGTCATACAGCGCCTGATTGACGTTCGACTTACCGACGATACCGACGATGCCACACATGCGACGCAACCCCTACTTTGACGAAACTTGAGTGAATAGCGCTCAGGGCTTTGCCGGCCCGAGCAACTGTTCCTTGAACGGAAGATCAGCCGGAGTGCCGATCAGCCCACTGGGCGTCCACTGGCCGGTAAAACCCAGGATCAGGTTTTTCGACCAGTCGGCGACCAAGAGAAATTGTGGTATCAGGCGTGATTCCTGCCACCAGGTGTCCTGTTGAACCGGCCCCAGGCTGATCAGCCCGATGGCCACTACCACCAGCAAAGCGCCACGGGCAGCGCCGAAGGCCATGCCCAGGAAACGATCGGTGCCGGACAGCCCGGTCACGCGGATCAGCTCGCCGATAAGGAAGTTGAGCATGGCCCCCACCAGCAAGGTGGCGACGAAAAGAATGGCGCAGCCGGCGATGACGCGCATCGACGGCGTCTGGATGTAGCTTTCAAGATACACCGAGAGCGAACCGCCGAACATCCAGGCAACCGCACCGGCAATGATCCAGATGAGCAAGGACAAGGCTTCCTTGACGAAGCCGCGCTTGAGACTGATCAGTGTGGAGACGGCGATGATCGCGATGATCGCCCAATCAACCAAGGTAAATGCCACGGTGCTGCCTGCAGACGTTTGAGGCGGCGCATTTTACCAGAGCGGCGGGGGGTTGGGTAAGCGGAATGTCAGGTGGATTGGCGCTGGATCATTCGCGGGTAAATCCGCTCCCACAGGTGATGTGCAAACCCTGCCATTGCGCGCTCCATGTGGGAGCGGGTTCACCCGCGAATGGGCGGCAAAGCCGCCCCTGCCAGACTCAGCTACGTTCAGGCTGGAAGCGCACCACGAAGCCCTTGAGGCTGTTCTGGCGGTTGATCGCGTCCCGCACGCGCTCGGCCTCGGCCCGCTCGATCAGCGGCCCCACGTACACCCGGTTCATGCCACTGGCCGAGCGGATATAGGCGTTGTAACCCTGGCTACGCAAGGTTTGTTGCAGTTTTTCGGCCCCGGCACGGTTGGACAGGCTGGCCAGCTGGATGGACCAACTGACCGGCAGGCCATTGACGTCGATCTTCGACGGCGCAGGCGGCTTGGCTGCCGGCTGAGGCTCGACCTTGGCCACGGGTGCCTGCGGCTTGGCGGGCTGGGGCTGCACCTGTGCCTGCACTTGTACCTGAGGCTGGGTCTGCGGCGACGGTGTAATCGGCTGGCTGGGCGCGCTCGCCGGCGCAGTGGACTCGTCCACCACCACCGGTGCCTGTTGCGGCTCTTCGGGAATGACCTGCGGCTCCGGCACGGCGACCGGCTCCACCTTCACTTCCGGCAGGCTTGGCATGGCCGGTGCCTGGGGGGCCTCGACATGCACCTGGCGCATCTCGTCCTCGCGGCTGAACAGCATCGGCAGGAAGATAACCGCCAGCGCCACCAGCACCAACGCACCCACCATGCGCTGTTTCATCCCTTTATCCAGCACTGCCATCTACTCCACCCTCCTGGGCGTGCCGCTCCAGCCATTCCAGTGCCTGGGCAACACAGAAAAACGAACCGAACAGCAAGACCTGGTCATCCGCCGTCGCCTGCGCGCACTGCCCTTCAAGGGCGGCGCCGACGCTGGCATAAGACTTCACCGCGGCGCCGACGTTCGTCAAGGCCACGACCAGTTCCGCAGCCGGGCGGCTGCGCGGGGTATCCAGTGGCGCCACCGCCCAGTCGTCGACCAGGCCCTGCAGCGGCGCGACAACGCCGTCCAGGTCCTTGTCGGCGAGCAGGCCGAACACCGCCAGGCGGCGCCCCTTGAGCGACCGGGCAGCCAGGCGACGGGCCAGGTACTCGGCGGCATGCGGGTTGTGCCCGACATCCAGCAACAGTTCCACCGGCTTGCCTTGCCAGCTCAGCAGGCGTCGATCGAGGCGGCCAGTGATGCGGGTAGCCAACAGCGCCTGGCGAATCTGCCCGGCGTCCCAGGGCAAGCCCATCAGCAGGTAGGCCTGCAAGGCCAGCGTGGCGTTTTCCATGGGCAGGTCGAGCAACGGCAGGTCGCGCAGCTCTACCTGCGCGCCATCCGCTGCAGTACCACGCCAGCTCCAGCTGCCATCGGCGCTGGCCAGGTCGAAGTCACGCCCGCGCAGAAACAGCGGCGCGGCCAGTTCGGCAGCCTTGTCCAGCAACGGCTGCGGCGGATCGAGGTCACCGCACAGCGCCGGCTTGCCCCGCCGGAAGATGCCGGCCTTCTCGAAGGCTACCAGCTCACGGGTATCACCCAGGTAATCGACATGATCGACGCCGATGCTGGTCACCAGGGCCAGGTCGGCATCCACCACGTTCACGGTGTCCAGGCGGCCACCAAGGCCCACTTCCAGGACCACGGCATCCAGTTGCGACTGGTAGAACAACCAGAACGCGGCCAGGGTGCCCATCTCGAAGTAGGTCAGGGAAATTTCGCCCCGTGCCGCCTCGACGGCGGCGAAGGCTTCGCACAGGCGCTCATCGCTGGCCTCTTGGCCATCGATGAGCACCCGCTCGTTGTAACGCAACAGGTGCGGCGAGCTGTACACGCCCACCTTGAGCCCCTGGGCACGCAGCAGCGAGGCCACGAACGCGCAGGTCGAGCCCTTGCCGTTGGTGCCTGTCACCGTCACCACGCGTGGCGCCAGCTTGCCCAGCGCCAACCGGGCAAGCACCTTCTGCGACCGCTCCAGGCCCATATCGATGGCCGAGGGGTGCAACTGCTCGAGGTAGGCGAGCCATTCGCCCAGGGATCGTTGTTTCATCACGCGACGGCAGCCGCCTCACGCGCTTGCTCCGGGGTGTCCTGACCGGTCATCTGCGCCAGCAGGCGGGCCAGACGCGGGCGCAGTTCGCCACGGGAGATGATCAGGTCGATGGCGCCGTGTTCCAGCAGGAACTCGCTGCGCTGGAAGCCTTCCGGCAGTTTCTCGCGCACGGTCTGCTCGATCACGCGCGGGCCGGCGAAGCCGATCAGAGCCTTCGGCTCGCCGACGATCACGTCACCGAGCATCGCCAGGCTGGCGGAAACACCACCGTACACCGGATCGGTCAGTACCGAGATGAACGGGATACCTTCTTCACGCAGGCGTGCCAGCACGGCCGAGGTCTTGGCCATCTGCATCAGCGAGATCAGCGCTTCCTGCATGCGCGCACCGCCCGAAGCGGAGAAGCACACCATCGGGCAGCGGTGCTCCAGAGCGTAGTTGGCCGCGCGCACGAAGCGCTCGCCGACGATGGCGCCCATGGAGCCGCCCATGAAGGAGAACTCGAAGGCGCTGACCACGATCGGCATGCCCATCAAGGTGCCGCTCATGGAGATCAGGGCGTCCTTCTCGCCGGTCTGCTTCTGCGCGGCAGTCAGGCGGTCCTTGTACTTCTTGCCGTCACGGAATTTCAGGCGGTCGACCGGCTCCAGGTCGGCGCCCAGTTCGGCACGGCCATCGGCGTCGAGGAAGATATCGATGCGCGCACGTGCGCCGATGCGCATGTGGTGGTTGCACTTGGGGCAGACATCCAGGGTCTTTTCCAGCTCCGGACGATACAGCACGGCCTCACAGGCCGGGCACTTGTGCCACAGGCCTTCAGGCACCGAGCTCTTCTTCACCTCGGAACGCATGATCGAAGGGATCAGTTTGTCGACTAACCAGTTGCTCATGCTTTCTTTCTCCAGTATTGGCAGGCGGGGTCCGGTGTCGCCGGCCCTGCCCTGCCCTTGAGCTCAATAACTTTCATGAAACGATGGTGGACCGGCCGCAGGTACTTCCCGCGCGCCACCCCACCGTTAATGTGTTGTGTTGCCGCCACAGGCACAGGCGGCTGCCCTGAAGGGCTGCGAAAGCTATGGACGATGGCGCGCAGCCAGCCGTCACATCTGCCATCACGCCTGTTTCACCGCACGCATGAAGGCCTCGATCTTCGTCGCGTCCTTGATGCCCTTGGCTTGCTCCACGCCGCCACTGACATCCACCGCATACGGCTGCACCTGGGCGATGGCCTGACCGACATTGTCGGCAGACAGCCCGCCCGCCAGGATTATCGGCTTGCTCAGGCGCGCCGGCACCAGCGACCAGTCGAAGGCTTCACCGGTGCCTCCGGGTACGCCCGGCACATAGGTATCCAGCAGAATGCCGCGGGCACCGGCGTAAAGCTGGCAGGCCGCCTCCAGATCGTCGCCTGGGCGTACGCGCAGGGCCTTGATCCAGGGGCGGTGGTAGCCTTCGCAGTCCTGCGGGGTTTCGTCGCCGTGGAACTGTAGCAGGTCCAGCGGAACCACTTCGAGGATCTCGTTCAGCTCGCAGCGCGAAGCATTGACGAACAACCCTACCGTGGTCACGAACGGCGGCAGCTCGGCAATGATCGCCCGCGCCTGGCGCACATCCACGGCGCGCGGGCTCTTGGCATAGAAGACGAAGCCGATGGCATCGGCCCCCGCTTCGGCAGCGGCCAGTGCGTCTTCGATGCGGGTAATCCCGCAGATCTTGCTGCGAACATTGCTCATGGACAGCGAACCCTGCTTGTTACGGTGAAAGGCCGGATGTTAGCAAATGACTTTTCGCCCGTCAGTCTGCCAATGCCTCGTAGCCGGTCAAAAAGTGTGGGCCGATGTAACGCTTGGGCAGCGCATACTCTTCGGGGTATTCCACCTGCACCAGGTAAAGCCCGTACGGGTGCGCCGTGACCCCGCCTTCGCGGCGGTTGCGGCCCTCGAGCACTTCGCGTGCCCAGGTGACCGGGCGCTCTCCGGCGCCAATGGTCATCAGCACACCGGCAATATTGCGCACCATGTGGTGCAGGAACGCCGTGGCGCGCACGTCCAGCACGATCATCTGGCCATGGCGGGTAACGCGCAGGTGGTAGATGTGCTTGATCGGCGACTTGGCCTGGCACTGGCTGGCGCGGAAGGCACTGAAGTCATGGGTGCCAAGCAGGTACTGCGCGGCTTCGGCCATGCGCTCGACATCCAGCGGGCGGTGGTTCCAGGTGACCTCCTCGGCCAGGTGCGCCGGGCGGATAGGGTCGTTGTAGATGACGTAGCGGTAACGCCGCGCGCAGGCCTTGAAGCGGGCATGAAAGTGGGCCGGCATCGGCCGCGACCAGACCACGCTGATGTCATGGGGCAGGTTGAAGTTGGTGCCCATGGTCCAGGCGCGCTCGTCGCGCACGGCGCGGGTGTCGAAGTGCACGATCTGCCCGCAGCCATGCACGCCGGCGTCGGTGCGCCCGGCGCAAATGACCGAGATTGGCTCGTTGGCCACCTTGGACAGCGCCTGCTCCAGGGCCTGCTGGACACTGGGCACACCACTGGCCTGGCGCTGCCAGCCACGGTAGCGCGCACCTTTGTATTCCACGCCCAGGGCGATGCGGGAGTAGCCTTCGGCCGCGGACTCGGCGGCGGCGGTGTCGATGATGTCCAAGAGCATGAAACCTGTGGGGGTGTACGGAATGGCGGGGATTATAACGACAACGGCAGCCGAGTAGGGCTGCCGCTGAATGTGTATCGCGCTTGAGGGCCTCTTCGCGGGCATGCCCGCTCCCACAGGTTACTCACAAGGCCTGAACCTGTGGGAAAACTGTGGGAGCGGGCGCGCCCGCGAAGAGGCCTGCGCAAGCAACCTCAGACCAACCGGGAAAGCATGTCCTCGGCTTCCTGGCGCTGGCTGTCGTCGCCATCCTTGACCACTTCATCAAGAATGTCGCGCGCGCCCTGGTTGTCGCCCATGTCGATATAGGCGCGGGCCAGGTCAAGCTTGGTGGCCACCTCGTCGCTGCCGGAGAAGAAGTCGAAGTCCAGGTCGTCCAGTGGCTCAGGCTCGGGCTGGGCAGCTGCGTCTTCGCTGGTAAAGTGCGGCTCCAGCGAAGGCGTTTCGAGGCTCTGCGACAGCTTGTCCAGTTCGGCGTTGACGTCGCTCAGCTCCGAAGCAAAGCTCTTGGCCGCCGGCGAATCGTCTTCCAGCGACAACGACAGGTCGAAATCGGATGGCAGGTCGAACTCGGAAAGCGGGTCGAATGCCGGCTCGCTGTCGAAGGCAGCCAGCTCGGCTGCGACATCCACCGGGGTTTCGTCGACCGTCGCCGGGGCGGCCGGGGCAACCGGTTCGTTGATATCGAGGTCGAAATCCGACAGGTCAACAGCGGGCTGTGGTTCGGCCTGGGCCAGCATGGCCTCGAAATCGGCGTCGGCGTCGGCCTGCAGCTCGGCATCCAGGGCAAACGGCTGTTCTTCTGGCTGAGCAGCTTCCAGCACGGGCTCATCCAGTACCGGCTCTTCAAATGCAGGCTGTGGCGTCACCGGCTCGTCCAGCAGCGGCGCTGCCAGCGGGTCTTCCTCGGCCAGGTCATCGCCCAGGCTCAGGTCGAAGGCACTGTCCAGGCCCTGCTCGTCCAGGCCCGACGCATCGAGGGTCGGCACTTCGTCGAAGGCATCCAGCTCAGCGTCCAACTCACCTTCGGGCTCGCGCTCTGGCGCAGGCTCCGCTTGCGCGACGGCTTGCGGGTCAACTGCCACCTCGGGCTCGGACGCCAGCACTTCCTCGGGCGCCCCATCGGCAACCACTGGCGTTTCGGACTTATCCAGCAGCAGTTCCTGCACGTACTGCTCATCCATCTCGGCAGCCAGGGCCGCCGCGCCCAAGCCGGCAGCGGCCAGCCCGAGCATGGCCGGGTAGCGCTCTTTCAGCCCGGCAACCGCAGCACTGTTCTGCTCGCTGGCCGGCAGCTTGCGCTCCTGCTCGCCGAACGCGCTCTGGTCACCCTGGCGGGCGTATATATCCATCAGTTCAAGGCGCAGGTCGTCACGCTGCGGCGCGGCGGCCACGGCAGGCTCCAGCAAATCGGTAGCGCGGTTCAGGCGGCCTTCGGCCACGCATTGCCCGACCTCTTCAAGCAGTGCAGCGTAGGGGTCGGCTTGCAGTTCAGGCTGTGCTTCGACGGTGGGTGCCGCCGGTTTCTCAGCAGCGGCTGCGGCGGCAGCCGAAGCGGCGACCACGGCCGGAGACAGGGTCACGCTCGGGGCCGAAACCTCGACGCCATCAAGGCTCGCGCTATCGCTGTCGAAGCCCGCGCCCTGCTCTTCTTCGAGCGCCCGCGCCATGCGCAGGTGCTTTTCAGCCTCCTGCTGCGCCTTGCGCTTGCGCGCCAGCAGCAACAGCAGAAGCAGCAGCACGAGGAAGGCACTACCGGCGATCAGCCCAAGCAGCAGGGGGTTGCCCATGATGTCGTCGACCACGCTGCCGGCAGGTGCAGCCTTGGCGGCTGGCATCGGTTTGGGTGCGGTATCGACGGCAGCAGGCGCAGGCTTGACCACCGGTTGCGCCGGGGCGGCCGCGCCTTGGGCTTCAAGCCGGGCCAGCTGGTTGTTCTTCAGCTCGATCAGACGCTGCAGCTTGTCCAGCTGGCTCTGCAGGTCGGCCATGCGGCTCTTGAGTTCTTCGTTGTCGCGACGACTGGTGTCCAGGCTTTCCTGGGTCACCGCCAGCTTGTCGTTGAGGGCCTTGGCCTGGTTGGCGCCGGCCTGGTTGCCCGGGCTGACCAGGCGCAGGTTGTCGCCCTGGGCGATACGCGCCGGCGCTGCCTCGGCGGCACCGCGACGGGTGGCGTCCAGCTGCCGTGCACGCGGCCCCAGGCGGCGGCCTTCACGCCAGGCGGCATACTGCTCGGCCACCTCGGCGGTCGCCTCGCCCTGCGGTATGTTCTGGATCTGCTGCTGGTCGGGCAGGCGCAGCACCTGGCCCACCTTCAGCTGGTTGATGTTGTTGCCGATGAAGGCGTCCGGGTTCAGCGCCTGGATCGCGATCATGGTCTGCTGGATCGAGCCACCCTGGGTGTTGCGCGCGGCGATCTGCCACAAGGTGTCGCGGCGCTGGGTGGTGTAGCTGCCAGCACCGGTTACCGCCGGAGCGACATTACCTGGCGCCGGCTTGTCACCCTGGGCCTTGGCCTGGTCGAGCAGCACACTGTAGTCACGCAGCAGGCGGCCCTGCGGCCACATCACCTGGACCAGGAACTTTACCACCGGCCCCGGCAGCGGCTGGCTGGAGGTAACCCGCAGCACGCTCTTGCCGTTGGGGTTGATCACCGGTGTGAAGGTGAGGTCTTCGAGGTAAGTCGGCAGCGCCACCCCGGCCTTGCTGAACTCTTCCGGCGGCGCCAGGCTCGGCGCCACTTCGGCAGCGGTGAGGTCGCGCACGTCGAGCAGCTCGATCTCGGCGTCCAGCGGCTGATTCTGTGCCGACTTGAGCGTCAGCTCCCCCAGGCCCAGGGCATTCGCCATGCCCGACGACAGCGCCGATGCTGCAGCCATGGCCAGAACCAGTTTGCGAATTCGAAGCATGACCTCTTCCCTTGTATGAAGCGTCCTGAAACCTGCATGCAGAGCAGGACAAAATTGCTCGCCAGTATCTTTTACGGCATGTGTTTAATCAACAATTGCGCCACTTGCACGGCATTGAGCGCGGCGCCTTTGCGCACGTTGTCGGTGGTCAGCCAGAGGTTGAGCTGCTGGTCGTCATCAACACCGTGCCGTACACGACCAACATAGACCACGTCCTGGCCCACTGCGTCGCCAACCGGCGTCGGGTAATCATCGCGCGCCACCAGCTCGACGCTGTCGGCCGCCTCGAGGGCCTGGCTGACCGCGTCCAGGTCCACCGGACGACGGCTCTGCACCGCCACACTGAAGCTATCGCCGAAAAACACCGGGACTTGAACGCAGCTAACGGAAATCTTCAGCTCAGGCAGGCCCAGCAGTACCCGCAGCTCGCTGACCAGGCGGCGCTCCAGCGCCGTGTGGCCGTGCTCATCGGCAGCGCCGACCTGGGCCAACAGGTTGAATGCGACCTGGCGGTCGAAGAAGCGCGGCTCCAGCGGTCGGGCATTGAGCAGCTCGGCGGTTTGCCGGGCCAGTTCGTTGACCGCTTCACGGCCTTGCGCGGATACCGCCAGCGCGGCCATTACCTGCACCCGCTCGATATCCAGCAGGCCCTTGAGCGGTGCCAGGGCAACGGCCAAGGCAACCGCAGCCGAGCACGGGCTGACGATGCGGGCGGGCAATGCCAGGCCAGCCAGGCGTTCGGCGTTGGCTTCGGGCACCAGGGCCAGGGCGTCGTCCAGGCCGGCGGACAGGTCGATGACCGTGCAGCCCGCCTGCAGCGCCTTGCCGGCAAAGCTGCGGCTGACTGCAGCGCCCGCAGCGAAGAAGGCCAGTTTGACCTGGGCGAAGTCGAAGCTATCCACTTCGCGCACTTTCAGCTTCTTGCCGGCGAACATCACGCTGCTGCCCGCCGATTCCATGCTGGCCAGCAGGTGCAGGGTGGCGACCGGGAAATCCAGTTCTTCGAGAATCTGCACCAGGGCTTCACCGACGCTGCCGGTGGCGCCGACGACGGCGATGTCCAAAGGGTGTGTCATGGAAGGGATCCTTTTGCTGAAAACGGCGGGGGCGGCACTTTACTCGGATTGTAGAGTTTTGTCTGTGCCGGCCCAAACCTGGAGCTGCGCTGCTCTTGATCTTGATCTTGATCTTGATCTTGATCTTCGCGACTTCAGGAGGCCGAGCAGAGGGCTTGCGGAGGGAGGTGACGGGCATGGATGCCCGTCACCTCCCTCCGCAGTCCCTTCGCTCGGCCTCCTGAAGTCGCAATCGGCGGCGCCTGAACTATCGCGCGCCTAGAAGCAAAAGCAAAAGCAGAGAAGAGCCTGGCCGGGCCGGCCGGGATCGGATGTAAAAAACCCGCGCTGTCGCCAGCGCGGGTTTTTGGTCAGACCGGAACGATCAACGCTCCAGCAGAATCCGCAGCATGCGGCGCAGTGGTTCGGCCGCGCCCCACAGCAACTGGTCACCGACGGTGAACGCGCCCAGGTACTGCGAACCCATGTTCAGCTTGCGCAGGCGGCCAACCGGGATGTTCAGGGTACCGGTAACCTTGGTCGGGCTCAGCTCCTGCATGCTGATTTCACGCTGATTAGGCACCAGCTTCACCCAAGGGTTGTGCTGGCTGATCATGCCTTCGATGTCGGCCAGCGGCACGTCCTTGTTCAGCTTGATGGTCAGCGCCTGGCTGTGGCAACGCATGGCGCCGATGCGCACGCAGATGCCGTCGACCGGGATCGGGCTCTTGAAGCGGCCGAGGATCTTGTTGGTCTCGGCCTGGGCTTTCCACTCTTCACGGCTCTGGCCGTTCGGCAGCTCCTTGTCGATCCACGGGATCAGGCTGCCAGCCAGCGGCACGCCGAAGTTCTCGGTCGGGAACGCTTCGCTGCGCATGGTCTCGGCAACCTTGCGGTCGATGTCGAGAATGGCGCTGGCCGGGTTGGCCAGGTCATCGGCAACGGCAGCATGGGTAGCCCCCATCTGCTTGATCAGCTCGCGCATGTTCTGCGCGCCGGCACCCGAGGCGGCCTGGTAGGTCATGGCGCTCATCCACTCGACCAGGCCGGCTTCGAACAGGCCGCCCAGGCCCATCAGCATCAGGCTGACGGTGCAGTTGCCGCCGATGTAGTTCTTGGTACCCGCGTCCAGCTGCTGGTCGATGACCTTGCGGTTGACCGGGTCGAGGATGATCACCGCGTCATCCTGCATGCGCAAGGACGAGGCGGCATCGATCCAGTAACCCTGCCAGCCGGCTTCACGCAGCTTGGGGAAGACCTCGTTGGTGTAGTCGCCGCCCTGGCAGGTCAGGATCACGTCGAGGGTCTTGAGTTCTTCAATCGAATAAGCGTCCTTGAGCGGAGCTGTATCCTTGCCCACGTTCGGGCCCTGGCCGCCAACATTGGAGGTGGTGAAGAACACCGGCTCGATGAGGTCGAAATCCTGCTCCTCCAGCATCCGCTGCATGAGCACGGAACCGACCATACCGCGCCAACCGATCAGACCTACACGTTTCATCGCAACTACACCTTTGCTAAAAGTGGGCCGCCACCGGGAATTTTGGGTGGCGGGCCAGAGAGATTACAGATTCCGCAGCGCTGCGACTACTGCGTCGCCCATTTCCTGCGTACCAACTTTACGGCAGCCTTCCGAGAAGATGTCGCCGGTGCGCAGGCCCTGGTCCAGGACCAGGCTCACGGCCTTCTCGATCGCCTCGGCGGCAGCCGACTGGTTGAAGCTGTAACGCAGCATCATCGACACCGACAGGATGGTCGCCAGCGGGTTGGCGATGCCAAGGCCTGCGATGTCCGGCGCCGAGCCGTGGCACGGCTCGTACATGCCCTTGTTGTCGGCATCCAGCGACGCCGAAGGCAGCATGCCGATGGAACCGGTCAACATGGAAGCTTCATCCGACAGAATGTCACCGAACATGTTGTCGGTGACCATCACGTCGAACTGCTTGGGCGCGCGTACCAGCTGCATGGCGGCGTTGTCGACGTACATGTGGCTCAGTTCCACATCCGGATAATCCTTGGCCACGTCCTCGACCACTTCGCGCCACAGCTGGCTGGAAGCCAGGACGTTGGCCTTGTCCACCGAGCACAGCTTCTTGCCACGCACGCGGGCCATGTCGAAGCCGACACGGGCAATGCGGCGCACTTCGCTTTCGCTGTATGGCAGGGTGTCGTAGGCCTGACGCTCGCCACCTTGCAGCTCGCGCTGGCCGCGCGGGGCACCGAAGTAGATACCGCCGGTCAGCTCGCGGACGATCAGGATGTCCAGGCCGGAAACGATCTCTGGCTTGAGCGACGAGGCATCGGCCAGTTGCGGGTAGAGGATGGCCGGGCGCAGGTTGGCGAACAGGCCCAGTTGCGAACGGATCTTCAGCAGGCCGCGCTCGGGGCGGATGTCACGCTCGATCTTGTCCCACTTCGGCCCGCCCACGGCGCCCAGCAGCACGGCATCAGCCTTGCGCGCACGCTCCAGGGTCTCGTCGGCCAGCGGCACGCCGTGCTTGTCGATGGCGGCGCCACCGATCACATCGTGCTCCAGGCTGAAGCCGAGCTGGAACTTGTCGTTGGCCAGCGCCAGCACCTTGACCGCTTCGGCCATGATTTCCGGGCCGATACCGTCACCTGGGAGAATCAGAATCTGCTTGCTCATGCTTTCCTCTATCCATTCACGCAGTGCGGCCAAGCGGGCCCCACCGAAAAATTCTTAACGCTCGGCCCACAACACCAGCACATCGGTGCTGAACGAACCATCGGCCTCGATCTGGTAATACTGCCGTACTTCTTCGCCCGTGGCTTGCTGCAATTGGCGGATGGCCACGCGCATCGGCTCGGGCGTGCGCATGCGCTCGACCCAGCTGGAAAACTCCAGGCGCAGCGGCTGGCGGGTGTGGCTGCGCACGTGCAGACCAGCCTCGCTGACCTGGCGCTGCCATTCGGCGGCGGAATAATCGCGCACATGGCTGGTGTCACGCAGTACTTCGACCGTTTGCAGGTAGGTGTCGAGCAGCGGGCTGCCCGGCGACATCACGTCGATGAACGCCGCCACGCCACCCGGCTTGAGCACCCGACGCACTTCGCGCAGGGCCAGGCCCAGGTCGCTCCAGTGGTGGGCCGAATAACGGCTGAAGACGAAGTCGAACGAGGCGTCGGCGAACGGCAGGCGTTCGGCGGCACCGCGCTCGGTAGTGATATTGGCCAGGCCGCGCTCGGCGGCGGCACTGGCGACCACGTCGAGCATGGCTTGCGAGAGGTCGTAGGCGACCACTTCGGCGACCAGCGGGGCGACATGGAAGCTGACATGCCCGGCGCCACAGCCCAGGTCCAGCACGCGGGCAGCGCCCTGCCCTGCCAGCTCAGCCTGCAGCAGGGCAAACTCACTGCCCTGGGCGTGCACGGCGCTGCTGAGGTAGGCGCTGGCCTGTTCGCCGAACTGGCGTTGGACCACATCGGTGTGGGTGGTGCTGGTCATGTCTCGATCCTTTTGGTTTCTTGCTGCCTGTACCGGCCCTTTCGCGGGCATGCCCGCTCCCACAGGTACAGCGCTGCTCTCTGTGGGAGCGGGCGTGCCCGCGAAGAGGCCGGTACTGCCACCTACAAACAATCAGGCATCACGGAACAGCCAAGGCTGCGCTGCGCGGTGCTTGCCTTCGAAGGCCTTGATCGCGTCGCTGTCCTGCAGGGTCAGGCCGATGTCGTCCAGGCCGTTGAGCAGGCAGTGCTTGCGGAACGCATCGATCTCGAAATGCAGTACCTTGCCATCCGGGCGGGTCACCGCCTGCGCCTGCAAGTCGATGGTCAGCTGGTAACCCGGGTTGGCCTCCACCTGCCTGAACAGCTCGTCGACTTCCTCGTCACTGAGGATGATCGGCAGCAAACCGTTCTTGAAGCTGTTGTTGAAGAAGATGTCGGCGAAGCTCGGCGCGATCACGCTGCGGAAGCCGTATTCGTCCAGCGCCCACGGCGCGTGCTCACGGCTGGAGCCGCAACCGAAGTTCTCCCGCGCCAGCAACACGCTGGCCCCCTGGTAGCGTTCGTGGTTAAGCACGAACTCCTTGTTCAGCGGGCGCTTGCTGTTGTCCTGATAAGGCTGGCCCACGTCCAGGTAACGCCACTCGTCGAACAGGTTGGGGCCAAAGCCGGTGCGCTTGATCGACTTCAGAAACTGCTTGGGGATGATCTGGTCGGTATCGACGTTGGCACGGTCCAACGGCGCGACGAGGCCAGTGTGCTGGGTAAAGGCTTTCATGCTGCGCTCCCTTGGATCAACTCGCGGACATCGATGAAGTGGCCGGTCACCGCGGCGGCGGCGGCCATGGCCGGGCTGACCAGGTGCGTACGGCCACCGGCGCCCTGACGGCCTTCGAAGTTGCGGTTGGAGGTGGACGCGCAGTGCTCGCCGCTCTCCAGGCGGTCCGGGTTCATCGCCAGGCACATCGAGCAGCCTGGTTCACGCCATTCGAAACCGGCTTCGAGGAAGATCTTGTCCAGGCCTTCACGCTCGGCCTGGGCTTTGACCAGGCCCGAGCCCGGAACCACCAGTGCCTGCTTGACGTTGGCAGCGACCTTGCGCCCCTTGGCGATTGCGGCGGCAGCGCGCAGGTCTTCGATGCGCGAGTTGGTGCACGAACCGATGAATACGCGGTCAAGCTTGATATCGGTGATCGCCTGGTTGGCGGCCAGGCCCATGTACTTGAGGGCGCGCTCGATCGAGCCACGCTTGATCAGGTCTGGCTCGGCAGCCGGGTCCGGCACGCGCTGGTCGACGGCCAGGACCATTTCCGGCGAGGTGCCCCAGCTGACCTGCGGCTTGATTTGCGCAGCATCGAGCTCGACCACGCTGTCGAACACTGCGTCAGCGTCGGAAACCAGGCCTTTCCAGGCTGCGACCGCCTGTTTCCACTGCTCGCCCTTGGGCGCGTACGGGCGGCCTTCGACATAGGCAACCGTGGTGTCGTCCACCGCCACCAGGCCTACGCGGGCACCGGCTTCGATGGACATGTTGCAGATGGTCATGCGGCCTTCCATCGACAATTCGCGGATGGCACTGCCGGCAAACTCCATGGCGTGGCCGTTACCACCGGCGGTACCGATCTTGCCGATCACGGCCAGCACGATGTCCTTGGCGGTAACACCGGCAGGCAACTGGCCTTCCACGCGTACCAGCATGTTCTTCATCTTCTTGGCGACCAGGCACTGGGTAGCGAGCACATGCTCTACCTCGGAGGTGCCGATGCCATGGGCCAAGGCACCGAAGGCGCCGTGGGTGGAGGTGTGCGAGTCACCGCAGACCACGGTCATGCCAGGCAAGGTGGCACCCTGCTCCGGGCTGATGACGTGGACGATACCTTGACGCTCGTCATTCATCTTGAATTCGACGATGCCATATTCGTCACAGTTCTCGTCGAGGGTCTGCACCTGCAGGCGCGACACCTGGTCGACAATGGCCTCGATACCGCCCTTGCGCTCTGGCGTGGTCGGCACGTTGTGGTCCGGCGTGGCGATGTTGGCGTCGATGCGCCAGGGTTTGCGGTTGGCCAGGCGCAGGCCTTCGAAGGCCTGGGGCGACGTCACTTCGTGGATGATGTGGCGATCGATGTAGATCAAGGACGAGCCGTCATCACGGCGCTTGACCTCATGGGCTTCCCAGAGTTTGTCGTAGAGCGTTTTGCCAGCCATCAGACTGTTCCTCATCAGCGTCTTTCTATGCCAAAGACCCCTTGGCTTGTACGGACGATGCTATGGCGATAGATTGAATAACTCAAATTCATAATTTTCATGCTTTGCATAACCATCAGGAATTCAAGCAATGGACCTGGCCAACCTCAGTGCGTTCATCGCCATCGCCGAAACCGGCAGCTTCTCTGGCGCCGGCGAGCGCCTGCACCTGACCCAGCCAGCCATCAGCAAGCGCATCGCCGGGCTGGAGCAGCAACTGGACGTGCGCCTGTTCGACCGCCTGGGCCGGGAGGTGACCCTGACCGAAGCCGGGCGCGCCTTGTTGCCGCGGGCCTACCAGATACTCAATGTGCTCGATGATACTCGCCGGGCGCTGACCAACCTGACCGGGGAAGTGAGTGGTCGCCTGACCCTGGCCACCAGCCACCACATCGGCCTGCACCGCTTGCCTCCGCTGCTGCGGGCCTTCACTCGTCAGTACCCGGCCGTGGCGCTGGATATCCAGTTCATGGATTCGGAACAGGCCTACGACGAAATTCTGCATGGCCGCGCCGAGATTGCGGTGATTACCCTGGCCCCCGAGCCGCATCACCTGGTCAAGGCGGTGCCCGTGTGGGACGACGCCCTGGACTTCGTCGCCGCCCCTGAACACCCACTGGCCAACAACCATGCGGTCAGCCTGGCCGATGTCGCTCGCCACCCGGCCGTATTCCCCGGCGGCAACACCTTCACCCACCATATTGTCCAGCGCCTGTTCGAGAGCCAGGGCCTGACGCCGAACATTGCCATGAGCACCAACTACCTGGAAACCATCAAGATGATGGTGTCGATCGGCCTGGCCTGGAGCGTGTTGCCACGAACCATGCTCGACGAACAGGTTGCACCCATCGCCTTGCCGGGCATACAGCTGTCGCGCCAGCTAGGCTACATTTTGCACACGGAGCGTACGCTATCGAACGCGGCCAGGGCATTCATGGCCCTGCTCGACAGCCACGCGGGGCCCGCCTGACCGGTTGTCAGCCCGGTATTGCCACCTCCAAGGACGCGTCATACGCCAAAGGTCTGGTACCGATGCCCAAATCAGCTAACCGCTTTTTGCGCCTGCCGCGGATACCTGCGGCCGACCCTCAGGAGTCGGAACAGGCCTGGCAGAACGCCCCGCAACTGCTGGCCGCGCTCAACGGCGCGCGACTGGGTGCCTGGCTGTGGGATATCGACAGCGGCCGGGTCAGCTGGTCACGGGGCACCCAGGCCCTGTTCGGCTTCGACCCGCAGCGCCCGCTACCCGCCGATATCGACTATCTGGACCTGCTACCCGAGGAAGACCGCGCACGCACACGCCAGGTGTTCCAGGCGGTGTTCAATGGCGAACCGGTGGAACAGGCCATGCGCCACCGCATCCGCTGGCCGGATGGCAGCCTGCACTGGCTGGAAATCAACGGCAGCCTGACCCACGACATGCATGGCCGCCCGCAGATGATCGGGGTGATCCGCGAAATCACCCGTCAGCGCGAACGGGAAACGGCGCTGATCAATTCGGAAAAACGCTTCGCCACCCTGTTTCACCTCAGCCCCAACGCCATTTTACTCACCCGCCGCCTCGACGGCATGATCTTCGAGGTCAACCAGCACTTCGAAGACATGTTCGGCTGGCCCGGCAGCCAGGTGATCGGCAAGACCAGCCTGGAGCTGGGCTTGTGGGTCAACCCTGAACAGCGGCACCAGTTGCTGGAGTCGACCCGTACCAACAATGGCCCGCTGATCCTGGAAGTGCAGTTCCGCGCCATCAGCGGCAAGGTGCACGATGGCATCCTCTGCACCCAGGGAATCGAGCTGGAGGGTGTGACCTTCCTCCTCAGCACCTTTATCGACACCACCGAACGCAAACGCGCCGAGCAGGCCCTGAAGGACAGCCAGGAGCGCCTGGACCTGGCCCTGGATTCGGCACAGCTGGGTACCTGGGACTGGCATATTCCCAGCGGCATGCTCTACGGTTCGGCCCGCGCCGCGCAGTTGCACGGCCTGCCGCCCATCCCCTTTCATGAATCGTTCGACGCTTTTTTCGAAGGGGTCCCGGAACAAGAACGCAACTCGATGCGCCAGGCCTACCGCAGCCTGCGCGAAGGGCCTGCCGGCAACTACCAGATCACCTACCGGGTGCAACTGGAAAACGGCATCTCGCGCTACATCGAAAGCCGCGCCCGGCTGTACCGCGACGAGCAGGGCAACCCACTGCGCATGGCTGGCACCTTGCTCGACATCACCGACCAGGTGGAGCGCGAACAGCGCCTGAGCGCCTCGGAAGAGAAGTTCGCCAGCCTGTTCCAGGTCAGCCCCGACCCGATCTGCGTCACCCGCCAGGACACTGGCCAGTTCATCGAGATCAACCCCGCGTTCACCCAGACCTTCGGCTGGGGCACCGACCAGGTGATCGGCCGCACCGCCGAGGAAATCGGCCTGTGGGCGGAGTCCATCGAGCGCGCACAGCGTATCGAGCGGGTAATCCGCGAGCAGGCCCTGAGCAACGTCGCCGTGGTGGTCAACCATCGTAATGGCGCACCACTGACCTGCGTGATTTCCAGCCGCCTCATCACTGTCGACGACCAGCCCTGCAGCGTCACCACCCTGCGCGACATCACCCAGCAGCAGCGCGCCGAAGCGGCGCTCAAGTCCAGCGAGGAGAAGTTCGCCAAGGCCTTCCACTCCAGTCCCGACGCCATCACCATCACCGAACGCCACAGCGGTCGTTACCTGGAAATCAACGATGGTTTCTGCCGCCTGACCGGCTACAACGCCGCCGACGTGATCGGCCGCACGGTGTACGAGGTCGGCATCTGGGCCGACGACAAGCAGCGTAGCGCCTTGCTGGCCGAATTGCGCGAGCGTGGCCGGGTGCACCACCGCGAGATGCTCGGACGCAACAAGCGTGGCGATATCCTTACCGTGGAGGTGTCGGTGGAGCCGATCACCCTCAACGAGGTGGACTGCCTGCTGCTGACCGCCCGCGATGTCAGCCAGCTGAAGAACGCCCAGGCACAGATTCGCCACCTGGCCTACCACGACCCGCTGACCAACCTGCCCAACCGCGCCCTGCTGATGGATCGCCTGAGCCAGCAGATCGCCCTGCTCAGGCGCCACAATCTGCGCGGCGCCCTGCTGTTCCTCGACCTCGACCACTTCAAGCACATCAACGACTCACTGGGCCACCCGGTGGGCGACACGGTGCTGAAAATCATCACCGCGCGGCTGGAGGCCAGTGTGCGCCTGGAAGACACCGTGGCGCGCCTGGGTGGCGACGAGTTCGTGGTATTGCTCAGCGGCCTGGAAGGCAGCCGCGAAATGGTCGAAGAAAAAGTCCGCGAGCTGGCCGACACCCTGCGCGAACTACTGGCCGAGCCGATGTCTCTGGACGGCCAGCGCCTGCAGGTAACACCCAGCATTGGCGTGGCGCTGATCCCTGACCACGGCGCCACCCCGGCCGACCTGCTCAAGCGTGCCGATATCGCCCTGTACCGGGCCAAGGATTCCGGGCGCAATACCACTCAGCTGTTCCACACCACCATGCAAAAGGCCGCCAGCGAGCGCCTGCGCATGGAAAACGACCTGCGTCTGGCCCTGGCCCGCGGCGAACTGGCGCTGCACTTCCAGCCCCAGGTGGATGCTCGCGACAACCGCATTGTCGGCGCCGAGGTGCTGCTGCGTTGGCATCACCCACAACTGGGCCAGCAGCCGCCCGCACAATTCATTCAGGTACTGGAAGAAAGCGGGCTGATCCTGGAAGTTGGCAGCTGGATCCTCGATGAAGCTTGCGATGCCTGCGCGCGCATGCTTGGCGACCGGCTGATCGACGCCGATGATTTCAGCCTGTGCGTGAACATCAGCCCACGGCAGTTCCGTCAGAACGACTTTGTCGGGCGGGTGCTGCGCAGCCTGGACGATTACCGCCTGCCACGGCAAATGCTGAAGCTGGAAATTACCGAAGGCATCGTCATCCAGAACCTGGAAGACACCATCAGCAAGATGCGCGAACTGAAGCGCTACGGGGTGAGCTTTGCCATGGATGACTTCGGCACCGGCTACTCCTCGCTGACCTACCTCAAGCGCCTGCCGGTGGATACGCTGAAGATTGACCAGACCTTCGTGCGCGACGCGCCGGAGGACCCGAACGACGCCGAAATCGTCCGCGCCATCGTCGCCATGGCCCGCAGCCTGGACCTGACGGTGATTGCCGAAGGGGTCGAGCTGACCGAACAACTGGAGTTCCTGGAGCGGCTGGGGTGCCACCTTTACCAGGGGTACTTGCACAGCCGGCCGCTGCCGTTGCCGGAGTTTCGACAGATGTTGCTGGAAGCGCCGGCGAATTACTGAAACCGCGCGCAGAACCTGTGGGAGCGGGCATGCCCGCGAACACCGGCGCAGCCGGTGCCATCCACCGCATCGCCTGCTTCGCGGGCATGCCCGCTCCCACAGTGATCGTGCCAGCTTCCGGTTTTTAACAAAACAGCTATCACAAAAAAGGGCACCCCGGAGGGTGCCCTTCTTCACATCTACACGATCAGTTCAGCGCTGGTTTGTCGCCGTTGATCGGAATGCGCTTGGCCTTGGCTTCTTCAGGCACGATGCGCAGCAGGTCGATGCTGAGCAGACCATTGGCCAGGCCGGCGGCCTTGACCTCGATATGGTCGGCCAGGCGGAACGACAGCTTGAAGGCGCGCTGGGCGATACCCTGATGCAGGTAGGTCACTTCAGCAGCGCTATTGTCGCGCTTGCCACCGGTCACGGTCAGAACACCTTTTTCAACCTGCAGGTCGAGGTCGTCTTCCTGGAAACCGGCTGCGGCAACCACGATGCGGTAGTGGTCATCGCCATGCTTTTCAACGTTGTAGGGCGGGTAGCTGCTACCGGCCTCGTTACGTGCCGCCGACTCGAACAGGTCGTTGAAACGGTCGAAACCAACGGAATGACGGAACAGTGGTGCGAGAGAGAAAGCGGTAGTCATGGTCATGAACTCCTGAGATTCAGCAAGTAAGTCATTACGCGACCCGACTTCGGCATCGCGTACTCAAGAGATAGGGCCTGAGGGAAAGCTTTCAAGGGGGGAGCAGAAAAAATCTGGATTTCTGCACTGGATTTGATGGCCTCTTCGCGGGCACGCCCGCTCCCACAGGTACTGCACAGGGCGGTCACTGTGGGAGCGGGCGTGCCCGCGAAAGGGCCGGATCAGGCAACACAAGCTTCGAAGGAAGCCACCTCAACCCCCAGCAACCGGCTGATCCGCGCGCAATCATCTTCCCGCCGCAATTCGGCAAACAACACAACCGCTTCGGGATAACTGCGGGTCAGCATCGCCAGCCATTGCTTCATCCGCCCCGGTGCATAGCGTGGCGACAGCTTGGCCTGGGCCTGGCGCCAGAATTCACGCAGCAACGGCAGCAAATCGGCCCAGCTCAGCGGCTGGTACTCCCGCCCGTCACGCGCCGCGGCAATCTGCAGTCCCAGGTCGGGGCGCGAGACCAGCCCACGGCCCAGCATGATGTCTTCGGCGCCACTGACCTCACGACAGCGCCGCCAGTCGTCCACGGTCCAGATCTCGCCATTGGCGAACACCGGCACCTTGACCACATCCTGCACCCGCGCCACCCACTCCCAGTGGGCCGGCGGCTTGTAGCCCTCGACCTTGGTCCGCGCATGCACCACCAGGTGTGCCGAGCCGCCTTCAGCCAGCGCCGTGGCACACTCCAGCGCGCCATCAGGGCTGTCGAAGCCCAGGCGCATCTTCGAAGTGACCGGAATATCCGTCGGCACGGCACGCCGCACCTCGCGCACGATGGCGTGCAGCAGCTCCGGCTCCTTGAGCAACACCGCGCCACCACGGGACTTGTTCACGGTCTTGGCCGGGCAACCGAAGTTAAGGTCGATCACCGGCGCCCCCAGCTCACAGGCCAGCGCGGCGTTTTCCGCCAGGCATACAGGGTCCGAGCCCAACAGCTGCACACGCATGGGTACCCCGGCGGCGGTCCGCGCGCCATTGCGCAACTCGGGCGCCAGCTTGTCGAACGAGGAAGGCGGCAGCAGGCGGTCGCACACGCGGATGAACTCGGTGACGCACCAGTCGATACCGCCCACGCGGGTCAGCACGTCGCGCAGGATGTTGTCGACCAGCCCCTCCATGGGGGCCAGGGCAATTTGCATGTCGGGGTCTCGGCGGAAAAAGCCGGCAGTCTAACAAAAATTGCCGGTGCTTCAGGCGCCGATCAGCGCCGGGCCATAACCGTCGAGGAATTCCGCCGGCATGCGCCTTGGCTTGCCGCTGGACAGCTCGATGCAGGCGAAAGTGGTCTGGGCGCGTAGCAAGGTTACCCCGTCGCGCGGGCGCTTTAGCTGGAAGCGCCGGGTCATGCGCAGGCGCTGGTCCCAGTCGATGATCCAGGTGGCCAGTTGCAGCTCGTCATCCTCGTAAGCGGCGGCCAGGTAGTCGATTTCGTGGCGTACCACGGCCATGCCACGGTCCAGCCGGCGATATTCGGCCAGGTCCAGGCCCAGGCGCTGGGAATGGCGCCAGGCGCATCGCTCCAGCCAGGTGACGTAGGCCGCATTATTGGCGTGGCCGAGGCCGTCGATGTCCTCGCTACCGACGCGCAGGTCGATCACGAAGGGTGTTGCCAGGTCCCAACTCATGTTCGCTTCCTTGGCACAAAAGTGGATTTAGCAGGGACCCGCTGAGAAATGTCCAGCCTTTGTGACGGATTTACCGGCCTCATCGCCGGCACGGGCCAGCAGCTCCAGCACCGCTTCACTCAGGCGCGGGTCGGACAGCACCCGCTGGTGGCCACCCGCCTCCAGCAGCATCAGGCGGCTATCGAACCAGGCCTTGTGGATCACCTGGGCTTCATCAGCGGCCACCAAGGCATCATCGGCGGCATGCACCACCAACCCGGGCAACTCCAGCTGGTAACCCGTCACATCCAGCCGCGCAATCTGCATGCCCACGTCCCGCTCCACCTGGCGAATGAACGCCGCACGCGCCCGCGCTGGCAGCCCCAGACGATGGGCAAAGCCACGCAGTACGCCCAACAGTCGCGCCGGGGCTGCAATGCTGACCGCTGCCTCTGTGCGCAGCCCCATCTGCAAGGCCAGCAAGACACTGGCACCGCCCATGGAATGGCCAATCACCGCGCGCAACGGCGGCAGTTCTGCGGCAGCCTCCAGCAGCGCACGGGCAAACAGCACCACATTGGCCTGCTCGCCGGGCGAGCGCCCATGCCCCGGTCCCTCCAGCGATACCACCGTGTGCCCGGCCTGGACCAAGGTTTCGATCAACGCGGCAAACTGGGTCGGCCGCCCTTCCCAGCCGTGCATCAGCAGCACGGTCGGCCCCTTGCCCCAGCGCAGGGCAGACAAGCCGAAGCGCAGGGTAATGCGCTCGGCGCTGGCCAGCATGGGCAACTCCCAATCCCGTGGCGGCAGGTTGCGCGGCGTCATGAAGGCACGGCGCATCTTGCCCGCGACGTGCTCGGGGGCCAGGCGGCCCAGGGTGCCATTGACACCACGAATCCAGCTCAGGGTAGTCATCGCCATGCTCCAGGGTTAAAGCACCGCCGATTTGGCGGCGCGCAGAATCCGATCAGACAGCTCGCTGGTGCCCAGCGCACGGGCCAGCGCCAGTCCGCCAACCATCAGGGCCAGGTCGGCCAAGGCCTTGTCGGCGTCCTCGGGGCGGTCGACCATGGCGGCAGCCATCAGCTCGATATGTTCGGCCAGCACCTCGCGGAAGGCCTCCGGCAGGCGCTGCATCTCGGCCAAGGAGTTAGGCAGCGGGCAGGCGTGCACTTCGGCATCACGATGCTTGCGCGACAGGTAGAAGGCACTGGCCAGCGCCCGCCGCCCGGCGCCATCGAGGCTGGGGTCGACCTGGGAGAGCAAGGCGCGGCGCTCGGCCAGCAACTGGCGGAACGCTTCGAGCATCAACTCGTCCTTGCTGTCGAAGTGGGCATAGAAACCGCCGACGGTCAGGCCCGCCGCCCCCATGACCTGGCTGACGCTAGGCTCGGCCGGGCCATGCTGGATCAGCGCACTTCGCGCCGCTTCGAGAATGCGTTCACGGGTTCTGCTCTTCTTGTCACTCATCAGACCACTCGCCGAACAAAATATGATGATCGAAATATTATTCACATAATATTTTTTGGCAAGCAGAAACTGTAGCCGTCTGTCGGTTGCAGAATTTGGGGCAGGGAGAAAAACAAAAGGCCCATTCAATAATCGAATGAGCCTTCAAAGTCCCGCAAAACGCGGGTAAACGTGGCGTCCCCTAGGGGACTCGAACCCCTGTTACCGCCGTGAAAGGGCGGTGTCCTAGGCCACTAGACGAAGGGGACGTAACCTTCGTGCCGATCCGCTTGCGCGAACCGCGGCAGAAATGGTGGAGCTAAGCGGGATCGAACCGCTGACCTCCTGCATGCCATGCAGGCGCTCTCCCAGCTGAGCTATAGCCCCGAAACAAAAGGCTCATCAGTAATCGACAAGCCTTTAAAGCCCTGCAAAACGCAGGAAAAGTGGCGTCCCCTAGGGGACTCGAACCCCTGTTACCGCCGTGAAAGGGCGGTGTCCTAGGCCACTAGACGAAGGGGACGTAACCTTCGTGCCGATCCGTTTACACGAACCGCGGCAAATTGGTGGAGCTAAGCGGGATCGAACCGCTGACCTCCTGCATGCCATGCAGGCGCTCTCCCAGCTGAGCTATAGCCCCGGATTTCTAGCCTCTCGGCCCAGCGACATTCTGAAACATCGCTTGTGCGAAACTGGCGTCCCCTAGGGGACTCGAACCCCTGTTACCGCCGTGAAAGGGCGGTGTCCTAGGCCACTAGACGAAGGGGACGAACCTTCTTACCTTCAAGACCCGGTTGCTGGACCCGATCTTGCCCGGCGGCCTTGGCTGCCAAGCGGAATTTGGTGGAGCTAAGCGGGATCGAACCGCTGACCTCCTGCATGCCATGCAGGCGCTCTCCCAGCTGAGCTATAGCCCCACAATGTCGCTTTGAACCGAAGCGCTGGCTGGGTGCCTGACGTTTCGTTTTCGTTCATCGCTGTGGACGGGGCGCATATTAAGATCGGATTGCAGGGCTGTCAAACTAATTTTTCAAAATATTCAAAAAAAATTTCACAGATAACAATCACTTACCGCCCTGCCCCGGTTTTTCTGGGTTCAGCTGGCCTGTGGGAGCGGGCGCGCCCGCGAAAGCGGTGTTTGATCCACCATCGCATTCGCGGGCACGCCCGCTCCCACAGGTTAGGTGTAAAACTGAATCAGGCAATCGAGGCCAGCAGCTTTTCCCACTCTTTGTTTTCTTTCTTTGACACCCCACCCAGCAGGTCCAGGGCCTGGCGCAGGCGGTAGCGGGTCAGGTCCGGGCCGAGGATTTCCATGGCATCGAGCACCGACACCGAGCTGGCCTGGCCGGTGATGGCGGCGAACATCAGCGGCATGGCGTCACGCAGCTTCAGTTCCAGCGCCTCGACCACGGCCTGGATGCAACCGGTGATGCGCTCTTTTTCCCACTGACGCAGGCTTTCGAGCTTCCACAGGATCAGCTGGATCACCTGGCGCACCTGGTCGGCCGACAGCTTCTTGCTTTCGAACAGTTTGGCGTCGAGCTTCAGCGCACCCTCGAAGAAGAAGCCGCCCAGCGGGGCAACCTGGCTGAAGGTTTCCACCCGGCCTTGCACGTGCGGGGCAATCTTCATCATGTAGTCGCTGTTGAACGCCCACTTCTGCAGGCGCGCGGCAAACTCCTCGACCGGCAGTTCGCGCAGCCACTGGCCGTTCAGCCAGGACAGCTTCTCGATGTCGAAGATCGGGCCGCCCAGCGAGATACGCGACAGGTCGAAGTGCTCGACCATCTCGGCCAGCGAGAACTTCTCGCGCTCGTCCGGCATCGACCAGCCCATGCGGCCCAGGTAGTTGAGCATCGCCTCGGGCATGAAGCCCATGCGCTCGTAGAACGTCACCGAGGTCGGGTTCTTGCGCTTGGACAGCTTGGACTTGTCCGGGTTACGCAGCAGCGGCATGTAGCACAGCTTGGGCTGCTCCCAGCCGAAGTATTCGTAAAGTTTGATCAGCTTGGGGGCCGATGGCAGCCACTCTTCGCCGCGCAGCACGTGGGTGATGCCCATCAGGTGGTCATCGACCACGTTGGCCAGGAAGTACGTCGGCAGGCCGTCGTTCTTCATCAGCACCTGCATGTCCATGCGGTCCCACGGGATCTCGACATCACCACGCAGCATGTCCGGCACCACGCACACGCCTTCGCTCGGCACTTTCATGCGGATCACGTGCGGCTCGCCAGCGTCCAGACGGCGCTGCACTTCTTCGGCGCTCAGCAGCAGCGCGCGGCCATCGTAGCGCGGGGTTTCGCCGCGAGCTTGCTGCTCGGCGCGCATCTGCTCCAGCTCTTCGGCAGTGCAGAAGCAGTAGAAGGCATGGCCGGCGTCAACCAGCTCCTTGGCGTACCTGGCGTAGATCTCGCCACGCTCGCTCTGCCGGTACGGGCCGTGCGGGCCACCGACGTCCGGGCCTTCGTTCCATTCGATGCCGAGCCAGCGCAGGGCATCGAAGATCTGCTGCTCCGACTCGCGCGTGGAGCGCAACTGGTCGGTGTCTTCGATGCGCAGGATGAACTCACCGCCGTGCTGCTTGGCAAAGCAGTAGTTGAACAGGGCGATGTAGGCGGTGCCGACATGGGGGTCGCCGGTCGGCGATGGCGCGATACGCGTGCGTACGGTGGTCATGGAGAGTCTCGAACGAAAGATGAAACAAAGGCGGGATGTTAGCAGGAGGCAGGCACCGGGCTCCAGCAATGGCGCGAACGTCACTTGTCGGCAGGCCATGTACCGCTGTTAAATTTGTTTACATTTCTGGAACGATAGTCCCCATGCCTGCCCAACTCAAACGCCGCCTGCTGGTCTTCTTCACCCTGGTGGCCATCATCGCCCTCGCCTTCCTGGGCCACTGGTACTTCAAGGGCCGCTTCTACGAAAGCACCGACAACGCCTATGTACAGGGCGAGATCACGCGCATTTCCAGCCAGTTGAGCGCGCGCATAGACGAGGTCCGGGTCGAGGACAACCAGCACGTCAGCAAAGGCGACCTGCTGGTGCGCCTGGAGGCCGCCGACTTCGAACTGGCCGTGCAGCGCGCCCGTGCCGCCCTGGCCACCCGCGAAGCCGAACACGTGCAGGCGCAAAGCCGCCTGACCCAGCAAGCCAGCCTGATCGCTGCCGGCCAGGCCCAGGTGGCGGCCAACCAGGCCACCTTCGACCGCTCACGCCTGGACCTGAACCGTGCCGAGAAGCTGCGCAAGCCAGGGTTCATATCGGAAGAACGGGTCACCACGCTGTCTGCGGACAGCCACGTCGCCGGCTCGCAGGTCGACAAGGCCCGTGCCGACCTGCAAAGCCAGCGCCAGCAGGTCAATGCACTGACCGCCGAGCTCAAACGCCTCGACGCGCAAATCAGCAACGCCCGCGCCGACCTGGCCCAGGCCGAACTGAACCTGACCCGCTGCGAAATCCGTGCACCGATCAGCGGCAGCATCGGCCAGCGCAACGCGCGCAATGGCCAGGTAGTACAGGCCGGTGCCTACCTGCTGTCGATCGTGCCGGATGAAGACATCTGGGTGCAGGCCAATTTCAAGGAAACCCAGATCGGCCGCATGCAGGCCGGCCAGCGTGCCGAACTGCTGTTCGACAGCTACCCCGACACGCCGATCGAAGGCCGGGTCGACAGCCTGTTCGCCGCCTCCGGCGCGCAGTTCAGCCTGCTGCCGCCCGATAACGCCACCGGCAATTTCACCAAGGTGGTACAGCGCATTCCGGTCAAGCTGACCTTCCGTGCCGACAACCCGCTGCACGGGCGCATCCGCCCCGGCATGTCGGTGACCGCCACCGTCGACCTGCGCAGCGAGAACGAAGGCCACAATGGCCGGTGACCAGCTGCTCAGGCCCACCGCGGAGCCAACCCGACGGGACTGGATAGCGGTAATGAGCGTGATGCTCGGCGCCTTCATGGCCGTGCTGGACATCCAGATCACCAACTCGTCGCTCAAGGATATCCAGGGCGCACTGTCGGCGACGCTGGAGGAAGGCTCGTGGATTTCCACCTCTTATCTGGTCGCGGAAATCATCATGATCCCGCTCACCGCCTGGCTGGTACAGCTGTTGTCGGCGCGGCGCCTGGCGGTGTGGGTTTCCGGCGGTTTCCTGCTGTCGTCGCTGTTGTGCTCGATGGCCTGGAACCTGGAGAGCATGATCCTGTTCCGCGCCCTGCAGGGTTTTACCGGCGGTGCACTGATCCCGCTGGCCTTCACCCTGACCCTGATCAAACTGCCCGAACACCACCGCGCCAAGGGCATGGCCATGTTCGCCATGACCGCCACCTTCGCGCCGTCCATCGGCCCGACCCTGGGCGGCTGGCTGACCGAGAACTGGGGCTGGGAATACATTTTCTACATCAATATCCCACCGGGCCTGGTGATGATCGCCGGCCTGCTGTACGGGCTGGAGAAGAAGGATGCGCATTGGGAGCTGCTGAAAAGTACCGATTACGCCGGCATCGTCACCCTGGGCCTGGGGCTGGGCTGCCTGCAGGTGTTCCTGGAAGAAGGCCACCGCAAGGACTGGCTGGAATCGCAGCTGATCGTCAGCCTGGGCAGCATCGCCCTGGTCAGCCTGATCACCTTCGTGATCCTGCAGTTTTCCAAGCCACATCCGCTGATCAACCTGCGCATCCTTGGCAATCGCAACTTTGGCCTGTCGAGCATCGCCAGCCTGGGCATGGGGGTGGGCTTGTACGGGTCGATCTACCTGTTGCCGCTGTACCTGGCGCAGGTGCAGGGCTACAACGCCTTGCAGATCGGCGAGGTGATCATGTGGATGGGCATCCCGCAGCTGTTCCTGATCCCGCTGGTGCCGCTACTGATGAAAGTGGTATCGCCCAAGGTGTTGTGCGCCCTGGGCTTCTGCCTGTTCGGCGCCGCCAGTTTCGGCTCGGGGGTGCTCAACCCGGATTTTGCCGGACCGCAGTTCAACCATATCCAGATCATCCGTGCCATTGGCCAGCCAATGATCATGGTGACAATCTCGCTGATCGCCACGGCGTATATTCAGCCGCAGGATGCGGGTTCGGCGTCGAGCCTGTTCAATATTCTGCGCAATCTGGGCGGTGCGATCGGCATTGCACTGCTGGCTACCCTGCTGGATGCACGGACCAAGGTGTATTTCGATTACCTGAGGGAGTCGGTGGTGCCGAGCAACCCGCAGGTGGCGGAGCGGCTGGCGCAACTGGCGGAGCGGCTGGGCAATGACAATGCGGCGCTGGGCAAGTTGAGCGAGATCACTCACCAGCAGGCGTTGATAATGGCCTACAACGATGCGTTCCACTTTGTGGGGATCGGGTTGGCGGTGAGCATGGTGGCGGTGTTGTTGACCCGCAAGTTGCCAGAGGGGCTGAAAGCGGGAGAAGCACATTGAGGCTATTTCAGACTGCACGCGATCCCTGTGGGAGCGGGCGCGCCCGCGAACACCGGCGCAGCCGGTGCTAGCCACCGCGCTAAATTTTTCGCGGGCACGCCCGCTCCCACAGGGCCGGTGCCAGGCCTCAGCTGGTTATCAACCGCTCGCGCAGCTGGGCAATTTCGTCGCGCAACTGCGCCGCGGCTTCGAACTCCAGGTCGCGGGCGAACTGCATCATTTTCTCTTCCAGCTGCTTGATGCGCTTGGTGATCTCGCCCGGCGTACGCAGCTCGGCCTCGTAACGGGCGCTCTCCTCTGCGGCCTTGGCCATGCCCTTGCGCTTCTTGCTGCGCGCGCCAGGCACGGTGGCGCCTTCCATGATGTCGGTAATGTCCTTGACCACACCTTTGGGCACGATGCCATTGGCCTGGTTGAACGCGATCTGCTTCTCCCGACGGCGCTCGGTCTCGTCGATGGCGCGCTGCATGGAGCCGGTGATGTTGTCGGCATACAGGATGGCCCGGCCATTGAGGTTACGCGCCGCACGGCCGATAGTCTGGATCAGCGAGCGCTCGGAACGCAGGAAGCCTTCCTTGTCGGCATCGAGGATCGCCACCAGCGACACCTCCGGCATGTCCAGGCCCTCACGCAGCAGGTTGATACCCACCAGCACGTCGAAGGTGCCCAGGCGCAGGTCGCGGATGATCTCCACCCGCTCGACGGTATCGATATCCGAGTGCAGGTAGCGCACCCGCACATCGTGGTCCGCCAGGTAGTCGGTGAGGTCTTCGGCCATGCGCTTGGTCAGCGTGGTCGCCAGCACCCGCTCGCCCTCGGCCACGCGCTTGCGGATTTCCGACAGCAGATCGTCCACCTGGGTAAGTGCCGGGCGCACTTCTACCTGAGGGTCTACCAGCCCGGTCGGGCGCACTACCTGCTCCACCACGCGCCCGGCGTGCTCAGCCTCGTAGGGGCCCGGGGTGGCGGACACGAAGATGGTCTGCGGGCTGACATCTTCCCACTCGTCGAAACGCATCGGCCGGTTATCCAGTGCCGAAGGCAGGCGGAAGCCATATTCGACCAGGGTTTCCTTGCGCGAGCGGTCGCCCTTGTACATGGCGCCGACCTGCGGAACGCTGACGTGCGATTCGTCGATCACCAGCAGCGCATCGGGCGGCAGGTAGTCGTACAGGGTGGGCGGCGGCGCCCCGGCCGGGCGCCCCGACAGGTAGCGCGAGTAGTTCTCGATGCCGTTGCAGTAGCCCAGCTCCAGGATCATCTCCAGATCGAAGCGGGTGCGTTGCTCCAGACGCTGGGCTTCGACCAGCTTGTTGGCCTTCTGCAGGTATTCCAGGCGGTCCTTGAGTTCCTCCTTGATCCCCTCCACCGCCTCCAGCAGGGTCTCCCGCGGGGTGACGTAGTGGCTCTTGGGGTAGAACGTGAAACGCGGCAGCTTACGGAAGACCTCGCCGGTCAGCGGGTCGAAGGCGGCGATGTTCTCTACTTCATCATCGAACAGCTCGATGCGAATGGCCTCGAGGTCCGATTCGGCCGGGAATATGTCGATCACATCGCCGCGCACGCGGAAGGTGGCACGGGCGAAGTCCATCTCGTTGCGCGTGTATTGCAGGTCGGCCAGGCGGCGCAGCAGCGCGCGCTGGTCGAGCTTGTCGCCACGGTCCACGTGCAGGACCATTTTCAGGTAGGTCTCGGGGCTACCCAGGCCGTAGATGCACGACACGGTGGTGACGATGATCGCGTCACGCCGCTCCAGCAGCGCCTTGGTCGCTGACAGGCGCATCTGCTCGATGTGGTCGTTGATCGAAGCGTCCTTCTCGATGAAGGTGTCGGACGACGGTACGTAGGCTTCAGGCTGGTAGTAGTCGTAGTAGGAAACGAAATACTCCACCGCATTGTTGGGGAAGAACGCCTTGAATTCGCCATACAGCTGCGCGGCGAGGGTTTTGTTCGGCGCCAGCACCAGGGTCGGGCGTTGCACCTGCTGGATGACGTTGGCGATGCTGAAGGTCTTGCCCGAGCCGGTCACCCCGAGCAGTGTCTGGTGCGACAGCCCTGCCTCGATACCTTCGACCATCTGGCGGATGGCTTCGGGCTGGTCGCCGGCCGGCTGGAAACGGGTGACGAGCTGGAACTCGGACATGACGGACCTCGCGGTGCTGCAGCAACTGTAAATTTAGCCAGTAGTCTATACCCAAATGCGCTTGTCGGGTGGCCCTTTCAAGGCACGGCTGTGAGCGCTTGTTACGGTGGACCCGCCAATTAGACCAATGGTCGAAAAATATTTGCGCAAATAGCCGGAAAAGGCGCGTCAGAGTGTCGCCGTGACCGGTCGGTATCACTATACTGACTCCCCGTTTGTGCACCGCTTCAGTGCATTCGGCTGGAGCGTGTACGTCCTATCACTCTCCAATCAGAGCCGAAGTAACAATGAGCCTGTTTTCCGCTGTCGAGCTGGCACCCCGCGACCCTATCCTGGGCCTCAACGAAGCATTCAACGCCGACCCACGTACCGACAAGGTCAACCTGGGCGTGGGCGTGTACTGCAATGAGGAAGGCCGCATTCCGCTGCTGCGCGCCGTGATCGAAGCCGAGACCCAGCGTGCCGCCCAGCACGCCTCGCGCGGCTACTTGCCGATCGACGGTATCGCCACTTACGACCAGGCTGTACAAAAACTGCTGTTCGGCGCCGAGTCGCCACTGCTGGCCGCCGGCCGCGTGGTTACCGTGCAGGCCGTCGGCGGTACCGGCGCACTGAAGATCGGCGCCGACTTCCTCAAGCGCATTTCGCCTAATGCAGTGGTTGCGATCAGCGACCCGAGCTGGGAAAACCACCGCGCGCTGTTCGAATCGGCCGGCTTCCCGGTGCAGAACTACCGCTACTACGACGCGCCGACCAACGACGTCAACCGCGCCGGCATGCTCGAAGACCTGAACAACCTCCCGTCCGGCTCGATCGTGGTACTGCACGCCTGCTGCCACAACCCGACCGGCGTCGACCTGAGCCTGGATGACTGGAAAAACGTCCTGGAAGTGGTCAAGGCCAAGGGCCACGTGCCGTTCCTCGACATGGCCTACCAGGGCTTCGGTGACGGCATTGCCGAAGACGCCTTCGCCGTGCGCCTGTTCGCCGAGTCGGGCCTGGAGTTCTTCGTGTCCAGCTCGTTCTCCAAGTCGTTCTCGCTGTACGGCGAGCGCGTCGGTGCGCTGTCGATCGTCACCGCCTCCAAGGACGAGAGCACCCGCGTGCTGTCGCAGGTCAAGCGCGTGATCCGCACCACCTACTCCAACCCGCCGACCCACGGTGCAACCATCGTTGCCACCGTGCTGAACAGCGCCGAACTGCGCCAGATGTGGGAAACCGAGCTGGCCGAAATGCGCGAGCGCATCCACGGCATGCGCAAGCAGATGGTTTCGCTGCTGGCCGAATATGGCGCCAACCGCGATTTCAGCTTCGTTGGCCGCCAGGTCGGCATGTTCTCGTACTCGGGCCTGACCGTTGAACAGGTCGCCCGCCTGAAAAACGAGTTCGGCATCTATGCCCTGGACACCGGCCGCATCGCCGTGGCCGCGCTGAACCAGAGCAACATCCACGTAGTGACCAAAGCTATCGTGCAGGTGCTGTAACTCATTGTTTTGCCTAGGGGTGGCTTGACTTCCCCTGGGCAATCAGTAAGATACGCACAGATTCCGCGATAGCTCAGTCGGTAGAGCAAATGACTGTTAATCATTGGGTCCCTGGTTCGAGTCCAGGTCGCGGAGCCAAACACTGAGAAAGCCCCCGGATGCGCAAGCAACCGGGGGCTTTTTCGTTGCGTCGGGCTTATTGAGCCAGCGGCTCGGTCACCGGCCTGCCCTCGTCCACCAGACTCCAGACCAGCAGCTTGGCCGGCCGGGCCTTGCTGGCGTTGCGTGACACGCTGTGTACGGTACCCGGCGCTTCGTACCAGTATTCGCCTGCCTTGTAGGTGTTTTCCTGCTCATCGTTGAGCTTCGATACCACTGCCCCTTCCAGTACGTAGGCCATTACCGCGCCTGGGTGCCGATGTGCGGGTGATGCCTGGCCAGGGGCATAGCTTACGGTGAGCATAACGGCGTTCTTGCCGGGGGCGTTCGAGGGTTGTTGCTGCTGCAGCACCTTGACTTGGTCGGCAGCATCGCCGTGCGCCCAGGCAGGGGTTTGAGCGGCGAACAGGGCGAAAAGGATGATGCTAAAGGGTTTCATGGGGGCCTCTCCTGGATGGCAATTGCCTGCAGGTTAGGCCTGTGGGGCAGAGAGACAAATGACCAATTCGGGGAAAAACCAAGAGGCCGATCATTGCCTGTGCCGGCTCTTTCGCGGGTAAACCCGCTCCCACAAGGAACAGCGCAGCCGTTGAAACCTGCGGAGAACCCTGTGGGAGCGGGTTCACCCGCGAAGAGGCCAGCACTGGCAACACAATTTCAGCTGCTACGCCCGATCGGGTAAAACTCGCCCTGGCTCCACACCCCAAGCCACTCTTCCCCTTCGATCTCGCGCGGCACCGCCAGCTCCGCCAACTGGTAGAACACATTGCGATGAATCAGCGCCTCAAGGTTGCTGCGCATCAGCACATACGGCGATGGCTCCTGCGTGACCGGGTCGATCATCACGCGCAGCGGGTTGGCCGGCCCGGCCTCGACCTGGTCCTCGACATTGCTGGTGAAACGCAGCACCTGCTGCTCACCTTCCCCCACCACATCCAGCGTTACCGCAACGAACGGCGCATCGTCGACGCGGATGCCCACCTTCTCTACCGGAGTGATCAGGAAGTAGTCATCGCCATCGCGGCGGATGATGGTGGAAAACAGCCGCACCATCGGCTTGCGACCGATCGGGGTACCCAGGTAGTACCAGGTGCCATCACGGGCGATGCGCATGTCGATGTCACCGCAGAAGTCCGGGTTCCACAGATGCACCGGCGGCAGGCCCTTGGCCTTGGGGATCTGCGCCAGAAGATCACTGGCCTTGGCGGAATCGCTCATCACCCTTGCCTCATTCACTCATACCCAGAAGGCTACGAGCGTACTCGCGCATTGGCGCGCCAAGCAAATCCTCCGGGGTGTTATCGTGGAACGTCAACAAACCGCCACGGCTCTTGATACGCGCAGTGTCGATCAGGTAGCGGGTGCTGGTTTCGATGAGCATCATCTGCACTACGCCGGTGTCCCAGCCCAGGCGGTCGACTGCCTGTTCGTCATACCACTCGTCGCCATTGCCGATACGGTCGTCGGTGCGCGCGAAGCGGGTGTACAGCACGTAGTCGGCACCCACCGAACGCGCCTGGGCGATGGCCTCTTCGAGGCCGAGTGGCCCTTGGGCGCGGCGTACCAGCGGGAAATACTCGACGAAGCTCTTGTAGGCCTGCTCGGCCACCGCGTTCTGCCGCGGCACCGGCCCCTTGCCCGGGGGCACGAATGCGCCCTGGCCGATGAAGATGAACGAATCAGGCTGCAGGCGGATCGACAGGGTGCGACGGGTATCGCTGTGGTCCAGCAGGCCAGCATCGCTCAGGTGATAACGAACGCCCTCGCCCATGTCGCTGACATTCATGCAACCGCCCAGCGCCATCAGCGCCAGCAGCAAAACCAGGCTACGCATCTTTCCTCCAGTGGCCGGCGACGAAAAACCGGCGAATAGCCGGCGGATGCAGCTTTTGCGCCAGCTTCAGCCGCCGATCACCTTCATCACCATCACATCGCCGGAAAACGCCATGTCCTGCTTGTCTGCCAAGGCCTTGACCAGCAAGCGCTGCAGGGCCGGCAGTGCCTGATGGCGCGGTTTTTCCAGCAGGTCGCCGACGAAATGGCGATTGCCCGACGACAGGCAGCCATGCAGCCAGCCCGTGGAAGACAGGCGCAGCCGCGAACAGGTGCGGCAGAACGGCGCGCTTTCGTTGGCGATCACGCCGAAGTGGCCTTTGCCGGGTACCTGATAACGCAAGGCGGTGGCGTCCAGCGGAGCATCGACCTGAACGTAGGCATACTTGCCAGCGATCAGTGCGAGCAGTTGGTCGAGGCCGACGAACTGCTGCAGGAAGGCGTTTTGGTCACGGGCAAGATGGCCCATGCGCATGAGTTCGATGAAGCGCAGTTCGAAGCCGCGCTCAAGGCAATAATCCAGCAGCGGCAGCACCTGATCCAGGTTGTGCCCGCGCATAGGCACCATGTTCACCTTGATCTGCATGCCCATGGCGCTGGCCTGCGCCATACCCTCCAGCACGCTGGCCAGGTCGCCGCCCCGGGCGATACGACGGAAGGCTTGTGAGTCGAGGGTGTCGAGGGAAACGTTCAATCGGCGGATACCTGCCACCTGCAACTGGGGCAACTTCCGCGCCAGCAGCTGACCATTGGTAGTCAGCGAGATATCGTCAAGGTCGAGCCTGGCCACGGCGGCCAGGAAGGCATCCAGGCGCGGACTGACCAATGGCTCACCGCCGGTGATGCGCAAGCGCTCGATGCCAGCGGCTTCGATCAGGTAGGCCACGCCACGAGCCAGGGCATCCGCTGGCAGTTCGTCCTGTGCTGCCACCAGGCGCTTGCCGTCTGGCACGCAATAGGTGCAGGCATAATTACAGGCAGCCGTCAGGCTGACGCGCAGGTTGCGAAAACGCCTGCCTTGACGATCGACGATCATGAATGACTCCGGCATGGATGATGGGGCTGGCAAAACCTGACTCATAAATCAGGTTTTTGCAAGCCCTGTACATCGCCGAGACAGCTAGGAGCAGCCTCGTGCTGCGAAAGGGCCGGTACAACCATGCAGACGTGTGCTGGCGGTACTGGCACTTCCGCAGCACAAGGCTGCTCCTACAGGTACTGCGTATTGCCTGAACGCGGATGCTTCAGTTCGAAGGTTCCGGGTCGCGCTTGCGCTTGTTGCCCATGCGCACACCAATGTCCATCAGGAACTGGAAGAAGCCTTCCTGATCCTCCAGCACATTGCTCCAGAACGGCGAGTGGTACAGCGCCACGGCACCATGCACCAGCGCCCAGGCGGCGCAATAGTGGAAGTACGGCGGTACGTCTTCGAGCTTGCCTTCGCTGATACGGCCCTTGATCAGCTGGGTCAGGCGGTCGAAGTTGGAGGCACGGATACTGTGCAGCTGTTCGACCATTTCCGGTACCTGGTTGCCCTTGACCACCTTTTCTTCCAGGCGGTCGAACAGCCGGTAACGCTGCGGGTCGCGCATGCGGAACTCGAAGTAGGCTCGCGACAGGGCTTCCTTGTCGCGGTCGACGTCGGCCGAATGCAACAGCGCGTTCAAGTCACGCTCATAGTCGAGCATCAGGCGCAGGTAGATCTCCGCCTTGGACTTGAAGTGCTTGTAGATCGTGCCTTTGCCGATGCCCACGGCGTCAGCGATCATCTCGACGGTGACGCTGTCTTCACCCTGCTCGAGAAACAGTTTGAGCGCGGTGTCGAGGATTTCCTGTTCGCGGCGGCGAAACTCACGGACCTTACGAGGTTCTTTCTGCATAGGAAGGACTGGATGACAATCGAAGCGGTTTATTATGCCTAACTTGCGGGAAATTGCACGGATCATCCAAGCATGTCTGTGTTTCATGATGCTTACGGCCATGCGCTGCGGGAGGAATGAAACGTTGGCGTATTCCAAATCTGTTTAAAAAACGATCAATATGCACTGGCACTGCGCCAAACCTGACCAATACTTGAAGTGTTGGCGCGGCGCATCCCCCCCAAGTGGCGCGCCGATAAAGGTGCTCAGGGACCGCGTACCTTTGTTTTACTCCTAATGGTCTTAACCCGGATTCCCCCCCCAGAACCCGGGTTTTTTTTGTGGGTTTCGGAGGGCGAGGGCGCCGCATGGATTGTGGCAGGCACTGGTAGCCGTCACACAACCCCTACACTTTCGGACTCAGCCCACCCGCGCCAACGGGAACAAGCGCTTGAAGTTGGCAGTGGTCTGTTCGGCCAACTGCTCATAGCTGGCCCCTCGCAACGAAGCCACATACTCTGCCACCTCACGCACATACTGCGGCAAATTCGGCTTGCCCCGATGCGGAATCGGCGCCAGATATGGCGAATCCGTTTCCACCAGCAAACGATCGACCGGCACCTGCCGCGCCACTTCACGCAGGGCATCGGCATTGCGGAAGGTAACGATGCCAGACAACGAAATGTAATACCCCAGATCCAGCGCCGCCTTGGCCATGTCCCAGTCTTCGGTGAAGCAGTGCAGCACGCCGGCCTGCGGCAGGTTGGCCTCGCGCAGCAGCGCCAGGGTATCGGCACGCGCCGCACGGGTGTGCACGATCACCGGCTTGCCGGTCTGCCGCGAGGCCTCCAGGTGCAGGCGGAACGAGGCTTGCTGTAACTCGGCTGCTTCCGGCTCATAGTGGTAATCCAGCCCGGTTTCACCAATCGCCACCACATGCGGGTGAGCCAGCTCGCGCAGCAGCCATTCCAGCGCCGGCGTTTCGCCCGGCGCCAGGTCCAGCGGGTGCACGCCCACCGAGCAATCAACATCGGCGTAGCGCTCGCTCAGCGCCTTCACCGCACCAGCGTTCTCGGCACTGACGCCAATACACAGGAAATGCCCGACCCCGCGCTCACGCGCCGCCTGCAAGGCAGCATCGAGTGAGCCCTGGTGGGCGTTCAGGTCCAGACGGTCGAGGTGGCAATGGGAATCTACGAGCATGGGATAACGGCACACATGAAAAAATGAAAATCAGCGGGCGCCCGGCAGTTGCAGCCAGTGGGCCAGCAACGATTCAAGCAGCAGGGCGCGGTTGAGGTTGGCCTTGCCCAGCACCTTCTGGCGCTGTTCCAGGATCCACGCCTGCACCTCCAGCACCTTGGCCTGACGACTCTTCTGCGCCAGGTACTGCACCACCTTGCGCATATCGGCCAAGCCTAGCCCCTCCTCGTCCTGGGTCAATTGATAGCGCAGGATCAGGTGCGCCCAATCGCAGAACCAGTCGAACAGCAGCAACAGCGGCACAGCGCTCCAGGCATCGGCCAGCTGGCTGGGCGATTGCTGCTGCTTGAGCAGCTTCTTCACCCCATCAGTGACCAGTGCGCGCTGCTCGCGCACGCCTTGCGCCCGCAAGCTGAGCGCCATCAGCGGTGAACCGGCAGCCAGGGTCAGCAACTCGTCGCGCTCGGCTTCGTCGCTGTCGGGCAGCGCGCCGGCCAGCCAGGCCTGGCTCTGGGCCAGGCTGGGCTGCGGGCAGGCGACCTGCTGGCAGCGGCTCTTGATGGTCGGCAACAGGCGGCTGGGCTGGTGAGTGACCAGCAGCAACACGGTATCGCCGGAAGGCTCTTCGAGGCTCTTGAGCAGGGCGTTGGAGGCATTGATGTTCATCGCCTCCACCGGCTCGATCAGCACCACCTTGCGCCCACCCAGCTGCGCGGTCTGCACCACGAAAGTCACCAGCTCGCGCACCTGGTCGACCTTGATCGGCTTATCGGCTTCTTCGGGCTCGAGGACGAAGTTGTCCGGGTGGCTACCGGCCTTGAGCAGCAGGCAGGACTTGCACCCGCCACAGGCCTCCAGGCCTTGTGGGTGCTGGCACAGCAGGCGGGCCATCAGGCGCTCGGCCAGGGCCCGCTTGCCAATACCCTGCGGGCCATGCAGCAGGTAGGCGTGAGCGTGCTGGCTACGGCCGGCCAGTTGCTGCCAGAGGGCCTGCTGCCAGGGGTAGGCCTCAGCCACGGCAACGCTCCACAATGCCAGGCAGCAGCGTGTCGATGGCGTGCTGCACAGCCTGCAGCGGCTGGGCGGCATCGAGCAGGGTATAGCGCTGTGGTTCGCGGCCGGCGCGCTGCAGGTAGGCTTGGCGCACCGCTTCGAAGAACGCCTGGCCTTCCTGCTCGAAACGGTCCAGACGGCCCCGGGCGGCGGCCCGGGCCAGGCCCACTTCAACCGGCAGGTCGAAGACCAGGGTCAGGTCCGGGCGCAGGTCGCCCTGGACGAATTGCTCAAGGGTAGCGATACGTTCGACCGGCAAACCGCGCCCACCGCCCTGGTAGGCGTATGTGGCATCGGTAAACCTGTCACACAACACAACGGCCCCGCGGGCCAGCGCCGGCCGGATCACCTGCGCCAGGTGCTGGGCACGCGCAGCGAACACCAGCAACAGCTCGGTGTCGGCCGCCATGCTTTCATCGCTGGGCGCCAGCAGCAGCTCACGCACCTTCTCGGCCAGCGGCGTACCGCCGGGCTCTCGGGTGAGCACCACGTCCAGCCCCTGCTCGCGCAGGCGCGCAGCCAGGTAGTCGCGGTTGGTGCTCTTGCCCGCGCCTTCGGGGCCTTCCAAAGTAATAAACAAGCCGCTCACAGGCAGTCCTTAATGTTGTTCGTCAGGCATCGGCCGCTCGGCCGCTTGCGCGCCGCCGGCAGGGGCGTCCTGCACAGGCGGCTGGTCGGGCGCTGGCTGCGCAGTAGACTCATCGGCAGGCGCCTCGCGCTGCTCGGCCTCGTCGGCATCTGGTTGTGGCTGTGTCTCTGGCTGCGATTGCGGCGCGGGGCTGGAGCGGTAGTCCGCACGGCGCTTGAGCTGGAACTCTCGCACTGCAGAGTTATGGTCGTCGAGGTCGTCGGAAAACACATGGCTGCCATCGCCACGGGCGACGAAATACAGGCTGGTGCCATCGGACGGGTTGAGCGCCGCGTGAATCGCCTCGCGGCCGACCATGGCAATCGGGGTCGGCGGCAGACCGGTCATGGTGTAGGTGTTGTACGGCGTCGGTTCGCGCAGGTCGGCGCGGGTGATCCTGCCGTTGTAACGCTCACCCATGCCATAGATTACCGTCGGGTCGGTCTGCAGCATCATGCCCAGGCGCAGGCGCCTTACGAAAACGCCTGCAATCTGCCCACGCTCCTGGGGAATGCCAGTCTCCTTCTCCACCAGCGAGGCCATGATCAACGCCTGGTACGGGTCACGGTAAGGCAGGTCGGTGGTGCGCTCGGCCCACTCCTTGGCCAGCACTTCATCCAGGCGCATGTAGGCCTGCTGCAGCAACTCGACGTCGCTCATGCCGCGCACGAAGCGGTAGGTGTCCGGGAAAAAGCGGCCCTCAGGGAACACGCCGGTATGGCCGAGCTTGTCCATCACTTCCGAATCGGACAGGCCATCCAGGGTGTGCTTGATCTTTTCATGCTTGGCCACGACCGAGCGCACCTGGCGGAAGGTCCAGCCTTCGACCAGGGTCAGGTTGTACTGCACCACATCGGCCCGACGCCAGGCATCGAACAGCTGCTCCACGGTCATGCCGGGGGTCAGGCGGTACTCGCCGGTGTGCAGGGGGGTGCCGGCCATGTTGAAGCGCCAGTAAAGGCGCAACCAGACGGCGTCGTCGAGCAGCCCTTCGCTCTGCATGCGATAGAACATGCGGTTGGGGGTAGTGCCATTGGGCACGTCGAGCAGGCGCTCCTGCGTCACGTGCAGGGGCTGCTCCAGGACCGAGTTGACCTTCCAGGCCGACCAGCCCACGGCAAGGCCGGCGAGGATCAAGCCCATTTCCAGCAGCAGCAGGAATTTACGTCTCACGAATTCAGGTTTCCAGTAGCGTACGGGCAACGGCCTGCAGTTTACGGGTGAGCGGGCCCGCCGACCAGTTTAGCGCGGCAACGCCACGCACGGGCCAGACACCGTAGACGCTATTGCAAACAAATACTTCATCTGCCTGCTCCAGCGCGTCGAACGGCAGGTCGCCGACCTGCACCGGGATGCCCTGCAGCGCTGCCTGTTCCAGCAACGCAGCCCGCATCACGCCAGCGACGCCACAGCGGCTGAGGTCGGCCGTGAACAACACGCCATCGCGCACCAGGAACAGATTGCTGTACACCCCTTCGATCACCCTGCCCTGCCCGTCACGCATCAGGCCTTCGGCATGTTCGCTGTCCTGCCATTCGGCACGGGCCAGTACCTGCTCCAGGCGGTTGAGGTGTTTGAGGCCAGCCAACAGCGGTTGTTCCCCAAGCCGCGTCTGGCAAGGGAACAGACGTACACCGTGCTCGGCATGTTCGACAGGATAGCTGGGCAATGGGCTGCCCTGCAGGATACGCCGCGGCGCGGCACCGACAACCGGCGCGTAACCGCGCTGGCTGTCGCCACGGGTAATGATGAGTTTGGCTACGCCATCACCGAGCTGGCTGGCATAGCGCAGGAGTTCGTCGCGCACCAGCGCCAGGTCGGCGCTGATCGCCAGGCGCTGGCACCCTAGCGCCAGGCGTGCGAGATGGCCGTCCAGCAGGCTGGGCCGGCCGCCGCGCACGGCGATGGTCTCGAACAGGCCATCGCCGTAGGCCAGCCCGCGGTTCTGCAGGTTGATTGCAGCCGCCGGCTGGCCATCGATCCAGCTGTGCATCAACCGGCGAACCGGCGGAATACCAGCGAACCGTTGGTGCCGCCAAAGCCGAACGAGTTGGACAGCACCACGTCGATCGGCATGCTGCGAGCCTGGTGCGGGACGAAGTCGAGGTCGCAGCCTTCGTCCGGCTCATCCAGGTTGATGGTGGGCGGCGCCATCTGGCTGTTGATCGCCAGCACGCTGAAGATCGCTTCCACGGCACCGGCGGCGCCCAGCAGGTGGCCAGTCATCGACTTGGTCGAGCTGACCGCCAGCTTGTAGGCATGCTCACCGAATACGCGCTTGATCGCGGCCACTTCGGCCACATCGCCCGCCGGGGTCGAGGTGCCGTGGGCGTTGATGTAGCTGACCTCTTCCGGCTGGATGCCGGCATCGCGCAGGGCGTTGGCCATGCAGCGGGCAGCGCCTTCGCCGGTGTCCGGTGGCGAGGTCATATGATAGGCATCACCGCTCATGCCGAAGCCGACCAGCTCGGCATAGATGGTTGCGCCGCGGGCCTTGGCATGCTCCAGCTCTTCGAGCACCAGGGCACCGGCACCGTCGGACAGCACGAAGCCGTCGCGGCCCTTGTCCCACGGGCGGCTGGCCCGGGTAGGCTCGTCGTTGCGGGTGGACAGGGCGCGAGAAGCACCGAAGCCGCCCATGCCCAGGCCGCAGGCGGCCATTTCAGCGCCGCCAGCGATCATCACATCGGCTTCACCGTAGGCGATGTTGCGCGCGGCCATGCCGATGCAGTGGGTACCCGTGGTGCAGGCAGTGGCGATGGCGTAGTTCGGCCCTTGCAGCCCCAAGTGGATCGACAGGAAGCCGGAGATCATGTTGATGATCGAGCCTGGCACGAAGAACGGCGAAATACGACGCGGCCCCGAATCGTGCAGGGTGCGGCTGGTTTCTTCGATGTTGGTCAGGCCACCGATACCCGAGCCCATGGCCACGCCAATACGCTGGCGGTTGGCGTCGGTAACTTCCAGGCCGGCATTACGCACTGCCTGGAAACCGGCCGCCAGGCCGTACTGGATGAACAGGTCGAGCTTGCGGGCCTCTTTGGCCGACAGGTATTGCTCGACCTCGAAGCCTTTCACCGAGCCGCCAAAACGGGTGGAGTAGGCAGACAGGTCCGTATGTTCGATCGGACCGATGCCACTGCGGCCAGCCAGAATGCCCTGCCAGGTGCTCGGTACATCGGTACCCAGTGGCGACAGCATACCCATACCGGTGACCACGACGCGTCTACGCGACACAGTACTCTCCTTTTTCTAATCACAGAGTTTCTTGCCATTGCATTACAAGCAATGGAATGAAATGGCAACAAGCTCTTGGAGCTCGGGTCAACGAGCCGACTGCAAAACACAGGGCGCTCGCAAAGAAAAAACCGCACGCCGGCAAAGGCAGTGCGGTTTTTCCCGACAAGAAGCGTCGACTAAAGCGTCTTAGGCCTGGTGGGCTTTGACGTAGTCTACGGCAGCTTGAACGGTAGTGATCTTCTCGGCTTCTTCGTCAGGGATTTCGGTCTCGAATTCCTCTTCCAGAGCCATCACCAGCTCAACGGTGTCAAGCGAATCGGCACCCAGGTCATCGACGAAGGACTTCTCGAGAGTCACTTCCTCTTCCTTGACGCCCAGTTGCTCGGCGACGATTTTCTTGACGCGTTCTTCGATGTTGCTCATACCTAGGTTTACTCCTAATGGATATATGTCAGGCAGCTGGCCGGTGGCTAATTTTATAGAAAGACGTTCGCTTTTCAAGCTAAACGCACCTTCCCACCAGTCACCACACCCGCTGCCTGGAATCTGGTTGCAGCTTTATAACGGATTTTAGGCTCGCAGTATGACTCTTTTTTTACGAAATCCGTCACATTGAGTTGCAATGTTACATGTACATCCCGCCGTTGACCGGCACGGTGGCGCCGGTTACGTAGGCTGCGCCGTCGGATGCCAGGAACGAAACCACCTTGGCGATTTCGTCAGCCTGGCCCAGGCGGCCCAGCGGGATCTGGGTCTGCAGGGCTTCGCGCTGCGCTTCCGGCAGCTCGCGGGTCATATCGGTGTCGATGAAGCCCGGGGTCACCGAGTTGACGGTGATGCCACGCGAGCCAACTTCACGCGCCAGGGCGCGGCTGAAGCCTTCCAGGCCGGCCTTGGCGGCCGCGTAGTTGGCCTGGCCGGCGTTACCCATGGCGCCGACGACCGAGCCGATGCTGATGATACGACCCCAACGTGCCTTGGTCATGCCACGCAGCACGCCCTTGGACAGACGGTAGAGGCTGTTCAGGTTGGTATCGATCACATCGAACCACTCGTCATCCTTCATGCGCAGCATGAGGTTGTCGCGGGTGATACCGGCGTTGTTGACCAGGATGGCCGGCGCGCCGAACTGCTCGCCGATGGCGGCCAGTACAGCTTCAACCGATTCGGCGCTGGTCACGTTCAGCTCCATGCCGGTGCCAGTGATGCCGTGTTCTTTCAGGGTTGCAGCAATGCGCTCGGCGCCGGAAGCCGAAGTGGCGGTGCCGATCACGGTCGCGCCCTGGCGGCCCAGTTCGAGGGCGATGGCCTGGCCAATGCCACGGCTGGCGCCGGTGACCAGTGCAACTTTACCTTGCAGGCTCATGCAAGCTTCTCCAAATCAGGCCAGTGCCGCACGGGCGGCGGCGACGGCGTCAGGGGTATTGAGGTTGTAGGTGGTCACGCCATCGGCGCAACGCTTGTTCAGGCCAGCCAGCACCTTGCCCGGGCCGCACTCGACCAGGTTGACGGCACCGTTGGCGGCCAGGGTCTGCACGCATTCGACCCAGCGCACAGGCTGATACAGCTGCGCCAGCAAGTCGTGCTTGAGGGCATCGAGGCCAGCGGCAACGGCAGCGGTGACGTTCTGCACCACAGGAATTTGCGGGGCGTGCCATTCGATGGCATTGACCGACTCGGCAAAGCGCTCGGCAGCCGGCTTCATCAGCGCGCAGTGCGACGGCACACTGACCGCCAGCGGCAGGGCGCGCTTGGCACCCTTGGCCTTGCACAGCTCGATGGCGCGGTCTACCGCAGCCTTGTTGCCGGCGATGACCACCTGGCCAGGCGAGTTGAAGTTGACGGCGCTGACCACCTGGTCTTCAGCCGCTTCGGCGCAAATCTCAACGACTACGGCGTCGTCCAGGCCGAGAATGGCAGCCATGGCGCCATGGCCTGCCGGGACCGCCTCCTGCATCAGTTGCCCGCGGCGCTCGACCAGGCGGACGGCGTCCTTCAGGCTGATGCTGCCGGCAGCGACCAGGGCGCTGTATTCGCCCAGGCTGTGACCGGACACGAAGGCCGGCGTGGCGCCACCCTCTTCCAGCCACAGGCGCCACAGCGCGATGGACGCGGTGAGGATGGCCGGCTGGGTCTTGTCGGTCTGGTTGAGTTGCTCTTCCGGGCCTTCCTGGACCAGCTTCCACAGGTCGTAACCGAGCGCCTCGGACGCTTCCTTGAAGGTTTCGATGATCACTGGCTTCTCGGCGCCGAGCTCGGCGAGCATGCCCAGCGACTGGGAACCTTGACCGGGAAAGACGAATGCGAGAGATGCAGACATTGAACAAGCCCTTATGATCTTGTCGTCGGATAGGGTGCGCCAGGCCCTGAGCCAGGCGCGGAATCTGAAAGCTTGGATGGAGACGGAACCTAAGCGGTCACATTTAAGCACTTCATCGGCGATATGCCTAAGGTCTTTGTTTACCTGTACCGACCCCTTCGCGGGCTTGCCCGCTCCCACAGATACCCCACAATCTTCAGCCCTGTGGCAATCCTGTGGGAGCGGGCAAGCCCGCGAAGGGGCCGACACAGCTACAGGAGCAAATCCTCCAACCGCCCATGCAAACGCTGCGGCAGGTTCTCCTGAATCTCGATCAACGCCCGCTGGATGGCACTCTGGAAGCCCTGCACCCCCGCCGAGCCATGGCTTTTGATGACGATGCCCTGCAACCCCAGGAAGCTCGCACCATTGTGCCGCGCCGGCGCCAGGTCGGCCTGCAGGCGCTTGAGCAGTGGCATGGCCACGGCCCCGGCTACCCGCGACAACACGCCGCCCTTGAACAACTGCTCGATGCGCACGCCGATCATGGTCGCCAGCCCCTCGCTGGACTTGAGCAGGATGTTGCCGACGAACCCGTCGCACACCACCACATCGGCTTCGCCGCGATACAACCCGTCACCTTCGACGAAGCCTATGTAGTTGAGCCCGCGAGCGCTCTGCAACAGGCTGGCCGCCAGCTTGACCTGCTGGTTGCCCTTGATGTCTTCGGTACCGATATTCAACAGCGCCACACGCGGCCGCTGCACACCCAGGGCCTGAGCGGCCACCGAGCCCATCACGGCGAACTGGTAGAGGTTCTCGGCGCTGCAGTCGACATTGGCACCCAGGTCGAGCAACTGGCAGTAGCCGGTCTGGGTCGGGATCGCCGCCACCATCGCCGGCCGGTCGATACCCGGCAGCGTCTTCAGCACGAAACGCGACAGCGCCATCAAGGCCCCGGTATTGCCGGCACTGACGCAGGCCTGGGCCTTGCCGTCGCGTACCAGTTCGAGGGCGATGCGCATCGACGAGTCCGGCTTGCCGCGCAGCGCCTGGGATGGCCGCTCGTCCATGCCGACCACCTCGCTGGCGGCCACGATTTGCAGGCGCGCGCGATCCGCAGCTGCAAGGCCACTGACCAGATCTTCAAGGAGGGAGGGTTGACCGACGAGGGTCAGGTGCAGCGAGGGGGTAGCCGAAAGGCAGGCAATGCTAGCCTGAACAATGCTGCGGGGACCGAAGTCCCCGCCCATTGCGTCGATCGCGATGATCTGAGCGGACAAGGATTACTCGTCAGCGCCCTTGTCGACCACTTTGCGACCACGATATACGCCTTCTGGCGAAACGTGGTGGCGCAGGTGTACTTCACCGGTGGTTTTCTCTACCGACAGCGCGTTTTCCGACAGGGCGTCGTGCGAACGGCGCATGTCACGGGCAGAGCGGGATTTTTTGTTCTGCTGAACAGCCATAATTGATTAACTCCTAAACGTTTGGGTCACGCTTTAACTGCGCCAAAACACTGAACGGGTTGGACCGCGATACCTCGTCCTTGCTCGATTCGGGCTCGTCTGCGCCCGCCGGCTGCTGGCATTCTTCCGGATGGTGAGCAGGCACGATTGGCAAGGCGAGCAGAAGCTCCTCCTCGATCAATGCCTGCAGATCCAAAGGATCTTCGCCCAGTTCCAGCACGTCATAGCCTTTCGGCAACGACTGGGTATTCGCACCCTCCTTCACCACCGCGTATGTACATTCGCTGTGGATCGGCAGGGTGACCAGCTCAAGACAACGCTGGCAAACCATCTTGACCTCGACGTCCAGCTCGCTGTGGATAACCACCACGTGCTGTTCATCTCGTTCAAAATCGAACTTCGCCTGCACCGTACCGACATTGTCGGAAAGCGGGTCGCAGAGTCTTTCCAAATCAGCGAGTTGCAGCGAACCGTTAAGGGTTACGCCACGATCGGCTAATTTGCGCGGGTCAACGTGAGGTGGAATCGGGTCATTCAACATAGGCGCAGCATTCTAGGGATGCCCCCCGCCCCTGTCAAAGGAAATTGGCAGCATCGTGCGTGATAGAATTTGTTCAACTGATTCAGGAGTCTACCATGCTTCCTCTGTTACTGGCTTCCAGCTCTGCCTATCGCCGCGAACTGCTCGCGCGCCTGCGCCTGCCCTTCACCTGGGCAAGCCCCGACATAGACGAGCGGCGCCTGGATGACGAACCGGCGGTGGACCTGGTGCGCCGGCTGGCCAGGCAAAAAGCCGAGGCCCTGGCGGGCAGCCACGCCGGGTACCTGATTATCGGCTCGGACCAGGTTGCGGTACTGGGCGAGCAGGTACTGGGCAAGCCTCACACCTTCGAGCGGGCCTGCGAGCAGCTGCTGGAGTGCAGCGGGCAGCAGGTGAGCTTCCTGACCGGGCTGGCATTGCTGAACAGCGCCACCGGGCAGTGCCAGGTGGACTGCGTGCCGTTTACCGTGACCTTGCGCGAGCTGGATCGGGAGCGAGTGGAGCGCTATGTGACGGCAGAACAGCCGCTGGACTGCGCCGGCAGCTTCAAGGCGGAGGGACTGGGGGTGAGTTTGTTCCAGAGCACGCATGGGTGCGATGCGACCAGCCTGATCGGGCTGCCGCTGATTAGACTGGTGGATATGTTGACTAAGGAAGGGGTGGTGATTCCGTGAGTTTTGGGACCGCGCAGCGGCCCTTCGCGGGCACGCCCGCGAAGGGGCGCAAAGCGCCCCCGGCAATCCCGGATCAGCGCAACTGCGGCCCCTGGAACCCCATCCACATCGCCAGGCGCTCGGCCACGCTGGCCCCTACGCGCTTGGAGAAGCGATCCAGTGCCGACTCTTGCACGGTGAAGTCCACCAAGTCCTTCTCGCCCACAATTTCACGCGCCACGTAGCTGGCACTGCCCAACCCATCCACCAGGCCTAATTCCTTGGCCTGCTCACCCGACCACACCAGGCCACTGAACAGTTCCGGGTGCTCCTTGTCCTTCAGGCGCTCGCCCCGCCCCTGCTTGACCATGGCAATGAACTGCTGGTGCGTGGTATTCAGTACGCCCTGCCAGAACGCCGTCTCTTCCGGCTTCTGCGGCGAGAACGGATCGAGGAAGGCCTTGTGCTCGCCGGCAGTGTAGGTACGCCGCTCCACACCCAGCTTTTCCATGGTACCGACAAAGCCATAACCAGCCGCTGTCACGCCAATCGAGCCCACCAGGCTGGCCTTGTCGGCATAGATCTCGTCCGCCGCACTGGCGATGTAATAGGCACCGGAAGCACCCAGGTCAGCAATCACCGCATACAGCTTGATCGCCGGGTATTCGGCGCGCAGGCGGCGGATTTCGTCATACACGTAACCCGACTGCACCGGGCTGCCACCCGGGCTGTTGATGCGCATCACCACAGCCTTGGTCTTGCTGTCCTTGAACGCCTCACGCAAGCTCTTGATGATATTGTCGGCGCTGGCGGGCTCCTGGTCGGCAATCATTCCGCGCACCTCGACCAGTGCGGTATGGCTGACACTGCGCGATGCGGCCTTGTCCATGTCCATCAAGGGTGTGAACAAGGCCAGGATGCCGAACAGGTAGACGAAGGTCAGCAACTTGAAGAAGATCCCCCAGCGCCGCGCCCGGCGCTGCTCCTGTACACCCGCCAGCAGGGTCTTTTCCAGCAGCTTCCAGCTTTTGCGCTCTTCGCGCTCCTCGGGTTCGGCCTCGGGGGCTTTCCATTCGTCTGCCATGCTTACCTACCTTGGAAATGGAATTGCGGAACCACCCAGCCACTCACGCAACTGGGAAAAATGATCGATGCACACCTGTGGACCAAATTCGGCCAACGCCTGTAGCGACATGGCACCATAGCCCACGGCCACCGAATGCATGCCGGCATTGCTGGCCATTTGCAAGTCGAATGCCGAATCGCCAACCATCAGCGCACGCCCTGGTTCGACACCGCAATGGCCAAGGATTTCCTCTAGCATCCGCGGGTGCGGCTTGCCGCGGGTCTCGTCAGCGGCGCGAGTGATGTCGAAGAACTGCTCCCAGCCATTGGCCTTGAGCACCCGGTCCAGCCCCCGGCGCGCCTTGCCGGTGGCCACCGCCAGGCGGTACCCCTCGGCACGGAACGCATCCAGCGACTCGACCACACCCTCGAACAACGGTGAGGGCTGCTGGTCCAGGGCCATATAGATATCGGCATAGTGCTGACGAAAGCTGTCGACCTGCGCAGGCGCCAGGTGCGGGTACAGGGTGTGGATCGCCTCGCCCAGGGCCAGGCCGATGATGCCCTTGATCGCACCCTCGCTGCTTTGCGCCTCACCGGCACGCTCGGCGGCGGCGTTCATGGCCTCGACGATACGCCCGATCGAGTCGGCCAAGGTGCCGTCCCAGTCGAAGATCAGTAGCTCATAGCCTTTTTTCATAGGTCAGGACGCACTCAGCCGTTCAACGGTTTTCGCCCACACTTCATCCACCGGCGCCTCGAGCTTCAGCTCGCCACCGTCCGGCAGCGGCACGGTAAGCGCGTAGGCATGCAGGAACAGGCGCTTGCCGCCCAGGTCGCGGATTTCGCGGCTGAAATCTTCGTCGCCATACTTGCTGTCGCCGGCAATCATGTGCCCGGCATGCAAGGTGTGCACTCGGATCTGGTGGGTGCGACCGGTGATCGGGCGCGCCTCGACAATGGTGGCGAACTCGCCAAAGCGGCGCAGCACGCGGAACAGGGTCAGCGCCTCCTTGCCCTCGTCATTCACCTCGACCATGCGCTCGCCGGAGCGCAGGTTGCTCTTGAGCAACGGCGCGCTGACCTGCTTCTTCGAAGTCGGCCAGTGGCCGCGAACCAGCGCCATGTAGCGCTTGTCGACACCATCACCGCGCAGCGCGGCGTGCAGGTGGCGCAGCATGCTGCGCTTCTTGGCGATCATCAGCAGGCCAGAGGTGTCACGGTCCAGGCGGTGCACCAGCTCCAGCTCCTTGGCGTCCGGGCGCAACTGGCGCAGCGCCTCGATCACGCCGAAGCTCAGGCCGCTGCCGCCATGCACGGCGATGCCGGCCGGCTTGTTCATCACGATCAGCGCCTTGTCTTCGTAGACGATGGCCGCTTCCAGACGCTGCAGCAGGCCCTGGGCCACCGGTGCCGGTTCGTCACGTTCCGGCAGACGAACGGGCGGGACCCGCACGATATCGCCGGCCTGGATCTTGTACTCTGGCTTGACGCGCCCCTTGTTGACCCGTACTTCACCCTTGCGCAGGATGCGGTAGACCAAGGTCTTGGGCACGCCCTTGAGGGCCGTGATAAGGAAATTGTCGATGCGTTGGCCGGCAAGCTCCGGCGCGACTTCGATCAGCTGAACGCCGGAAGTCGGAGGGGTATTGGTCGTCATGGCGGGATCATAACAATTTTTTATGGAATTGAAGCACTTAATCATTGCTGCTATAGTCGCGAACGCCGCCAAAAGCGGCAGGCCAGCGGCACCAGGCTCCTAGCCGGCCCCTGACCAACGCAATTCTCCAGGACGCGAGGCCGTCCTACGGGGTGTTCGCCAGTTTACCGAATTGCCTGGAATCGCCACCAGCGCCGTGTAGAGAAGACCGAAAAAAAACGACAAGTGCGGTGTTTCACCTGCTTACCCGATTCTTTTCGCTGCACCTCTGCCCGCCCCGTCGCTTCCACGCAACGCCCGGCGAATGCTTCGGAAATACCTGCCTTGGACATGAATGGCGCCAGCGCAGAATCTGCGCTGGCGAAAAATGCAACCCGTTGCGGATTCAGCGCGCGGCAGCACCCGAATTATCAGGGATACGTGCAGGGTGGAGATGCACAGCCCTCGGACCGTGTAGCACCGCGTCCGGCCCACCAGCCCACTGAACGGCTGGCGAGCGGATAAGGTCCTGAACAGATGCCCCCGGGCGTCCACGGCTGACGGTTGATTCCTCCTCCTGACTGAGTGCACAAGGCCCGCTTGGTTGATTCGGATTCCAATTCGAAGCCACCGGGGCCTTGTTGGCACCGCAGCAAACAGGACGCGTCGTCGCGACAACGGCAGGCTGGGCAACCGGCTGGTGCCGAACGTCGCTCGACACGGGGGTGGCCTGGCCACCCTTTGCGCACCTTGGCACCGACCATGAGACGTCGTGTGTGCCGAACGCCGTTTCCGGCAGCCCGGAAACCGACGGTACAACATGAAAAGAATGCTGATTAACGCGACTCAACCCGAAGAGTTGCGTGTAGCCCTGGTGGACGGCCAACGTCTCTACGACCTGGACATCGAGTCCGGCGCACGTGAGCAGAAAAAGGCCAACATCTACAAAGGCAAGATCACCCGCATCGAACCCAGCCTCGAAGCCGCCTTCGTCGACTTCGGTTCCGAACGTCACGGCTTTCTGCCGCTGAAAGAAATCTCCCGCGAATACTTCAAGAAAACCCCCGAAGGGCGGGTCAATATCAAGGAAGTGCTGAGCGAAGGCCAGGAAGTCATCGTCCAGGTCGAGAAGGAAGAGCGCGGCAACAAGGGCGCCGCCCTCACCACCTTCATCAGCCTGGCCGGCCGCTACCTGGTGCTGATGCCGAACAACCCGCGCGCCGGTGGCATCTCTCGCCGTATCGAAGGCGAAGAACGCAACGAACTGCGTGAAGCCCTGAACGGCCTGACCGTGCCAGGCGACATGGGCCTGATCGTGCGCACTGCCGGCCTGGGCCGCAGCAGCGAAGAAATGCAGTGGGACCTCGACTACCTGCTGCAACTGTGGACCGCCATCAAGGAAGCGTCCCAGGACCGCGCCGCGCCCTTCCTGATCTACCAGGAAAGCAACGTCATCATCCGTGCCATCCGCGACTACCTGCGCCAGGACATCGGCGAAGTGCTGATCGACAGCATCGATGCCCAGGAAGAAGCCCTGACCTTCATCCGCCAGGTGATGCCGCAGTACGCCAGCAAGGTCAAGCTGTACGAAGACAGCGTGCCGCTGTTTAACCGCTTCCAGATCGAAAGCCAGATCGAAACCGCCTTCCAGCGCGTGGTCGACCTGCCCTCCGGCGGCTCGATCGTGATCGACCCGACCGAAGCCCTGGTGTCCATCGACATCAACTCGGCGCGGGCCACCAAAGGCAGCGACATCGAAGAAACCGCCCTGCAGACCAACCTGGAAGCGGCCGAGGAAATCGCCCGCCAGCTGCGCCTGCGCGACATCGGCGGCCTGATCGTCATCGACTTCATCGACATGACCCCGGCAAAAAACCAGCGCGCCGTTGAAGAACGTGTTCGCGAGTGCCTGGAAGCCGACCGCGCCCGCGTTCAGGTCGGCCGCATCTCGCGCTTCGGCCTGCTGGAAATGTCCCGTCAGCGCCTGCGTCCGTCGCTGGGCGAAAGCAGCGGCATCGTTTGCCCACGCTGCTCCGGCACCGGCATCATCCGTGACGTCGAATCGCTGTCGCTGGCCATCCTGCGCCTGATCGAAGAAGAAGCCCTGAAGGACCGCACCGCCGAAGTTCGCGCCCAGGTGCCGATCCCGGTGGCTGCCTTCCTGCTCAACGAGAAGCGCAACTCGATCACCAAGATCGAACTGCGCACCCGTGCGCGCATCATCATCCTGCCGAACGATCACCTGGAAACCCCGCACTTCGAAGTCCAGCGCCTGCGCGACGACAACCCGGAAGTGCTGAACAACCAGTCCAGCTACGAGATCGCCGCCGCCGAAACCGAAGAAGCGCCGCAGCCGACCGCCACCCGCACCCTGGTTCGCCAGGAAGCCGCGGTCAAGACCGCACCGGCCCGCGCCAACGCGCCAGTACCGGCCACTGCCGAAGAGCCACAGCCTGCCGCACCGGTCGCCCCTGCCCCGGTCGCTCCGGAGCCAAGCCTGTTCAAGGGCCTGGTGAAGTCGCTGGTAAGCCTGTTCGCCGGCAAGGAAGAGCCTGCCGCAGCGCCAGTTGTCACTGCCGCCGAGAAACCGGCCGCCGAGCGCAGCCCACGCAACGAAGAACGCCGCAACGGCCGCCAGCAGAGCCGCAACCGCAACGGCCGCCGCGACGAAGAACGCAAACCGCGTGAAGAGCGTGCCGAGCGCGCACCGCGTGAAGAACGTGCTCCACGTGAGGAACGTGCGCCGCGCGAAGAGCGTGCGCCACGTGAGGAACGCGCCCCACGCGAAGAGCGCGCACCGCGTGAAGAACGCGCACCGCGCCAGCCACGCGAAGACCGCCGCGGCAACCGTGGCGAAGAGCGCGTGCGCGAACTGCGTGAGCCACTGGACGCTACCCCTGCCGAGCGTGAGGAACGCCAGCCGCGTGAAGAACGTGTCGCACGTGAAGAACGCGCTCCACGCGAAGAACGTACCCCGCGTGAAGAGCGCGCACCGCGCGAAGAACGTGCTCCGCGTGAAGAGCGCGCACCTCGTGAAGAACGTGCCCCGCGTGAGGAACGTGCTCCGCGCGAAGAACGTGCTCCGCGTGAAGAGCGCGCACCTCGCGAAGAACGTGCTCCTCGTGAAGAGCGTGCCCCACGCCCACCACGCGAAGAACGTCAGCCACGCGTAGCCGAGGAAGCCGCTGAGCAGGCAGCCGAACTGGCCGAAGAACAACTGCCGAACGAAGAGTTGCTGCAGGACGAGCAGGAAGGCACCGATGGCGAGCGCCCACGCCGCCGTTCTCGTGGCCAGCGTCGCCGCAGCAACCGTCGTGAGCGTCAGCGCAATGCCAACGGCGAGCTGATCGATGGCAGCGAGGAAGAAGGCAGCGAAGAGCAGCCACAACCGCACCAGGCCACCGAACTGGGTGCCGAACTGGCCGCTGGCCTGGCCGTGACTGCCGCTGTCGCCAGCAGCAACATCAGTGCCGACGCCGAAGCCCAGGCCAACCAGCAGGCCGAGCTTGCCACCGCGGAAGTCGCCGCTGTCGAAACCGACAACAGCGAAGTCGCCCAGCCGGTCGAGCAGGCTGAGAAGGCCGAGCAGGTCGAAGCTGCCGCCAAGGCTGAAGAAGTAGCCGTGGCCCCAGTCGTCGAGCAGCCGGTCAGCGAGCCTGTAGCCGTGGTCGAGGCAACTGCCGAGCCCGTGGTCGAAGTCGCCCCGCAGCCAGTGGTCGATGAAGCACCTGCCGCCGAACCGGTAGTGGTTGCCGAGGCACCGGTAGAAGCGCCTGCCGTGGAGGCTGGTGAAATCGAGCAGGCCCCGGCCGAGATCGAAACCGCTCCGGTTGCCGAGCAACCTGCCCCGGTTGTCGAAGCCCAACCAGAAGTGGTGGCCGAGCCAGCCCCAGTGGCCGTCGAGCCTGCACCGGTCGAAGCCCCTGCGGCGGTGGAACCTGCCACTGTCATGCTGGCCAACGGCCGTGCGCCGAACGACCCGCGTGAAGTGCGTCGCCGCAAGCGTGAGGCCGAGGCTGCCGCCAAAGCCGCGCAGGAAGCTGCTGCAGCCGCCGAGGAACCAGCCCTGGAAGCCACCGATGAGCAAAAGCCTCATCACGGTTGATAGCCAAGGCTGAATGAAAAAGCCCCGCCAGTGCGAACTGGCGGGGCTTTTTCTTGGTTGCTGTGAAATATTGGCAGCGCTGTTGCTCTTGTGGGAGCGGGCGTGCCCGCGAACACCGGCGCAGCCGGTGCCAGCTACCGCGTTGGGTTCTTCGCGGGCACGCCCGCTCCCACAGGTACCGCATGAGCCTGATACCTGCGTACAGGCAATGAATCAGTAGAGGTTAGGCTCCATCTCCAGTGCCACCCCGAACCGCTCCAGGATGTCGGCCTGGATCCGTCGCGCCAGCGCATGCATCTGCGCCCCGCTCGCCTGGCCGTAATTGACCAGCACCAACGACTGCAAACGATGCACCCCGGCATCCCCTTCGCGATGGCCCTTCCAGCCTGCCTGCTCGATCAACCAGCCTGCCGCCAGCTTCACCTGGCCGTCGGCCTGCGGATAAGCCACCACCCCCGGGTGCTGCGCACGGATACGCTCGACCTGCTCCGCCGAGACCACGGGGTTCTTGAAGAAACTCCCGGCGTTACCCAGCTCTGCCGGGTCTGGCAGCTTCTCGCGACGAATGCTGCAGATTGCCTCGCTGATCGCCTGCGCAGTCGGCTCGGTCACGCCCTGCTCTGCCAGGCGCTGGCGCACCGGGCCATAGTCCAGGCGGGCCTGCAGCGTGCGGCTCAAGGCAAAGCGCACACGCAGGATCAACCAGCGCCTGGGGTTGCGCTTGAACAGGCTGTCGCGATACCCGAAGGCACATTCCGCCAGGCCAAAGTCATGCAACTCGCCGGTCTCGCGGTCCAGGGCGGTCAGGCCGACGAACACGTCCTTGATTTCCACGCCATAGGCGCCCACGTTCTGCATTGGCGCGGCGCCCACGGTCCCGGGGATCAGGCTGAGGTTCTCCAGGCCGCAATATCCCTGCGCCAGTGTCCACTGCACAAACGGGTGCCATGGCTCGCCGGCCTCGCCCTCGACCACGATACGTTCGCCATCGTCGCTGAGCACGCGCCGCCCACGGCTGGCCATATGCAGCACCAGCGCATCGATATCGCGGGTCAGCAGCAGGTTGCTGCCACCGCCGATCACTAGCACCGGTAAGCCGCCTTGCTGCGCCTGGGCCAGCGCCTGGCGCACCTCCTGGTCATCGTGTGCCTGGGTGAAATACCGCGCCTTCACGTCGATGCCAAAGGTGTTGTAAGGCTTGAGCGATACCTGCTCCTGCCACTGCACTGTCATAGCCGCCCCTTGATTTCCACCACCAGCGCCTGGCACGCTGCTTCAACCAGATCAAGCACCTGCTCGAAGCCGTCGGCGCCACCGTAGTACGGGTCTGGCACTTCATCCAGCGCTGCGCCATAGCGGCGCAGGAACAGGTCGAGCTCCGCCACTGCCGTGTTCGGGCGCATCGCTCGCAAGTGGCCAAGGTTGCTCTCGTCCATGGCCAGGATCAGGTCATATTCGGCAAAGTGCGCCGCCTTGACCTGCTGGGCGCGTTGCTGCGACAGGTCATAGCCACGCGCCAGCGCTGCCTTGCAGGTACGGCTGTCAGGCGCCTTGCCGACGTGCCAGTCGCCGGTGCCGGCCGAGGCCACATGTACCCGGTCGGCAAGCCCTGCAGCCTGCAATTGATGGCGCAGCACGCCTTCGGCGGTGGGCGAGCGACAGATATTGCCAAGGCAGACGAACAGAACGCGCATCAAGCCTCCAGCAAGCGCCGTACGCGCGCCAGGTCTTCAGGGGTGTCCACGCCCACGGCAGGCGCCTCGATGGCGTCTTCGACGTGGATGCGTACGCCATGCCACAGGGCACGCAGCTGCTCCAGCGCCTCGGTCTGCTCGAGCCAGCACGGGCCCCAGCTGACGAAGTCCTGCAGGAAGCCGACGCGGTAGGCGTACATGCCGATGTGGCGGCGATACGGCACGCCTTCGGGCAACACGTTGCGGTCCTTGGCAAATGCATCGCGGGCCCAGGGCAGCGGCGCACGGCTGAAGGTCAGGGCCAGGCCGTTCTTGTCGCTGACCACCTTGACCGCATTGGGGTTGAACAGGGTTTCCGGCGCATGGATCCGCTCTGCCAGGGTGGCGATGCCGGCTTCCGGATGCGACGCCAGGTTGGCGGCCACCTGGTCGATGATCACCGGCGGGATCAGCGGTTCATCCCCCTGCACGTTGACCACGATGGCGTCGGCCGGCAGCCCCAGGTGCGCGGCCACTTCGGCCAGGCGGTCGGTGCCTGATTCATGGTCGGCACGGGTCAGCAGCACTTCGCCGCCGAAGGCCTGGCAGGCCTCGACAATGCTGGCGTCGTCGGTGGCGATGACCACACGGCTGGCGCCGCTCTTGCGGGCCTGTTCCCACACATGCTGCACCATCGGCTTGCCGGCGATCGGCAGCAATGGTTTGCCTGGCAGGCGCGTGGAGCGCAGCCGGGCGGGGATTACCACGGTGAAATCCAGGCTCATTTGTCCAGGCGCTCATCGTCAGTCAGGGTGCGCGCTTCGCTTTCCAGCATGACCGGGATGCCGTCGCGGATCGGGTAGGCCAGGCCAGCGCCCTTGCTGATCAGCTCGGTCTTGTCGGCACTGAGCTTGAGCGGGCCCTTGGTGATCGGGCAGGCCAGGATATCGAGCAGTTTGGTGTCCATTGGAGGCTTCCTTTAGGCCAGGTGGCCGGGAATTGAAAAAGGGCTCAGGGCTTGCGCAGCAGCCGGTTCAGCTGGTTGTCGAACCAGGCGCTGAAGGCCGGCGTGGGCTGCGCCTCGACGGCCAGGTACCACCAGTCGTCAGCGGCGAAGGCCCGGCATTTCACCGCATCCTTTTCGGTCATGACCAGCGGCAGCGGCGGGCTGAAGGCCAGGCTCCGGGCGTTGAACTGTGCATGGTCGGCAAAAGGATGCGGCACCGGCTGCCAGTTTAGCCCCAGCAGGGTGTTGAAGAAACGTTGCGGGTTGCCGATACCGGCCACCGCATGCAGGCGCTGGCCAGCGGGGAAATGCTCAAGCGCTCGGCGCTCGCCACTGCGCAAATTGACCAGGGCGGACGGCTGCAGGCGGAAGCCGAAGCCATCGGCGCGGTCTGCGCTGGCGCCGTTGTACAGCACCGCGTCAGCCTCATGCAGGCGCTCGGCCGGCTCACGCAGTGGCCCCGCCGGCAGGCAGCGGCCATTGCCCAGGCCGCGGGCGGCATCGATCAGCACCAGCTCCAGGTCACGTGCCAGGCGGTAGTGCTGCATGCCGTCGTCGCACAGGATCAGGTCGAGGGGTTCGCTGGCCAGCAGTGCCTGCACGGCGCGGGAGCGGTCGGGGTCGATCATCAGCGGCACGCCAGTGCGCTGCACGATCAGCAGCGGTTCGTCGCCGGCCTGCCCGGCAGCCTGGTCGGCCTGCACGCGCCAGGGTAGCTGCGGCGGCTTGGCGCCATAGCCACGGCTGACCACGCCCACCTTCAGCCCCTGCTGGCGGCAATGCTCGATCAGCCAGAGGATCATCGGCGTCTTGCCGGTACCACCCACGGTGATGTTACCCACCACGATGATTGGCACCGGGGCCCGGTAGCTGGCGCTTTCGCCACTGAGAAAACGCGCCCGCTTGCGCATGACCACGCGGCGGTACAACGCCTCCAGCGGGCGCAGCAGCGCCAGCGCCGGGTGCCCGGCGTACCAGGCGGCGAGCAAGCGGTCGGCGAAGGCCATCAAGGCGTGCCCTGGGCCGCCTCGACGGTGGTCATGCGCAACTGGCTGAAACCGAGCTTGCCGGCGGCATCCATTGCAGTGACCACAGCCTGGTGCGGGGTCTTGCCGTCGGCGCTGATGGCCAGCGGCAGCTTGTTGTCGCCGCCCGACTCACGCTCGATCGCTTCGCTCAGGGTGGCCAGGTCGCTCTTGGGCAGCAGGTGGTTGTTCACCGAGTACACACCTTCGGCGCTGATGGTAATCTCCACCAGCTTGCCCTGGTCGGCCGGCACCTGTTCGGCGCTGGCGGCCTCGGGTAGTTCCACACGCAGCTGGGTTTCGCGGGTGAAGGTGGTGGTAACCACAAAGAACAACAGCAGGACGAACACCACGTCGATCAGCGACGCCAGGTTGATGTCGACGTTCTCCCGCTGGCGATTGCGCCGGAACTTCACGCCTTGCCTCCGGCCACTTCCACTTCACGGTCGCCCTGCAGCACTTCCACCAGCTTGATTGCTTCCTGCTCCATGCCCACCACCAGCTCATCGATGCGGCGCAGCAGGAAACGGTGGAAGAACACCGCCGGAATACCGACCATCAGGCCGGCCGCCGTGGTAACCAGGGCCTTGGAGATACCACCGGCCAGCACTGCGGCGTTGGCGGTCATCTGCGAGCCCATGAAGGCGCTGAAGATGTCGATCATGCCCAGCACGGTACCCAGCAGGCCCAGCAGCGGGGCCATGGCGGCGATGGTGCCAAGGGTACTGATATAGCGCTCCAGCTCGTGGATGACGCGCGAGGCGGCCTCCTCGATGCATTCCTTCATGATTTCGCGGCCATGGCGCGAATTGGCCAGGCCGGCAGCGAGGATCTCGCCCAGTGGCGAATCGGCGCGCAGGGCCTTGAGCTTGTCACTGGTCAGTTGCTTGTCCTTGATCCACATCCACACCTGGCCCAACAGGTGCGGCGGGGTCACGCGGCTGACGCGCAGGGTCCACAGGCGCTCGACAACGATAGCCATGGCAGCGATGGAACTCAGAATGATCGGCAGCATCATCCAACCACCGGACTTGACCAATTCCCACACAGTAAACGCCCCTTCGGAAAAAGGCCGCCACTCTACCATAGGCGCGCCGGGGGCTCATCTGCCGGAGGTCAGGGAATTGACCGGGCCAGTTTCCAGCTTGGGCTTTGGGGTGTCTGGGCTGGCCTCTTCGCGGGTATACCCGCTCCCAAAGGTATTGCGCCGCTCTGTGGGAGCGGGTTTACCCGCGAAAAGGCCAGCTCAGCCACCCGCGACATCACGCCAGAACCTCCTCTGTCGGCGCACACTCTCAACCTCCCCGCCCCCACCCAGCACCAACCGCAACGCCCCCTCGACCGCCGTATCATGCATCACCACCCCATGCCGCCGATAACGCTCCACAACCTGCAAATGCGGGTGCTCGAAGCTGTTGTAGCGCCCCCTCGAAATCAAAACCCCGCGCGGCGCCGTGGCGCGGATGAAGGCCTCGCTGGACGAGCTGCGGCTGCCATGGTGCGGCGCCTGCAACCAGTCGATACGCGGCGCCTCGGTGGCAGACAACCAGGCCCGCTCGGCACCGGCCTCTATGTCCCCCGCCAGCAACAATCGCTCACCCTGCGCCTCCACCAGCAACACACAAGAGCGGTCATTGCTGCTCTGTCCATCAGCCCAGCGCCACAGCGAAAAGCGCACGCCATCCCACACCCATTGCTCGCCACTGGCACAAGGTTGCAGTTGCACGTCATCCAGCACTTCGCCGCCGATCATCCGTTTGACCGGCAGACCACGCTGGATCGCTCCAGCGCCACCGGCATGGTCGGCATGGGCGTGGCTGATCAGCATCAGGTCCAGGCTGCTCACCCCCAGCTTGCGCAAGGTCGGCAACACCACCCGCTCGCCCAGGTCGCTCTCGCCCTTGACCGGCCCGGCGTCGTACAGCATGTTGTGATGGCGGGTGCGCAACAGCACCGCCAATCCTTGGCCGACGTCCAGCTGCCAGACCTCGACCTGGCCGAACGGCACCGTCTCCCGGGGTATCCACAGCGCCAGAAGCATTACTCCACCCAACCCACGCAGCGGCACGCCACGGGGCAGCAACAGCAGCAAAGCTCCCAGGCAGACCAGCAACCAGGCCCACAACGGCAAGGCTGGCGGTACCCAGGCCGGGCGCTGCTGCGCCACCAGCGCCAGCCCACGGAACAGCACGTCCAGCAGCCCACCCGCCAACCACAACAGCGCCTCACCTGCCCCGCCCAGCGGCAGCAGCAACGTGCCCAACAGCGCCAACGGCAGCACCGCCAGGCTGATCCAGGGCACCGCAACAAGGTTCGCCAGCGGCGCACTCAGGCTCACCGGCAGGCCGGTAGCCAGCAGCACCGGCAGCAAGCCGATGGCGATCACCCATTGCGCCCGCGTCCAGGCCTGCCAGGGCCGCCAGCCGCCCAGCCGGGCGCTGAAGCAATAGATGAGCGTGGCCACAGCGGCAAACGACAGCCAGAACCCGGGTAGCAGTGCCGCCAACGGTTCGACCAGCAATACGGCAACCAACGCCAGCAGCAACGGTAGAAAAGCCCCAAGATGGCGATAACGCAGGCGCCAGAGCAACACCACCGCCAGCATCAGGCAGGCCCGCTGCACCGGTACACCAGCACCGGCCAGCCAGCCATAAGCCAGCGCCGCCGCCATGGCCAGCCCACACGCCCATGGCAACCACGGTAGCCGCACGGGCCACACCCCCCAGCGCGCCAACCCGGCGACCAAGCCATACAACAAGCCGGCGACCAGGCCAATGTGCTGGCCAGAAATCACCAGCAGGTGCACCGTGCCGGTAGCCTGCAAGGTCTGCCAGTCCTCCCTGGCCAGGCCAGCCCCGTCGCCAAGCACCAGTGCCACCAGCGCTGCTTGCCGGTCATTGGCCTCGACAGCCAGCAGACGCTGGCGCAGCGTGTCGCGCCATCCACCGGCAACCGGCGCCAGCATCTGTCCGGCCTTGACCGTGCCGGCAGCGCCCACCCGTCGCGCCAGCAATTGCGCCTCACGATCCGGCCCATGCGGGTTGAGCAGCCCGGCCGGGCGCTGCAAGGTCACCGCCAGCCGCCACTGCTCGCCCGCCCGCAGTGGTGGCCCGTCAAACCAGCTCAGTTGCAGACGTTGCGGCAGTTCGGCCCGCCGCGAGCGGGCGCCTTCCAGCTCGAAACGCACACCCTGCGCCGTGCGAGTCGGCAGTCCAACCACCCGGCCTTCCAGCCACACCGTGCGGCCATCCAGCGCAGGGGCCAGGCGATCATCCAGCGCCTGCTGCGCAGACCAGCAAGCCCAACACAGGCCCAGCAGAAACCAACCCAGCGGCCACACCCGGGCGAACAGGCCACAAACAGCAACTACAGCCAGCAGAATCAGCCATCCGACCGATGGCAATGCGGGGAGAAAAACCAGGCACAACAGCCCGAGCGCGAGCGCAAACATCCTTGTGCGCATGAGGTAGAGCTCCAGAAGGCGAATTACCTTCTGAGGCATAGCCCAATTGCCGGCAGCGCTTGCTCAACAATTGTCACAAACTCTAAACGAGGCTGAGCGGGAATAAGGGCATACTGCCCGGATCAACGCTCCGGGAGCCTACATGCCGCGCCGAATGTTCAAACGCTACATGCCGGACCCGACCACTATTCGGGAACACAAGTCCTTACGCTTTTTCGGCAAGCTGCTGCACGACCCGAACCTCTGGCACCTGAACCGCCATTCGGTGGCGCGGGCCATGGGTGTGGGCCTGTTCGCGGCGTTGATCCCGATGCCGGCGCAGATGTTGCTGGCCGCCGCGCTGGCCATTCCGGTGCGCGGCAACCTGCCAATTGCGGTCAGCCTGGTATGGCTGACCAACCCACTGACCATGCCACCCGTGTTCTTCGTCACCTACATGACCGGCGCCTGGCTGATGCAAGTGCCGCCGCGTACCCTGCCCGACGAACTGACCTTCCAGTGGATCACCGACCAGCTGTCGACGCTGTGGCAACCCTTCCTGCTCGGCTCGGTGGTGTGCGGCGTGGTGCTGGGCCTTCTTGGCTACTTCGTCACCATGCTTTATTGGCGCTGGTGGGTGGGCCGGCAATGGCGTCGCCGCCAATGCCGGTGCAAGGCCTCAGGCGCGCATGCCGCGGCCACTGACCAGCAGCCGCACGCACACCAGGTAGAGCACCGCGGTGGCGACCAGCATGAAGGTGATCGCCGTGCCAATGCTGATATCCGACACCCCTAGGATGCCGTAGCGGAACGAGTTGACCATGTGCAGCACCGGGTTGGCCAGCGACACGGTCTGCCAGAACGGCGGCAGCAGGTTGATCGAGTAGAACACCCCGCCCAGGTAGGTCAGTGGCGTCAGGACGAAGGTCGGAATGATCGAAATGTCGTCGAAGTTGCGCGCGAACACCGCATTGACGAAGCCCAGCAACGAGAAGATGGTGGCGGTCAGCAGCACCACGGCCACGGTCACGCCCAGGTGGTGCACCTGCAAGTGGGTGAAGAACAGCGACAGGAAGGTCACGATCACGCCCACCGCCAGGCCCCGCAGCACGCCGCCCAGCACATAGCCGACGAGGATGGTGTGCGGCGATACCGGCGACACCATCAGTTCCTCGATCGAACGCTGGAACTTGCTGCCGAAGAAGCTCGATACCACGTTGCCGTAGGAGTTGGTGATCACCGACATCATGATCAGCCCCGGCACGATGTATTCCATGTAGGTGAAGCCACCCATGTCGCCGATCTGCCGGCCGATCAGGTTACCGAAAATGACGAAGTACAGGACCATGGTGATCGCCGGCGGCAGCAGGGTCTGCGGCCAGATGCGCAAGAAGCGCCGCACTTCGCGGTAGACGATGGTGTTCAGGGCGACCCAGTTGGTGCGCAGTTCCACACTCATACGGCCACCTTCGACAGGTTTTTTTCCACCAGGGACACGAACAGCTCCTCGAGTCGGTTGGTCTTGTTGCGCAGGCTCTGCACCTCGATGTTCTGCAGCGCCAGCTGGCCAAACAGCGCGGTGATGCCGATGTCCTTCTCCACCTGAACTTCCAGGGTGTGCGGGGTCAGCAGCCGGCACGGGTAGCCCTGCAACACCGGTGCAGCGGCCAGGTCCTGCTTGATATCGAGGACAAAGGTTTCGACATGCAGCTTGCCCAGCAGCTGGCGCATGCTGGTGTTCTCGACGATGGTGCCGTGGTCGATGATGCCGATGTTGCGGCACAGCTGCTCAGCCTCTTCCAGGTAGTGGGTGGTGAGGATGATGGTGATGCCTTTCTGGTTCAGCTCGGTGAGAAAGCTCCACATCGAGCGGCGCAGTTCGATGTCCACACCTGCGGTGGGTTCGTCGAGGATCAGCAGACGCGGCTCGTGGATCAGCGCGCGGGCAATCATCAAACGGCGCTTCATGCCGCCGGACAGCGAACGCGACTGCACATCACGCTTGTCCCACAGGCCCAGCTGGGTCAGGTACTGCTCGGCGCGTTCCTTGGCCAGCTTGGGTGGGATACCGTAGTAGCCGGCCTGGGTCACGACGATGTCGAAGGTTTTCTCGAACTGGTTGAAGTTGAATTCCTGCGGTACCACGCCCAGGCAACGTTTGAGTGCCGAAGGCTCGCGGTCCAGGTCATGACCGAACACGTTCACCGTGCCGCTGGTCTTGTTCACCAGGGTGGAGAGGATGCCGATAGTGGTGGACTTGCCGGCGCCGTTGGGGCCGAGCAAGGCGAAGAAGTCGCCTTCGGCAACATCGAGGTCGATGCCCTTGAGGGCCTGGAAGCCGTTGCCGTAGGTTTTGGTCAGCTGTCGGATGGACAGGGCAGAACTCATAGCGGGTCACTTACCGAAGAATAAGGTGCAGGACACGCCAGATAACGTCACTGGCGCAGTGAGTGCGGCCAATGGTGCAAGGCCCGGCCACACAAGTACAGTCATGTGTATTGATAGTGACTATCGAAACAGCCGTGGTGTTCGATCAGGTCAGCGCCGTCATCACTGCAGCCTGGTAGGCCGGGCGCGCCTTGAGGCGCTCGTACCAGGCTTCCAGGTGGTGCATGGCCGGGCGCTCGATGGGCATTTCGAACCAGGCATAGATGAAGCTACCCAGTGGGATGTCGCCCATGCCGATCTGGTCACCGGAAAGGTACGGTTGCCTGGCCAGGGTTTCGTCGGCGATGGCCAGCAACTGCGCGCACTGCTTGTGCGCAGCGTTGATCGCCACCCAGTCGCGCTGGTCTTCCGGGGTGCGCAGCAGGCCCCAGAACAGCGGGCGGAATGGCGCAGCGAAAGATGAGGTGGTCCAGTCCATCCACTTGTCGGCCAGGGCGCGCTGGCGTGGGTCTTCCTGGTACCAGCCCTGCTCTGCACCGTATTCGGCGCACAGGTAGCGGACGATGGTGTTGGATTCCCACAGGGTAAGTTCACCGTCTTCGAGCATTGGCACCAGGCCGTTAGGGTTGCGGGCGCGGTAGTGCGGCTCGTTGACCACTCCGAAGGCGCCGCCGGCGTCGATCGACTCGAAGTCCAGGCCCAGTTCGTGGGCGATCCACAGCGCCTTGCGCACATTGCTCGAATTCTTGCGGCCCCAGATCTTCAGCATGTCGACATCCCTGAATGAACACGAAGGGAGAGTCTACCCCTACAGCTTCCAGGTTGCAGCCGAAACCGCGCAGCTACAACCGGGCACCGCCTACCTGACAAATCTGCCAGTAGTGAGGGTGCTTTACATGTGTTGCACTTACCTCACTTATCTGCGCAGCGAGGCCTCACCATGGAAGAGGATACTCAGGTCCCCATACAACCCGATCACGACATGCGCGGCTGGCGCATTCACGTCATATTCGACGCGGCCACAATCAATACCGCGCGCGAGCGACTGATCGGATCGAAGCCACCCGTGCTTCACGAGACCATTCAGTACGAGCGGCTCAGGAGCACAAACAGAGAGCAGGTCATCTGCGACCTTGCGACGCCATTTGTGCAGTATCTTCAGGACCGTGTGCGCGTCACCTCACGCATGATGTTCTATATCAACTTCATCTGGTCCGCACCGACATTTGGTGGCAAGCCCAGGGCAAGCCTCGACCGGGTGGTTGCGTTTACCAAGAACGAACCACAGTTCCTCTACCAGGAATTCCCTCTGGATGGTTTTGTGGGCCACTGTGCAGGGCCTGGCGCAAAGTTGACGCTGAAAGTGGATAAAAAAAAATCCAGCTTCTATATACAGGCCACGGGTTCGGAGCAGCCTGACGTAGAACTGGCAGACATTTTTCGCCAACGTTTCGATGGGTTATCAGACGAGCAACGCATCATTCAGCCCTACAACGTTGAAGCCGCTGCACAAAGCAGCTGGCTGTTGTCCCAGTTGCGTTTCTACCTGCGCAAGCACCCGACTTCAGGCGCTCACGTTCTGTACATCGTGAACGGGAGCAGCGACAAAGGGAGCTTCCCCGCGCAAGACAGCACGCCTTGGGATAAATTGGCGGTCTACATGCCCTATGCCGAAATGCCAGACCCGATTTACTACAACGACTTCACCGACCTGGCGCACCTCTTGCTACCGCCATCCTATGTGCTGTGTGACAAAATTGACGTAATTGAAAACCATGTTCACAAAATGTCGTACAAGTTCCTGTACGCCAATGCGCAGCAGGCACAACCCCAGGCACCGCTGAGCTTCCATGCCGACCCACTGGTCGCAGCGGTCAGCGCCGGCAGCACTGCCCACAAGGTAGAGGTGAAGCCGCAAGGTACTGCTACTCCTCGCTGGGAACTGGATGGTGGCGGTCACGGCTCATTGAAACCCAATGGCTACACATGCGAATACTCAGCGCCAGCCAAACCGGAAGTTTGCCTGGCCGACAACAGCCTGACCCAAGAGCCAACAGCAACCAGAACATCATTTGAAGAGCCGGTGCGAATAGACCGGGTAATTACCGGTTTTGCCTTGGTACCCCTTATTTCAACCTTCGTGGTACTGAACACCGCCCCCAACTTTTTCTTCAAGACCGAACTGGTTCAGGGCCGATTGAAATTACGTTTCTGTTATATCGACTCTGAAACCGGGAAAGAAACAGAAGCACCGGCCAGCAAGACGGAATGGAAAGTACTGGCAGGGGACGGCAAAGTCGACCAGACCGGTATCTTTACACCCGGCCTGCTCAGCCGCTTCACCGTAATCCAGGCCGTGATGGACGACCCGATCAAATGGTACTGGGCCTACATCATCGTGCCCGTGCCGTTGATGACCGCCGAAACCTTCGTGGCCCACTGGAACAAGGGTTGACTGCCCGGGGCCGGGCACCTTGCAGCGAACTCCTCCAGCCACACCTTGTCACTGTTCAGGTCAAGCCTTTGCCAAGCCGCCGTCTAAGCTCTTGGCAAAGGTTTCGAACACCGGTTCCATGGAGGAAAGACTATGTGGCTGTTGTGGTTGGTGGGTTTGGTGATTGGCGCGGCGTACCTGACGCATCAACGCCTGGCACCTTTGCAGATACTGGGCATGATGGCGGCCTATGTGCTGCTGATGGGCATATTCAGCCATGTCCCCGGCTGGCTGCTGACGCTGATATGGGGGGTACTGGCGCTGAAAATCGCCCTGGTGGCGTTGCCTGACTGGCGGCGCAAGGTATTCACCGACCCAGTGTTCAACTGGTTCCTTCGCACCTTGCCACCCATGTCGCAAACCGAGCGCGAGGCAATCGATGCGGGCACGGTGTGGTGGGACGGTGAGTTGTTCAGCGGCCGGCCCGACTGGCGCACCTTGCTGGCCTACCCGGCAGCGAAGCTGACCGAAGAAGAGCAGGCATTCATCGACGGCCCTACCGAAGAGCTATGCGCCATGGTCAGCGACTGGCAGATCGGCCAGGACATGGACCTGCCGCCCGAAGCCTGGGCGCATATCAAGCAAAATGGTTTCTTTGCCCTGATCATTCCAAAGCAATATGGCGGCAAGGGCTTCTCTGCCTACGCCCATTCCCAGGTAGCGATGAAGCTGGCCACCCGGAGTGGCGACCTGGCCTCCACAGTGATGGTGCCAAACTCACTTGGGCCAGCCGAACTGTTGCTGCACTACGGCACCGATGAACAACGTGACCACTACTTGCCACGCCTGGCCCGCGGCGAGGAGATCCCTTGTTTCGCACTTACTGGCCCACTTGCTGGCTCGGATGCGGGTGCCATGCCCGACACCGGCGTGGTGTGCAAGGGTCAGTGGCAAGGCGAGGAAGTCATCGGTCTGCGCCTGAACTGGGAAAAGCGCTACATCACCCTGGGCCCGGTCGCTACCCTGCTGGGCCTGGCATTCAAGGCCTACGACCCGGACCAGCTGCTGGGCGAGCAGGAAGAACTGGGCATCAGCCTGGCGCTGATCCCCACCGACACCCCCGGCGTGGACATCGGCAAGCGCCACCTGCCGCTGGGTGCAGCCTTCATGAATGGCCCCAACAGCGGCAAGGACGTATTCGTCCCGCTGAGTTTCCTCATCGGCGGCCAGGCCATGCTCGGCAAGGGCTGGATGATGCTGATGAACTGCCTGTCGGTGGGCCGCTCCATCTCCCTGCCTGCCGTGGGCACCGGCGCCGCCAAGTACACCAGCCTGGTCACCGGCCAGTACGCCAATATCCGCGAACAGTTCAATGTGCCGCTGGCGGCCTTCGAAGGCATCCAGCAGTCACTGGCGCGCATCGGCGGCAATGCCTGGCTGATGGACAGTGCCCGCCTGCTGACGGCCAAGGCCGTCGACCTGGGCGAGAAGCCTTCGGTGCTGTCGGCGATCCTCAAGTACCACCTCACGGAGCGCGGCCGCGAGTGCATCCAGCACGCCATGGATGTGCATGGCGGCAAGGGCATCATCATGGGCCCGAACAACTATTTGGGGCGTAATTGGCAGGGGGCGCCAATCTTCATCACGGTGGAAGGTGCCAATATCCTTACGCGCAACCTGATGATCTTCGGCCAGGGCGCCATTCGCTGCCACCCGTTCGTGCTCAAGGAAATGGCCCTGGCCGGTCGCGAGGACCGCGACCAGGCGCTGCGCGAGTTCGACGATCTGCTGATGAAGCACATCATGTTCGCCGCCGGCAACGCGGCCAGCACATTGGTATTCAACCTCGGGCTGGGCCACCTGGAAAGCGTGCCGGGCGATGCCCTGAGCCAAGGCTACTTCCGCGCCCTCAACCGCCAGGTCGCCGCCTTCGCCCTGCTGGCTGACCTGTCGATGATGCTGCTGGGTGGTGCGCTCAAGCGCCGCGAGCGCCTCAGCGCAAGGCTGGGGGATGTGCTGAGCTACCTGTACCTGGCCAGTGCCGCGCTGAAGCGCTACCACGATCTGGGTTCACCAGAGCACATGCAGCCCTTGCTGCGCTGGGCGATGGAAGAAAGCCTGGGTGAGGCGGAAAAGGCCCTGGACCAACTGCTCGACAACTTCCCCAACCGCTTTGTCGGGTGCGTATTGCGGGTGCTGGTATTCCCCTTCGGCCGCCGCCATAGCGGGCCAAGCGACGAACTCGATGCCGAGGTGGCGGGGCTTATCGGCCGCTGCAAGGGTGACCCGGCACTGGAAGAGCTGCTTGCCGGTTGCTTCAGGCCACAGGCTGACGGTGACCCGGTGGCGGCACTGCAGCGGGCCTGCGACCTGCTGAACGAGGCAGCGCCGCTGCACAAGGCCCTGCACCAGGCGATCAAGGAGGGCAAGGTGCAGCCGGCCCCCGGGCAGTCGGCCATTGCTGCGGCAATCGAAAGCGGCGTATTGCAGCCTGATGAAGGGCAACGGCTGCATGCCGCGGAACAAGCGCGTCGGGCAGTGATCGATGTAGATGCCTTCGACAAGGAACAGTTACTGCCAGAACAAGGCAAGGTGCGCTGATCCGCTGATTGCCATGCGCGACTTGGTGCTGCAGCGCAGGCCAAGAGTGTTCAGGGGTTCTGATCCGAGATCGCCGGGGCCGCTTCGCGGCCCATCGCAGGCAAGCCAGCTCCCATAGAACTTCACATAACTTGCTGATTTAGCAGGGACCCTGTGGGAGCGGGCGTGCCCGCGAACACCGGCGCAGCCGGTGCCATGCATCGCGTTGGATTCTTCGCGGGCGCGCCCGCTCCCACAGGGTAAGCGGAGCGCCTGCCTACTCAGCTCTCTGCGCGACAGCGCAGCCCGAAGGGCTGGGTGATCTCCCACAGGTATCGCACAGGCCTGGCGCTGGTGCTATCCCTGTGGGAGCGGGCGAGCCCGCGAAGAGGCCGGCACGGTGTATGGCGTTCCCCAACCCGCCCCCAACCGGCGTATACTCCGCCCCTGTTCCAACCACCC